>JAEDIZ010000095.1 GCA_016296635.1 Oscillospiraceae bacterium
GTAGACCTGAAAGAATGCAACCGGCTCTGGCTGCAGAAAGCAGGTGTCGAAACTGTTGACATCAGTCCTGACTGCACCAAATGTCAGCCCGACCGATTCTGGTCGCATCGTATCACCGGGCAGGCGCGCGGTTCGCTGGCCGCAGTCATCTGTCTGAAGGAGGATTCCGTTTGAAAAAGAAATTGCTTTCCTGCGTGGCGCTCACGCTGGTTCTGAGCCTTCTGTGCGGCTGCTCCGGCATCGATCTCAGTTGGTTTACAGACAAATTCCGGACAGAAGAACAGATTGAAGAAGAAAAGCGCGCCGCCGAAGCCGGAGAAGACGGATCCAAAGGCCCGCAGACCACCGCCATCGTCACCGAGGTCTACTCTGAAGTCGAGTCCTTCGGTCTTGCCATTCAGCGGGAGTACGGACTTGACCCCTACAACTGTGAAAGTCTGAATAACCGCGTCTTTCTTTCCTTCATCTATGAGCCGCTGTTTGCAATCACAAAAGAATGCCGTCCCGTCGGTATCCTTGCAGCCGCATGGAGCGTTTCGGAGGACGGACTCACAACCACGGTTTCTCTGCGCCCGAATGTCCGTTTTCACAACGGGCAGGCACTTATGGCGCAGGATGTTGTCGATTCCCTCGCCGCAGCCCGCGGCTCATTCTATTATGGAAACCGCTTCCGCAACATCAAAAGTGTGGATATCGTCGGTGACTATACCGTCAGCTTCACAACCACGCATTCCTGCGAGCTGCTGCCGCTACTTCTGGACTTCCCCATCATCCCCTCCGGCTCTGACCCCGGAAACTATCCTCCCGGTACCGGTCCGTATGCCTACCGCGGCAACAAGCTGATCCGGAACGCAGACTGGTGGCAGTCAGGCCCCGCGCTTGTGGAATATCCCGAGATCTCCATCACAGATGCAGAAACAACAGCCGATATCCGCGACAACTTTGAATATCAGAATGTCAACCTTGTTCTGACCGATCCCAACTCTGCCGCCTTTGCCGGCTTCCATAATGACTACGAGCTTTGGAACGAAACCACGACCATCATGCAGTATGTCGGTTATAATCTTGAAAGCAAGGTCTTTTCCAACTACGGTCTGCGCAGCGCCATCACCTATGCCATTGACCGTGAAAAGATCGTGCAGCACCGGATGGGCGGTTTTGCGGAAGCTGCCGTGCTTCCCTGCTCTCCGCAGGCAAGCTTCTACGATTCGCACCTGGCTTCCACCTACGCCTATGACCTGCCGAGCTGTCTTCAGCAGCTGGAAAACGCCAGCGTAAGCGATATGGATCATGATGGAATTCTGGATCTGTATGTGCCTTCCCTTGGCTATAATGTGCCGGTTTCCGGCACCATGATCGTCTGTTCCTCCAACTACCAGCGCGTCCAGGCCGCGACTGACATCGTTGCTTCCCTGAACCTGCTCGGCTGCAATCTGGAGCTGAAAACCATGGAGTATTCGGAATACCGCACCGCCCTGCAGCTGGGCAACTTCGATCTGTATTACGGCGAAGTCCGTCTTTCCAACAATTACGATCTCACGCCGTTCTTTACATACGGCAACAGTCTCTGCGTCGGCGGTCTGAGCGACAGTACCATGCAGAGCCTCTGCAGCATGATGCTCACCAACACGGGCAACTCCTACAACCTCTACAAGCGTCTGTGCGAGCGTGGCTACATCACGCCAGTTCTCTTCAAGAGTACCGCCGCCTACACCACCCGCGGTGTTGTTTCGGAGCCCACGGAGTTTATTGACTGGTTCCTGCCAGCATATCTGGCGGAGTAAATAATTTCAGGTAATGAACCGCCTGAATACATCCGTGCAGTCCAACCGTTTTTGCAGACATATCGGGTTTTAGCAACAAATTACCCGCCGAAAAGGAATGAGAATTCCTTTTCGGCGGGTAATACTTTTCTTTGGATCAATAACCGGGCTTGCCAAGCAGTCTGAACATATTCTTCTTGTATGCTTCCACGCCGGGCTGATTGAAGGGATTAACGCCGGACATATAGCCGGAAACGCCGCAGGCAAACTCAAAGAAATAGATGAGTGCGCCGACTGCCTCCGCGCAGTTTTTCGGCATACGTATCTCGGTAACGGGCACGCCGCCATCGATATGCGCAGCCTTGGTGGCCTCCATGGCCTTCTGGTTGATGTAGCTCAGTTCGCGGCCAGCCAGATAATTGAGGCCGTCCAGATTGGCTTCATCGGAAGGAACCTGCAAAGATGCTTCGGTTTCATCAAAGAACACCACAGTCTCCTGCAGCATTCTGCGGCCATCCTGAATGTACTGGCCCATGGAGTGCAGATCGGGTGTCAGATCGACAGATGCAGGGAAAATGCCGATGCCGTCCTTGCCCTCGGACTCGCCGTAGAGCTGCTTCCACCATTCCGCCATAAATCGGAATGCAGGCTCGTAAGCCGCAAGGATCTCGACCGTCTTGCCGTCCGCAGCGAAATACTGTCTGGACATGGCGTACTGCACGGCTGCGCTGTCTACGCCCTGGCTCATGCAGCATTCGCGCTCTGCCTGCGCACCGCGCATCAGCTTTTCAATGTCGATGCCGCAGCAGGCAATGGGCAGCAGACCGACTGCCGTCAGCACGCTGTAACGGCCGCCCACATCATCGGGAACAACAAAGGTTTCGTAGCCTTCCTGCGTTGCCAGCGTTTTGAGTGCGCCGCGAGCCTTGTCAGTGGTAGCAAAGATACGCTCCTTCGCGCCTTCCTTGCCGTACTTCTTTTCCAGCAGTTCCTTGAAAATACGGAACGCAATCGCAGGCTCCGTGGTAGTGCCGGACTTGGAGATTACGTTGACGGAAAAATCCCGGTCACCGATCATCTGAATGATCTGCAATACTGCATCGGCAGAGATGCCGTTGCCTGCAAAATAGATGTCCGGCGTGTTCTTGGAAAGGGCATTGTAGTTCGGGCTCTTCAGCAGTTCGACCACCGCTCTTGCGCCCAGATAGCTTCCGCCGATGCCGACAACGACCAAAGCCTTGGAATTGGCCTTGATCTTTTCTGCCGCCTTCTGAATGCGGACAAACTCTTCCTTGTCATAGTTTACCGGCAGGTTGACCCAGCCGATAAAATCGTTGCCCTCGCCGGTGCCGTTTACCAGCATATCCAGCGCAGCCTTAGCTGCCTGCTTGTCAAATTTCCCGGAAACGAACTTTTTCGTACCGGAAAGATCTACTCGAATCATATTTTTACCTCCAGATAATCTGTTTTTTATTTATTTGCATTCTGATGCAGCATGGCTGCGCCAATCATGCCGGCATTATTGGCAAGCTGCGCCGGAAGGATTGTACCATGGTTGCGATAGAAGCATTTTTCCGTAGTTTTTTCCCGCAGCGGCTCAAAAAGGAACTCGCCCGCTGCGCAAACACCGCCGCCGATGGCGATCACTTCCGGGTCAAGCAGGTTGAAGATGGAAGCACAGGCTGCGCTCAAATGCTCCACATACTCGTCAAAAACTGCCGCTGCCGCTGCATCGCCGTCCTTTGCACAGTCTGTAATAAATTTTGCGTCTACCGCGTCCGTATTTCCCTCTGACCTCGTGTATAACAGGCTATCCGGATGCATCTGCATGGCTTTTCTGCCCGCTCTTGCCAATGCCGAGGCAGAACAGTAAGCCTCCGCGCAGCCGCGGTTGCCGCAGGTACAGCTTTCTCCGCCTGCCACAAGAAGGATATGCCCAAGCTCAACGCCGTGGCGCATGCCGCCGCAGAACAGCCTGCCGTTCAGGATAATGCCGCCGCCGAGTCCCGTCCCCAGCGTCATCAAAACCGCCGTCTGGCAGCCTCTGAAAGCGCCTGCATAAAGCTCTGCCAGCGCGGCACCATCCGCGTCATTGGCAAGATATACCGGAATCCCCGGCAACTGCTCCTGCAGAAGCTTTTTCAGCGGCACATCATGAAAGTCAAGGTTATGCGCATCCACAACCGTATCCGCATTTTCCGAAATAGAGCCCGGAACAACAACGCCGAACGACTCCGTCTGTGCAAGCCCGATCCCCTGCTTATTCAGCATCTGCATGGCCGCCTGCACAATTTTCCCGGCGGTATCCTCTGCCGTTGTATGCGGAAACGGAATCGTCTCGCGCTGCACGATCTTCATATTCTCATCAACAAGACCGACCTTGATATTCGTCCCGCCAATGTCTACACCGATCTGATACATTCTTTCCCTCTTTTCTCCGCTCCTGCTCAATTTTCGCTCCCGTCATCCGAAAGGCCGAAATAGGACATATAATTTCCGTAAAAAATTCTTTCCAGCGTCTTTTCGTCCAGTCCGAGCGTCATCATTTTTTCTGCAATCTTCTTCGGTGACCACATTGGGAAATCCGTGCCGAACATCAGCCGTTCCGGGCCGAATCGTTCAATCATCCGCAGGACAAACGCATCCTCCACCAAAAACAGCGTAGAAGAGGTGTCATACATGACATGCTCCGGCTGAGGATGGTTGTAGGATTCCTCCCATACCGTCCAGCCGCCGAAATGCGCGGCAATCACGCGCAGATCCGGCACCTTTCTCAGTAGATTTGTCAGCCGCTCGGGAGAGGAAAAATCGTCCCGGTAATCCCCCATATGGAACAGCACCGGCATACCGCGCTTTGCAATGGCGCGGTAGGTATCGACGCCCTTCTCGTCATCAATGCAGACCTTCTGAAAATCCGGATGGATCTTGATACCTGTCAGTCCAAGTTCCAGCATCCGGTCAAGTTCTTCCTCAATGCCGTCCATGCCCGGAAAAACAGAGCCGAAGCCAAGGCAGTTCGGACGCTTTGCGGTTTCCTCCGCGATAAAGGTATTGATATTAAAAACCTGTTTTGCAGTCACGGCAGAGCTGGATATCACATACCGGCTGATTCCGGCTTCCTCTTCATGCTTTGCCAGACTTTCCATGCTGGCCGGACGCTCGATTTTCCAGTTGTAAAAATCCCCAATGGAGGCGGAGGCCTTCTCGGCAATCTTTTCCGGGAACACATGGGCATGCACATCAGCAATTTTCATAGGTATCACATCTTTCAGACAAAGTAAAAATTGGTATCCCAGGCGGGAAGCTGCGGAAAGTGGCGCAGATAGATTTTTTTATCCGGCACAATGGAAAGAACCTGCTCTGGAATCGCGAAAAAATCCTCACTGCGGTGGTAGGCCGCAATCAGAATCTTCGAATCGCATCTTCGAATCGTTTCCGCCGCACCTGCAATCGCCTGCCGCTCATGTCCTTCCACATCGATGTTGAAAAAGGTTGCGGGTCTGCCTGCCAGCACATGATCAACTCCGTCACAGGCCACAAAGGTCTCTGCTTTTCCTGCAGCAGAATTGCGCCCGCCCCGGCTGGAAAACGGAAGGCTGCCCGTATGATCGGAGGTCGCCAGATTCCAACAGTTGCAGTTGACATAATTCTTTGAGTTTTCAAGCAGATGTCGGAAGGTATATGCATCCGGCTCAAAAAGATCCATGGATGCATAGCTTGGGCAAAAGCGTACAAAATCCGCCGCCGTATCACCGCGGTAAGCGCCGAGATCAGCAAGGCTCTCTCCCGGTTGAAGCATCAGGATATTTTCGTATGCCTCCTCCGCGGTCGTTTCGCAAGAACGCAAATAAGAAATATCCCCGGTCAGCTTATAGCGGATGGTGTTATCAAAGACAAGTCTGGACTGCGCATCCGCCAGCCGGGCATAAACCGCATCAAAGCGCGGCAGTTTTTCCTCATAAAATTCTGCCGTAAAAAGCTGCTCCCCTGCCACCGGAAAATCCGGACAGTACAGCTCCTGCTCCGAGGCAATTTGCTCAATCCGTGAAAGAACTTCCGGCAGATGGGTGCCGAAGGCAAGCAGAACAATCATATCTCCGAAGCGTTCCTTCGCCTGCGCGTAGGTCAGAACCGGGAAGCCACGGAAGGTCTGCCCGCGGACGAATTCGTCGCTGGCAAAAACGCCGGAGGCCGCAAGGCCGTTCTCCTGCAAAAAGGAAAGAACGCGGTCGCCGCCGTCACCCATGCCGTATAAAACAATGGGTTTTCCTGCCTGCAGGAGTCTTGTGCAGTCCACGCCCTCACCCCCGAAATTTTGTTGAATATTATATCACTTTTCTTCTGTTCTCACAAGTGTTTTTCATTCGAACATATAAAAGGAAAAGCGCCCATCATCGGGCACTTTTCCTTATTTTCTGTATATTCGGATATTCTCTTCCAATGACACATTTACGGCAGCATCGTCTTCCGCAAACAATCCGTAAAGCCTAGCCGCACGGGATTCGATTGCGTAGTACAGACGATCGTTCGGCTTCTGCCCCGCATTGATGATTGGAAGATTGCCGATCTTTTTTGCCTTTTTCAGTAGTCTGCTTCCGGTTTCGCTGAATGCCAGCGCGCGAACATAGGATACTGGTCGACATAAATCGTCTTGTGTGATACCGAGGTATGCACACATCACAATCCGCTGCAGTCTTGTCATCGGGTAGCGTTTTGACTTGGCAGCCGCCAGTATTTCTTCCACGCTTCCCGCCTGACGCGCAGCTTTCATGACCTTTGACCAAAGCCCTTCGCCGCCGTGGGCAATCTTTTCCCAGTCCTCATCCGTCATCGATCGCAGCCGAGCCAGCACTGCCCGTTCTCCGCATGCAAATTCATGCTGCGCCGCATTTTCATAAACCGGAACGCAGCCCGCCGGAACATAGCTTCGCCAGTCCCCTCCGCCTTTCAGCAGTGCACGCACCGCCGTTGCGGAAGGCTTCTCCAAATCCGGCGTTTCATCGTGATAGCCGCCCTCGCGCAAAATGGCGATCGGTTCGATCGGGCTTTTTCTTTTCAGCAGCTGTCTGCAGTATTCCACCGCCAGAATATCGTTCGGATCCTTCAAAAGGCTCCCGTTTCCGCCCAGTTTTTCCAGTGCCTTCTGCCGAGCCGCTGCATAGCTTGCGCCGGTCTGCAAGATCATTTTCAGCTCTTCTTCATATTCCGGTTTACATAAATCAGATGCTGTAATCAGGATCGCATCGCTATCTCCGCTCTCGCAGCCAAAGCAAAGGTTGTCAATCACGCCGAGCCGGTCAAGGATCTCCACAGCGCTCTCCGCAAAACCTTCTGCCGAGCAAAGCACCCGCGTGACCGGCAGCTCCAGTACGAGATCCGCACCGGTCTCAACCGCCGCGCGGGCACGAACCGTCTTATCAAAAACCGCCGGCATTCCGCGCTGGGTAAAGTTCCCGCTCATGACGCATACGATTGCCGTATCCGACCCGAGACGCCGGCGGATCAGCTGCATCTGCTTTTCATGTCCCTTATGCAGGGGATCGTATTCACAGATAATGCCGCAGACACACATAAAACAGATGCCTCCCTCAAAAATTCCGCAAAACCACTTGTTTCTTGCGGGATTTTATTGTATCATGTTTACTAGTTTGGATATTGTACCACGAACTTAACAAAAATGAAACACAGGAGTGACTCAAACATGAACATTCTCGTTATCAATGCTGGCTCTTCCAGCCTGAAGTATCAGCTGATGAACCCGGAAACCGGTGACGTCACCGCAAAGGGCCTTTGCGAACGCATCGGCATCGACGGCAGACTGACCCACAAGGTTCCTGCCTCCGACAAAAAGGTTGTCAAGGACATCCCGATGCCCACCCACAAGGAAGCCATCGAATCCGTCATGGCGATCCTGGTCGACCCGGTTGACGGTGTGATCAAGTCCGTTGATGAGATCGACGCAGTCGGTCACCGCGTCCTCCACGGCGGCGACAGATTCGTTGCCAGCTGCATCGTTGACGAAGCCTGCAAGCAGGCCATCCGCGACTGCATCCCCCTCGGCCCGCTTCACAACCCCGCAAATCTGATGGGCATCGAGGCCTGCGAAAAGGCTATGCCCGGCAAGCCCCAGGTTGCTGTTTTCGATACCGCTTTCCACATGACCATGCCCCCGAAGGCATACCGTTATGCAATCCCCACCAAGTACTACACCGAAGATCATCTTCGCCGCTACGGCTTCCACGGCACCAGCCACCGCTTCGTCTCCAAGCGCTGCATCGAGCTGATGG
>JAEDIZ010000096.1 GCA_016296635.1 Oscillospiraceae bacterium
TAACCGGCGTATAGTTGATCTGCTGCGAATAGTCGTAGAGGATATAATCCACATACTTCTTTGCCCACAGGCCTTCCAAGTACACGTTATTGTCGGGCATTGTAAAGGATTTGCTTGCAACATTGGAGTTTGCATCGACCGCTCCGTCGGTTGTGGAGCTGATCGTTGTGCCGGTTTTAGTATTGCCGTCATTGCTGGGATACCAGCCGAGGAAGATGTATTCACCGTCAGCAGAGGTGATGGTGCTGTTGATCTGATTGCCGGTCTTGCCGACCTGGATCAGCGCGGTGTCTTCAATCTTCGTCTTGTCGCTGTTTACGGCTTTGATGAGCTGATCGGCGTCTGACGGTTTAATGCTGTCCTCGTCCCATTCATAGAACACGCGGGCATACGGTGTCCAGTAGGAGATCAGAGCGGTCGGCTGGTCTGCCGTTGTGATGGTAGTCGTGACGACACCGTCGGAGTCAACGGTTGCATCTGTTTCTTCCGTGCCTTCCGTATTTTGCCAACCGGTATTGTCGATGCCGGACTTGGAAGCGGAGGGATCATAGTCCGTTGAAGTATCGCCGCCGGTGGTATCGCGCACATCATATACCCAGGTGATGCCGTTTTCATCCACGAAGGTATCGTTGATGCCGACGGTCTGCGAAGGATCCGTCTGACTTACCAGTTCCGTGGTGACCTGCGTGGTATCGCCGTAGAAGGTGTAGGTGTCATCCTTCGGCAGGATGTCTTTGAGCTCCTCAGGGATCTCCACATCTGCAGAGGTGGAGCCAAACTCGTAGGTCACCGGGTAAGCAATCCGGACATTGACGGCATTGGATTCACGGGAAAGATTCGTTCCGCCAATGGAATAGTTGGCAACTGCCTCGTTGACCGTCATCGTCACGCCGCGAAGCACCCAACCGATCTCATCTGCTCCGGTAGTCGCACTGCCTGCAGAAGATGCTGTCAGGTAGTTGTTCAGACCGCTGTAGAGATAATAGGTGTTGTTTGCGCCATCTTTCTGATACAGGTGCCACTGCTGCGCAGCATTATTTGTGCTGCGGGTGGGCAGCGAAAAGGTGACAGCGTTTCCTTTTCCGTTGTCGGTCAGATATTCCCCGGTTTCGGTATTGATGATCTCGTAATAATAGGGATTGGAAATAGTGCCCTCGCCCTCGAGCACGAAACGGAAGGTCTGATTGAAGCAGTATTCCGGTGTTGTATCCAACACTGCATTGGTTCCCGTGAGCGAGCGGCCCGCATTGGCTGCATCGCCGTTTGCGCGGAAGATCATAAAGGTGCCTGCCGGCTTGATGGCAGCATCCTGATTGTAGTTGCGCTGGCTGGGATCATTGTTCAGCAGGACTGCTTCGCCTCCGCTCGGCTCCGTATCATATGTTTTGCCGACGGTGAAGGTGTGAGAATAAATTGGGACTGCGGGATTATCCGTGGTCAGAGAATTATACTTTGTCTTTACAGAGACTTCTACCGTATAGGTACCATCCGGAAGGACAGTCGGATTTCCGGAAAACAGGTTGGGCAGATTATACGAATCCACATTCGCCGCGACCGTTGCGGAGTTTGAAAAGACCGAGGTGCCGCTGCTGTTTGTTATGGTCACCGTTACCCCGGAAAGGATGCCGGCAGTACCGGTCGGTCTGTTGGCAACCACTCTGCCGTTGATTGGGATGTCCTTGAGGGCGGTGCCGCTGCTGACCACATTCGGGAACTGCGGATAGTACACCTTTGCCCATTGGGCATATAATACGTGATACGGATATGTGGTATTAAGAGTACGGCCTTCAGTATTGTTAAACACAGTGTAATACTGTTTATTTGCCGCAATTTGGGCTGCTGTGCCGTCTGTATAAGTATAGCCACTCGAGGTTGTATGCGCCCACAGTTTCCCCGTCTCCACCCATTCTGTCCAGCCGATAAATGTCCAGCCCGGTCGTTTAAATGTGTTCGACCTTGTAGGACTATAATAGTAGGATGTCGTTCCGGATGCAACACTACAATTCGAATCTGCCATTGTGCCGTAGCCGCCGTTGGCTTCGTATGAAATCTTGAAGCGGTTGGTGCTTGAACTATTGGTAGGCTTCCAGACAGCATACAGAAACATGGCTTGGCCTGCTGCGGAAATTCCAAAAACTGTCGCTCCATCCGCAAATTCATAAAGACGCCAACCTGCAGGCTGCTGACCCGGGAAATGCCATTCGGATGTTGATCCATCGGTATATAACCACTTGCCGGTGTTATTGTTATATGCATTCCAACCGGCGAATGTGCAATTGGCAGGTGGCGTCCAATACAAAGACCTCATCCGTGTGGTCATGCCATACTTGTAGTACTGCACATAATAACCAGATTCTTTTACAGTTCCGCTTATTAGCGTCGTTGTCCCGTTGCCGTAGTACCGAAGGGCGACACAGTCACTTTCTTTTGCCCACATTGCGTAAAGATTGGTATTCGAAGCCGGCCAGGTGAGCTTAGCACGGTCGGTGTAGGTAATTGATGTTGCATTCGCCGAGGTTGCCCAACCGATGAAGCGGTAACCGTTGCGCGTGAAGGAGCAGAAGTTTAAATATTGCTCAGACCCGGGTGCGTGCGATTCGTCATCCATCGTTCCCGTGCCGCCGTTTGGATAATAGGTGATTGTAGTCTTAGTAGTCGCCTGGGCTTTCTCAACGGGGCTGTTACCGATTGCCTGTGCAGATTCTCCTGTAGGTGCAGGTGCAAGGTCCGTCGCCTCGAGCTTCTTCTGCGGCTCTTTTGCCTCAGAAATTTCTACGATCTCAGGAGTCTCTACGGTCTCGGGAATTTCTTTGATCTCGCGACTTTCCTCCGCAGTCTGTGCCGCATCGGCTGCTTCCGGTTTTCCTGCTTCAACTGCGGGGACCGTCTTGGTCGTGTGCGGCGCCTGTCTTGTGGGCTCCGTGGAGAGCTGCGTTTCCGCAATTCCGTTTGCAACCACGGATGACGGATCGCTGAGATATGTCGAATTGAAGCTGCACTTCAGCACGATCCGGTAAACATGATAATAGAAGTCCGAAGAAGCTGTGTCCAGTGCCGTATAGGTATAGGGTGTATAGGCGCCGTTGGGGGTACCCTCCGTGGCAGTCCATTCACTTGTACAATTCGTCCAGGTGTTACTGTCGGTCGGGCGTTTAAAGACCATAATATCCGAGGTCCGCACGATCATATTATCCAGATCGTCCGTGACAGACAGCGTCGAATACGGTGTTCTGGAACCGATCACAGGTACATCCACATCAATATAGTAGTAGAAGCTGTCTGTATGTGCTTCTGCATTCGTCATTGCAAGAGAATCGTACAGCTCCGATGCGGCGGGCATTGCGGATGCAGAGGGTGCAGCAAAAGAAACCTTTTTGGTAATGTCCGGCTCCGGGGTCCACGGCATGGCACTCCATCCCGAAGCGTGACCCATCGTAGAAGTATCATAAGTACCCATTAATGTCACTTCAGTAGTCGCTGTCATATCTGCTCCGTCCGGGCTGCTTTGGATCGCAGACTGGAAGTCCGAATAGTACGGAGCTCTTCCGCCGTTTGTCGGGGTATTGCCGGAATTATAGACGACATCAAAATGATCGAAGTAGGGAAGCGCATAGCTGTCAATTTTTCTTTCTATATTCGTATGTCGGCAGTTCATTCCGAACATTGATAAAGTATACTTTACACTTGATCCACTGAATGTTGCAATCACACCGGTATATAACCCACGTATATTCGCCCCGTAAGAATTATATGATATATTGCTTGTTGCGTAAACATATCCAAGGCTGTTCTCCGTGCCGGTTGCAGTATAATGCAGGAACTGGTAGTCGTAATCCGGGTACTGGGCGCGGATTGATCTTGCTACATCGCTGTCGCCGTTGGCGTTGCGGTGAAAGCTCAGGCTGTCAAAGCCGTCCTGAAATTCAATCCCCTCCATGCCATCAATATCAGTAAGGATTGTTGTGCCATTTACCACGATTTTTTTGGACTGGTCTGGCTGGTCCGTCATCAGATCACTATAACTGATGCCGCTTCCACCCTGTGCAAGGCTCTGAAGAGTATCTGCAACTTCATTCTGATTTAAAAATGTTACATTGACATCGAATACATCCAAAAAGTTTGTTGCTATGTTACAAAGGCCGGTAGATACAGTAAAAAAGCCGAAATTCGGATTGGTCGTATTCGTTAATGAAGCAATAGTACTATTATTTGAAATCGCAATCGGTGTAACATCCATCATCAGTGCGACAGGGACAGCTTCACCGTTGCGGTTTATAAAGCCAACATTTGTATACAGGCAGGAGACGGTATCCGATGTTGTCATACGGAATGCGCCGCCACCATTCGCCGTCGGATTGTTTAAAGCCACCGCATTTGTTACGCTGGAAAATACGCTGCCCTTCACCATCGTGTTGCCATACTTAAAGTAATGGACGGTTGCTCCGTTTTCGGTTGCCGCATGGTCATAGGTGTAGTCAAATGTTACATTTTTGCAGTCAAACTTATTTTGACTGACCTGCGGTGCGTAGCCTAAAAAGGCCTGATTTTTGAAGTAAAAGCGATCGGTTCTCTTGGCAGGGTCTGTATCCCAATGCTGTTCCGGAATAAAGTTATGTCCCTGCATTGCCTTCGAAAATGTCACCTTCGTGTCATCATCCGTGAAATAGTTGATGTAGCTGTAGGCATTGGCTGCATCCTCCAGGTCCGTGAACAGCGTTGAACCCGCACGGGTCCCCAGCTGGTACTCTGCGTATTTCTGTGTTTCCGCAGGGTAAGAAGATGTAGTAAACAGGGGATGCGGCGCTCCCGTGATTGCAAATGTATCCAAAGATACTGCCGGCAAAAGGGAAATAACCATTGCCGCAACAAGGAGCCACATCGTCGTTTTTTTCATCAATTTTCTCATAGCGTTCGTCCTTTCTGATTTATTATTTAAAAATAAAAAAGCTCAAAGAACCTGTTCCAGCGCTTCCACTGCGGAGCTGTCCGGAAGGCAGGAAAAGCTGAAAATGCGATTTGACTCTGCCACCGAAAGGAGCGAGGCATAATGCGCCTGTCGGTCTTTCGGATGCGTGGGGGTAAAATATGCTGCCGTCAGCAGCGAGGAAAACGCCTCCTTGCCGGGTAGGCGTCGGACGATATTCTCACTTCCCTGTGAGAGCATCACGATCGCCCTGACAGGAAGTGTACGGTTCAGGCAATCGTCGGAGCTGCCGCTGATCGGGACACCCCATGCCGTGAGTTGTCCGTTTTCCATACCAACAGCAACTCTGTCACCGTTTACAATTACAGCATTTCGATTGCGGACCCACAGCTCTGCCTGCGTGGTCTTTCCCACGCCGGAAGGAGCAGAAAAAATAATTCCTCTTCCCTGCACATCAATCAACACGCCGTGTATCAGAAGCCGATCTTTTTTTATAAGCAAATTCGGCAGTGCCAGCAGGTCGAACAGCTCCCGGGGAGTCTGCCCCCACGGTGCGTTCTGATGAAGCACCGTCACTCTTGTACTGCCGTAGGCTTCATAAGAAGCAGCATGAAACGGCGCTGTATTTCGCAGGCGAAACAGGCGTAGGCCACCGGGATAGAGGCAGATTTTTTCCGTTTCCTCCAAAGCAGGCTCCGTTGGCTCGGGAAGGTCATCTGCCCATTGGATGCAGACCGTGTGGTCGACACGCTCCTCCGTGCAGCGAAATCTTGACCATTTTTCCTCGTCTCGCAGCGGACCGTCGGAGACGAACCGGATGCATAGTCCGGCGATCTCATAACAAAGCTTCTGTGTCATCACTTATTCCCTACTCAGGATCTGCAAATATTCCGTCGTTTTTCTGCAAAGGTAATCCGGCGCTTCTGTAAAGCAGCCGTTTTCTGCGAAACAGCCTGCCGGGCAAGCCTCACAGAAGGGCTTTTTAGGGCAACTCCGACACTCTCGCGGCAGTATCATCTGCTTTGCCTGCAATTTGACTTCCTCCCATGCTTCCGAAAACAGTTTCCCATCTAACGGAACGGAAAGCTTACTGAGCATGGAGCAGGCAAGCAGTCTGCCATCCCAGGAAGCCCACCAGGAGCTTAAGCCGCCGCGACAGCGGGAAGGATCTTCTTCACAGGTTGTTTGTGAAAGAGCCGTCAGCGCCTTTTCCTTCTGCAGCTGATTCCATTCTGCGGAATTTGCAAGCCGTTCCCAGCGTCTTTGGTACAAAGCTGCTGTCTCCGGTTCACAACGTTCATTATTACAGGTACCGAATTCCGCACATCGCACTGCCGGGAAGGTGTAGGTTGCCGCATGGACTGGAATATCAAGCTCTGTAGAAAATGCAAGCAGAGCTTCTGCATCGTCAATGTTATGGGAAGTAACGGTGTAGTTGATACGCAGCGGAATCCCGCGCTGCTTCATCCGGCGCAGGTTTTCCGTAACACGGGTAAATACACCGGTTTGTCCGCACTGTTCAAAATATGTCTCGTCTGACATCCCGTAAAGGGATACATTGACACGCAGCGGCAGATATTTTGCCAATGTATTTAAAATCTCGTCCGTCAGCAAAGTCGCATTTGTGTTGACGGAAACAAGCAATCCTGCTTTTTTGCAAGCGGTATAGATCTCGCAGAAGTCCGGGCGTAAGAACGGTTCACCGCCCGTCAGCAGCAAAGTCAGCATTCCCGCATCGCACGCCTGTCGAAGCAGTTGAAGCCACCATTGGGTGTCTTTTTCAGCTTTGACAGCTGCAAAATCGTTTTCCCGCTTATGGATATAACACATTTTGCAGTCCAGATTGCAGCGGGAGGTCAGTTCAAAGGTTCCGCTGACCGGTAGGCGCTGTGCACAGGCGATATCCAGCAGCTTTTCAGTGTATGGAAGTCCCATTTCTCAGTCCTCCATGATCACTTTGCAGCTACGAAAACACTCCAGTGTTTCATTCAGATCCTCCCGGATCCGGTTTTCCGGGGCATCGTATTCCTCCGACAGGATGGAAACGATCTGCTCCGGTGTCTTTTGTTCCGTAAGTAAGTGATAGATCTCTTCAGCGGTTTCGTTCAGATACACAACAGCAGACAACGCCTGCTCTGTGTCCGCAGGGACAAGCACGGGCTGTGCACCGATCTTTCGAAAAATATAGCCTTCGTTTACTCTCATAACGGTTACGAAGAAAACAGATTGCTTTCAGCAGGCATATAGCAGTACATGTCTGTGATCAAGCCGCCCCCGGTCTGCCAGCAGGTGCAGCCGCCCAAATCCTGCGGGAACAAAAAGGTTGTTCCAATGACAGGCATCTCGATTGCGTAACCGCATTCATTCAGATCACTATGGTTGGTCAAAGAAGCTACACAAGCAGTGCAAATCGCTTCCGTTCCGATATTTTCCACTTGAACCCTTGGTTTACGATACTCTTTTTTCAATTTCTTTCCCCCTTGTGTTTTTCAAATAACGGGTCAATTCTCTTTTGAAAGATAATATATTTCTTATACGGTTTCATTCAGATACACAGCCGGTAAGCATTGCCCGCTCCGTGTCTGTGGGAGCAAACACAGGCCACATACTGAATCCTTGATAAGATTCTGATGGCGATTACGAGGAAAACAAGTTGCTTTCAGATGGCATATAACAGTACATATCCGTAATCATGCCGTCCTTCCAGCAAGTGCAGCCATTATAATCCTGCATAAAAAGAAAAGTCTTACCAATCACAGGCATCTCGACCTCATAGCCGCAGTTCATCAGATGACTGTGGTTGGTCAAAGTAGCAACACAAGCGGTGCAGATCTCTTCCGTGCCGATGTTTTCTACTTGAGCCATTGGCTTACGATATTCTTTTTTCACATTCTTCCCCCCTTGGCTTTCCGATCAATGGGTCAATTCTCTTTTGAAAGATATTATTTTACAAATATCCCATTATCGAAAATATTATACTTGATTAAGCGCGGCAGCAGAATGCCGCGAATGGAAAAATTATATATTTCTGCCAAAATTTTTTAAAAATTATGCCGGAAAATGAGTTTTCCTCATTTTCCGGCATAAATATTGTTTCAGGCTTTATTTTG
>JAEDIZ010000097.1 GCA_016296635.1 Oscillospiraceae bacterium
ATATGAAGGAGTTTATTTCGTTGTGCGAAGAATTCTTTGCATAAATGATGGAGCTGCAAATTTCAGTTTGCTTGCACAATGAAATGATGTCGAACCGCAATGAGTCATATGCGGCAAAAGACCGGAAGACGTTATCTTCCGGCCTTTTTATGTCGGAATATCCGGCCGCTCTTGCAAAGACGGCGAAAGAGGCATATAATACTTTATTATTTTTGAAAGCAGGATGGAGAACATGACAACCAAGGACTATCAGAAAAAGGGAATGATTTCGATCTTCCTTTCTTTCTTCAAACCTCATAGAAAGCTGTTTGCGCTGGATATGTTCTGCGCTTTTCTTGTGGCAGCCATCGATCTGGCCTATCCAATCATCTCCCGAAAAGCGATGAACGATATGCTGCCGAACCATGCCTACAAAACATTT
Source organism: Oscillospiraceae bacterium (assembly GCA_016296635.1). Lineage (GTDB taxonomy): Bacteria > Bacillota > Clostridia > Oscillospirales > Oscillospiraceae > CAG-170. The sequence goes on from JAEDIZ010000097.1 coordinate 422, forward strand.
TTCGTTGTCATGGGCGTTGTAGTGCTGGCGTATATCCTGCGTTCGTTCTTATATTACATCATCTGCCTTTGGGGGCATACCTTCGGCATCCGTGTTGAGGCGGATATTCGTGAGGCACTCTTTTTGCACATTGAAGAGCTCGGGTATGACTTCTTCGACCGCAACCGTACCGGCCAGCTCATGAGCAGACTGACCAGCGATCTGTTTGAAATCACAGAGCTTGCTCACCACGGCCCTGAGGATCTTTTTATTTCTGCCGTGACCATTGCAGGCGCCATGATCGTGATGTTTACCATCGAGTGGCGGCTGGCACTGCTGGTTTGCATTATCATCCCGTTATTCCTTTTCATTGTCATGAGCCGCAGAAAGGCCATGGGCGCGGCGTCCAGACGCGTCAAACAGAAAACCGGCGCCATCAATGCAGACATCGAATCCAGCCTTTCTGGTATGCGGACGGCCAAGGCCTTTGCCAATGAGCTTGTGGAGGGGGAGAAGTTCCATCGCTCCAATGAGATTTTCAAGCAGTCAAAAAAGATGTTCCACCGGGAAATGGGCATCTTCTTTGCTGTGATGGAGTTTTTTGTCAGCATCCTTTCCGTGGGTGTTGTGACTCTCGGCGGACTGCTCATCATGCAGGGAAAGCTGGACTATGTGGATCTGATCACATTTACGCTGTATATTACGACTTTTGTCAATCCGATCCGCAAGCTGGCGAACTTCTCTGAAATGTTTGCAAATGGCTCCGCCGGCCTGCAGCGCTTCATGGAGATCATGCGTACAGAGCCGACCCTTTCGGATAAGCCGGATGCGGTGGAGCTGACACATGCGCAGGGGCGTATTGATGTCAATGCAGTCAGCTTCGCCTATGACGGAGATCTGGACGTGCTTCACGATGTGTCGCTGCATGTGGCACCCGGCGAAACCATTGCGGTTGTCGGCCCCTCCGGCGGTGGAAAGTCGACTTTATGTCAACTTATTCCGCGGTTTTATGAGGTCACGACCGGCAGCATTCAGGTGGACGGATATGATGTGCGCGACTTGAGCCAGAAGAGTCTGCGGCAGAATATCGGCATCGTGCAGCAGGATGTATTCCTTTTTGCGGACTCTATTCTGGAGAATATCCGCTACGGCAGACCGGATGCGACCATGGAAGAGATCGTGGAAGCGGCAAAGCGGGCGGAGATTTACGAGGATATCATGGCGATGCCGGACGGCTTTGATACCTATGTCGGCGAACGGGGAACGCTTCTGTCGGGCGGACAGAAGCAGCGAATTTCCATTGCGCGTATTTTCTTGAAAAATCCGCCGATCCTCATTCTGGATGAGGCAACATCAGCCCTGGACAGTTTGACCGAGGCAAAGATCCAGCACGCTTTTGACGAACTTGCGAAGGATCGCACTTCTCTGATAATTGCCCATAGACTCTCCACCATCCGGGAAGCGTCCCGTATTCTTGTGGTGTCCGACGGCTGCATTGCCGAGCAGGGAACCCATGACGAGCTGCTTGCGAAAAACGGAATATTTGCCAATCTCTGCAAGACGCAGAACCTCGCATAAAACGGTTAAAACTGCCGCACACGCATAAAGCGTGCGCGGCAGCGTTTTTTTGATCTGACCATTGAAATGAGACGGAAATTGTGTTATTTTTATCAAAGAACAAAATAGTTTGCATGTATCATTTTATAATAATAACAAAAGACATGAGCATGATTCAAAGGAGGAACTATTATGGCAACAAAACTGCTGGCTGGCTGGTCGGAAGTCAATCTGACCCCGGAGAAGAAGGTACATCTGCGTGGTCAGTTCTGCGAGCGTGTCTCAGAGTATGTGGAAACTCCGATCTGCGCAACGGCACTGGCATTGGATACCGGTGATGACTGTGCCATCATGGTCAGCTGCGATTTGGAGAGCGTTGCAGAAAACCTGCTGAAGGGCATCCGTGAAGAGCTGAAAACGCTGATCCCCGATTTTGACGGCAGCAAGCTGATCGTCGGTGCGACCCATACGCATACATCCATGGATTATAACTCGGTCAGCGAATCGGGCGGCGGCAGCAGCGGCCTTTCCGTTCTGAAACGCTATAAGCCCGACAATGTTCAGTATGAAGAGCCTATCCCGGCGGGCGATGATGTTATTACCGACGATGAAGCGCTCGTGCATCTGATGAAAAAGATTGCGCAGGCTGCTGCGGAAGCATGGAAGAACAGAAAGAGCGCCCAGTATGCCAACGAGTTCGGCCGTGCAGCTGTGGGTATGTGCCGCCGTGCAAAGTATGATGACAAGTCTGCTGCCATGTGGGGCGATACCAATACTGCGAACTTTGTTGCGCTGGAAGGCGGCAGCGATACCGGTCTGGAGCTGATCTACTTCTTTGATGAAGCAGGCAAGGTGACCGGCGTTCTTGCAAACTACGCCTGCCCTGCCCAGTGCGTGCAGCACAGAATGTTTGTTTCCTCTGACTTCTGGGGCAAGGCAAAGATCTTGCTGCGCGAAAAGTTCGGCGAGGACTTCTTCCTGCTGCCGTTCTGCGCACCGGCAGGCGATCAGTGCCCGGTCGATCTGATTCGCTGGGTGGAACCCGATTCCGATGTCCATGACCCCAACATCGTCCGTGTGAATCCGCCGCGCCGCAAGGCAGATCCTTCCATGTTTGATATTCAGGGTTCCTGGAAGGCCGGCAAGCGCATTGCCCATGAGATCATCGATGCATATGATGAAGCCGTGCAGGAAAAGCGCGATGCTTTGAGATTTGAGCATTCGGTTCAGCCTACGGTGCTGCCGATCCGCAGAGTTACCCGCAAAGAGCGTGACGATGCAGAGCATGCGCTGAAGGAATTCTTTGCAGACTGCGCCGGCAAGACCCTCAGCTTCTATGACAACGCTTCCATGCATGTGCATGCAGGCACGCTGGCAAGATATGAATACCAGCAGAAGCATCACACCTTTACGTATGAAACGCACTATCTGCGTATGGACAACATGGCATTTGCCACGAACCCGTTTGAACTGTTCCTGGACTACGGTAATCAGATCCGCGCACAGTCCCCGGCAGAGCAGACCTTCCTGTTCCAGCTGACCAACGGTTCGCTGGGCTATCTGCCCACGGAGCGTGCCGAGGAAGGCAGCCACTATTCCGCTTATGTTTCCAGCGGTGTGACCGGCCATGAGGGCGGAGAAATGCTGGTGCGCGAGGTGCTCGATACCTTCAGCAAGATGTTCAAGGATTGATCCCTTGGCTTTGAAGAGCCTCCCGAAAGGGAGGCTCTTCTGCTGTATATAAAGTCCATCCGATCAGCATCTGCTTTGGAGGCAAGCTCCGGTAAAAGGACCGTCGGCACGGAAAAACGGAGAATGTGGATCGAGCCGTACGGATGACGGGTGCTTTTTATAAAAAATAAAAATATTTCTTGCAATATAAAATAATTTGTGCTACTATATCGTAGCGTTTGAACCAAGGGAAGGGCAAATAAGGATTTTTGAATCCTTGGCCTTTTTACAGAAATCTGATGAGAGAGGTGAACATCATGAAGGAAGGTATCCATCCCAAGTACGAACAGACTACTATCAGATGCGCGTGTGGTGCAGTTATTGAGACTGGTTCTACCAAAAAGGACATCAAGGTTGAAATTTGCTCCAAGTGTCACCCGTTCTACACCGGCAAGCAGAAGCTTGTTGACACCGGTGGACGTGTTGATCGTTTCAACAAGAAATACGGCCTGAAGTAAGAATCAAGTCCGCACCGCGTATCGGTGCGGACTTTTTTCATCTTATGCGAAATTTGGCGAATTTTTTGGAGGATCCATGGACGAACTCGGACACGCCGCGCAGGAAAAAGCGGTGCTGGTCGGTCTGAACGCAGACCTTTTTACAAAAGAAGAAACCTCTACGCAGAAATCACTGGAAGAGCTGGCGGCATTGCTGGAAACGGCAGGCGGTGAATGCGTGGGCATGGTTTTGCAGAATAAGCATAACCCCGATCCCCACAGCTTCATCGGCGAGGGCAAGGCGGAGGATGTGCGCCGCATGGTGGAAGAAAGCGGCGCGACGCTGGTCGTTTTCGACAACGATCTAACGCCGGCACAGATCCGGGCGTTGGAGGAGCTGACAAAGGCGAAGGTTCTGGACCGAAGTGCGTTGATTCTTGATATATTTGCCCAGCGTGCCAAGACCAAGGAAGGCAAGCTGCAGGTAGAACTGGCGCAGTATCAGTATTATCTGCCGCGGCTGCAGATCTGGAACGAAACCATGGGCAGACTCGGCGGCGGCATCGGCACGCGAGGCCCCGGAGAAACCCAGCTGGAAACTGACCGCCGCTATATCCGCGAGCGGATTCAAAGACTCAAGGAAGAGCTTGCGCAGGTGCGCAAGGTCAGAGCCGTGCAGCGCGAACGGCGCATGAAAAACGAAATTCCCGTGGTGGCGCTGGTGGGTTACACCAACGCCGGAAAATCCACGATTCTGAATAAGCTGACGGGCGCCGGTATTCCAGCCAACAACCGTCTGTTTGATACACTGGATACGACCTCCCGGCAGCTTGAGGTTTCCGATACCTGCAGGGTGGTGCTGTCCGATACGGTCGGTTTCATTGCAAAGCTGCCGCATCATCTGATCGAAGCCTTTCAGGCAACGCTCGAAGAACTGGAATATGCCGACGTGCTGCTGCACGTGATCGACGCCTCCGACCCGGAGCGCACAGACCATATCGAGGTTGTAAACAGACTGATCGAGAAGCTGGCAAAGCCCGGCACACCGGTCATCGAGTGCTACAACAAGTGCGATCTTGTGCCGCCGGAGGAAATGCCGAGAGGGCTGGATTTTGTCTGCGTTTCGGCAAGAAGCGGCGAAGGCATGGATGCACTTCTACAAAAGATCGAGCAGACCCTCGATGCAGGCAGGCATCAGGCGGTGTATCTGCTGCCGTACAGTATGGCGGGCTATGTGGATACGCTGCACGCGCAGGCAAAGGTGCTGCGCTGCGAATATGAAGCGGAGGGCATTCGGATCGAAGCGATCGTCGATGAAACTTTATTCGGCAGACTTCGTCCATATATGCAGGAGGCGTAATGGAGAGTTATCGGATCCCTGCCGGGCAGGGGCAGTCAGAATACATCGAAAAAAAGTCGAGGTTCCTCGGCTGCGTGTTTCAGGTCGAAACGGAAGAGGAAGCCAAGGCAAGGCTCGAGTCTGTGCGCAAGCAGGAATATGATGCGCGGCATCATTGCTGGTGCTACATTCTGAAAAGCGGCGCCAAGCGGTACAGCGATGACGGTGAGCCGCAGGGAACAGCCGGGCAGCCGATGCTGAATGTGTTTGAACGTGAGGGCGTGGAAAATGTCCTCTGCGTGGTCACACGGTATTTCGGCGGCATTCTCCTCGGCACGGGTGGTCTTTGCAGAGCCTACACCAGGGCGGCAAAGGACGCACTGGACGATGCGGGCATTGCCGAAATGCGTGCATGGCAGACGCTGAGAATCCCTTGCCCCTATGCGCTTTTTGAGCGGGTCAAGCTGGAACTGGAGAAGCTCGGCGGCGTGCTGGAGGGTACGGACTACGGCGCGGAGATTACCATGCATGTGCTTCTGCCGCAGGAAAAAACGGAAGAATTTATGCTTTCCATGCAGGAGCTTTCTGCCGGAAAAATGGAAATTCAGACAGAAAATACAGTATTTCGCGGAATTAAAATAAAATAATACAATCTATTCAAACTTTTTTCATGATTATAATGTATGATGGCAGGGTGATAGAATGACGATTCGAGAACGCATGGAGCAGGAGGAATACCGGCTGCTTTCTCCGCTGGCACAGAAAGCGGCGGAAACGAAGGGGCGGCTTTTTGAAGAAGAGGAAAAGGATCTTCGCACCTGCTATCAGCGCGATGCCGACCGCATCATACACTCAAAATCCTTCCGAAGGCTGATGCACAAGACGCAGGTCTTCCTTTCTCCGGAGGGCGATCATTACCGCACCCGCATGACGCACACCTTGGAGGTGTCGCGCATTGCGCGCACCATCTGCCGCGGACTGCAGCTGAATGAGGATCTGGCGGAGGCGGCTGCGCTGGGACACGATCTCGGTCATACACCCTTTGGCCATGCGGGCGAGCGGGCACTCAGCGAGATGCTGGGCAGACCGTTTTCCCACAATGAACAGTCGCTGCGCGTGGTGGACAAGCTGGAGCACAACGGAGACGGACTGAACCTGACCTATGAAGTGCGTATGGGTATCGTTGGCCATACCGGCGATTTTATCCCCGAAACGCTGGAGGGGCAGATCGTCCGCATTTCCGACCGGATCGCCTACATCAATCACGATATTGATGACGCCATGCGCGCAGGTATCCTCTCCGAGCGGGACATTCCGCACGGGATTGCTACCGTGCTCGGTGATTCCCATTCCGCCCGCATCAACGCGCTGGTGGAGGATCTGATCGACAATACGCAGAGTACCGGCACCCTCGGTATGCGTGAGGAAGTGGCGAAGGCCATGGACGATCTGCGCACATTCATGTTTACCCATGTTTATACCAATCCCATCGCCAAAGGCGAAGAGAGTAAGGCACGGGAAATCATCTGCAGATTGTATGAGTATTATAGTGCGCATCCGGAAAAAATCCCGGCGGATTTTCAGCCGCAGATGGACTTTGACGGCATGGAGCGTGTGATCTGCGACTACATCGCAGGCATGACCGATAAATACGCGGTCTATAAATTCTCGGAAATTTTTATTCCGACGACATGGCAGGTAAGATAAAAACCTGCGTGAAGAAAAGAAAGAACGGAGGTGACCGCCTTGGCATTTGAACAGTCGTTTCTGGATGAACTGGAGGCCAGAAACCCCATCGAGGATGTGGTGGGGCAATATGTCAGCCTGACGCGAAAGGGCGGAAACCTTTTTGGCCTGTGTCCGTTCCACTCGGAAAAGACGGCGTCTTTTTCCGTTGCGCCGGACAAGGGCATCTATTACTGCTTCGGCTGCCACAAGGGCGGTGGCCCGGTGAACTTCATCATGGAGATCGAAAGCCTCAGCTATCCCGATGCGGTGCGTTTTCTTGCAAAGCGCGCAGGTATGGAGGTGCCGGAGGATGAGAGCTACTGCTCGCAGTACCGCCAGCAGGAACGGCTTTGGGCACTCTGCAAGGATGCGGCCCGGTGGTTCCGCAGTCAGCTGACGGCTGAGGTGGGCGCACCGGCAAGAGAATATCTTGTTAAGCGTGCGCTTTCCGCGCAGACAGTGGCTCGTTTCGGTCTCGGCTTTTCGCCCAACGAATGGGGCGGACTGATCGATGCGATGACAAAGCTGGGCTATACAAAGCAGGAGCTTTTGGACGCAGGTCTTGCAGTCAAAGGGCAGAAAGGCGGCATTTATGACCGGTTCCGCAACCGGCTGATGTTCCCGATCATCGACATCCGCGGCAACATCATCGGCTTCGGCGGCCGCGTGATGGACGATTCCACGCCCAAATATCTGAAT
>JAEDIZ010000098.1 GCA_016296635.1 Oscillospiraceae bacterium
TGACGGTTGCTGCCTTGACAGCGATTGCGGTGGTCTTTTCGCAGAACTTGCTGCGGAGCTTGCTGAAAAACTTTTTCATGTTGGTATCCTCCTTTTTGAGTTACCAGTTGGCGTTCAGCTTGTCGCTCATGGAGCTGAACATATTGCTGAAGAAGGTGGGGAAGAATGCGTTGATCGCCACGATGAGCAGGCCGACGATGACAACGGCGACGATGATGGCACCGATGGTGTTGGTGGCGAGATCGCCCTTCACATCCTCGATGACGGTTGCTGCCTTGACAGCGATTGCGGTGGTCTTTTCGCAGAACTTGCTGCGAAGCTTGCTGAAGAACTTTTTCATTTGGGTATCCTCCTTAAAAAACGTTTTTATATAGCAATAGCCACGGCTTCTTCTGACCGCGGCTACGACTAACGATATGAAATTAAATGATGGAATTGAGCTGATCGACAACGAACACGATCAGCACATAGAGAATCATGGCAACGCACACGCCGACCGCCGGATAATAGGTTCGGCGCATTTTGCCCGGTCGCGTGGAAAGCTGCTTCTGTACACGGAGCTTTGCCTGCCGTGCCATATCGTCAGCCAGATAATCCAGCGTGGCCGTTTGGTCAATGCCTCTGTCGATCTCAATGAGTGCGGAGCAGAAACGGAAGGCTTCTTCCGTTCCGATTCGTGTCTGAAACTGCTGCAAGGCGCTGGCGGTATTGCCGGAGCGCATATGGGCAAGCAGAATATCCAGTTCAGCACCTAACACCGGCCCTGCAACCTTTCGGTAGGACTGGAGGGCGGCGTAGATGTCCCTGTTGCCGATCAGGTTGCGGCAGATGGTGCGGATGAATCGGGGCATTTCAAGGCTGATCGCCTCGTCTCGCTCCTTCATCTTTGCTTGCAGTACGTCCCTTTGACGCATCATGCCGAACAGAGCTAAAAGCGCACACAGAATGATGCCGAACCAGAAGCGGGCCAAAATGCAGAGAATTGCGCCGAGAACACCAAATGCCAGAATGACATATTTCCGCGCCGTGAACTGTCTCGGCGTTAAGTCCACACCGCCCTTGGAAAGCTGTCTTGCGAGAGCTTCTTCACTTGCTGCGTCCAGATAAACAAAACGACCGGCAAAACCGGTCAGCTTCTGCATAAGGGGCGAAGCCCAAAAGTCTTTCTTTTCGGCGTTCCACTTTCCGTAATGGCGAAGTGTGCCGCTTCCGGCAAAGGACTTATCATGCCAAAGCACAGAGCCGCAGATGAGCCAGCCGCCGACTGCCAGAAGGATCGCTATGAGAATATAGGTCAGTATCACATGACATCCCTCCTTACATCATCAGCGGCTTATTGATCTTCAAAGCCTTGAACACGGAATAGACAATGGCGATCAGCAGCAGAACCATGAGGCTCTGACCGGCGAAGGAGGTTGTCATCGTGACATAGGCTTCTGCCATCAGCACCTTGAATACCAGCGGCACAGAGAAGATCAGCACAATCGTCAGCAGATATTCCCGCCAGACGGCATACATCACGGCGTCGGATTCCTCCTGTGCCGCCAGAACGTCATGCATGGAATCAACAACGGACACCGCCACATAGCGTAGGCTGCGGTCATCCTGTGCCAGCACCAATGCGTCGATCCACTGAGAGAAATACGGGTTGTTCACCTGATTTTCCAGTCTTCTCAGCGCAGAGGAAATATCGCTGTCCATCATGGTGGCGTAGGCAAGGAAATCCCGGAACGGCTCCGGGTATTCCAGAATGGCGAGGTTTTCTTTGACGCTCGTCAAAAAGTCCTCCGTGACAAGATAGGAGTTGGAAAGCACCATCATGGACGAACACAGCCGGTTCAGGTATTTGCTCTTGGACTTCTGCTCCTTAAAGCTCACAACGATCAGCGGGATGAGCGTAGACAGAACGGCGACGATCACCGACAGGAACGTGGAGTGAAAGACGACTTTTCCTGCGGCAAAACCGCCGACGCAGCAGACACCCGTAAAGATGATGAAGATCGGGCCGGGGATCGGGTTGGAGGTGACAATCGCTTTTTGTTGGTCAACTGCCGCAAGCAGCTTTCTTTTCAGCTTGCTCTGCGCCTTGAATCTCTGTTGTTTCCGCTTTTTCGTTTTGGACGCGATGGCGGATATCCGCATATCCTTTCCGAAATCCAGGCATAAAAAAATCGCCATGCTCATCAAAACGAACACGACGAAGTACACGATATTCACACTCATGGCGTCACCTCTGTTGTAAGCTCCGGGAACAGACGATCCAGAAACTCCACAGAAGCGCCGTTATCTCTCAGCCGGTCATACAGCTTTTTGGAAATACAGCCCGTCCGCTCATGCTTTCCCTTGATCCTTGTGATGCGGCCTTGCCCATTTCGCTCTACGCCGTCCACCACAAAGCGGAAAACCATGTTGCCGCAGGCTTGCCCGTTCTTCTGCCCGGTTGCTTCAAAGACCTCCATGATTCTGCGAGAGTTGTCCTTGAGCTGCTTTTGATAAATGATGATCGGCCATGCGCCGATACACATATCCAGAAGCCGCGCATCCGGGAGTCCAGTACCGGCAGTATTACAGAGAGCAACGAGACGTTTATAAGCGTCCTGAGCCCCGTCCGCATGGAAAGAGGTCAGAATAGTATGCCCGGTCTGACCGGCAATGGCTGCCTGATAAGCAGCGCCGTCACGAACCTCGGCGGGAACGATGATGGCGGGATGAAAACGGAGCGAGCTGACGATCAGATCGAACATGGTCACGGGGTTCGGTGCGCCTTTCGTTACGGTATAAAGCACTCGCGCCGGTCGGTTGTTTTCCGTGTCGTAGCCCATGAGCTGCAATTCTCTGGAGTCTTCGATGATATAGATGCGGTTATTATAGTCATCATTGGTGCGGATGTACTCATTGAGCAGGAAGTTCATCAGCGTGGACTTGCCGGAGCCTGTGCCGCCTGCAACGCCGATGCTGACACCGTAATTGAGACAGCAGGACAGGAAATCCAGCATATCTTCCGTAGCAGAGCCGGAGGCGATAAGCTGCTCCTTGGAAATACGGCTTTTGACCTGTTTTCGGATGGAGACCACAACGCCCTGTTCGGGAGGAACCAGCGGCGGAATGATGGCGGAAATTCGTGTACCGGAGCCGATATAGCTGTCAATGCGCGGCGTTTGCGCGTCCAACAGCATACCGCCCATACGCACCATACGCTTGATAATGTCCAGTGCAGCGGTCGGAGACTGGAAAGCGTCTTCACCGTACAGAAAGTCTGTTCCGGTTCCACGGATGATCTCTACCGTTTGATAACCGTTGATGTTGATCTCCTCCACGGTGGGATCAAGCAGATACTTTGTGAGAAGTCCGAGACCTGCCATGTCCTCATAAATTCTCCGCGTCATTTCCTCGCGGTCAAAATCATGACCGGCAAGCTGCTCTGCGGTGTATTTCAGGATAAGCGTTTGCAAACGCTCGGCGGCTGTCGCATCGTCCAAGGCGGCGGCAAGCTCTTTCGCATGGTTCTGAGCGATGGAAGCGCGGACAGCTTCCAGCAAGGCCGGGTAATTCATTTCGGCTTTTACTTCGCCGGTTTCAGCGTCCTTTGCCTGAACGATGGAAAGGAAGGCGTAATTGGAAATACTCATGCGCCCACCTCCATCTTCTCACAGAGCCCGTGAATGCTTTCGGTGTAGGCTTTGCCGATTTTGCTTTTGATACCGTACAGCGTTTTCTTTGACTGCTGCTCCTTGGCGGCATTCGGGTAATGGGAAACGAAAGCGTCCGGGTTCTTCTGAATCAGCTTACACAGAGAGAGGTAATCGTAGCTTTCATTTACCTCCACGCATACAATCATGGAGCGACCGGAAACAGCGTCCACGGCTTTCTTGAAGGAGTTATACCACATGGATGCGGTTTCGCTCCCACCGGAAAGCATCAGGATACGGTCTGCCATACTGAGCGACCATGCGGCGAGCATTTCTCCTTCCTTTGCGGGGCAGTCCACGATGATGAAGTCAAATACCGTCTGTGCCTGTTTGAGAAGCTCCTTACAGGCATCTGCGCTTGCTTCCTCGCCGTATGCGTCGTGATCCCACGGCACGGCCAGCACATAAAGCAGATCGTCTGCTTCAAGCACTGTCTGCTGGAGATTGCCGATGGCACTGTATGCCTGATCCAGACTTTTGTTGTAGATGATGCGGATGCCCATGCGGGCAGTCAGCTCACTGTACGGTTCGGGAGAAATGAGGCAAACGGATTTGCCCTGCTGAGAAAGCGCATAGGCAAGGTCGATGGAAAGCGTTGTCTTTCCGCTTTGGGGCGGCCCCCATACTGCAATCAGGCTCATGTTATCCCTCCGTTCTCTGCAAGGTCAGGTGAAGCGCCTCGGAACGCTCCAAGGTAATCAGGGTGGCAGCCTGTTCCTCCGTGCAGCGTATGACCACATAGGTGGGATCAAAGTTGAAATTGGTATTTGTCTCACCGTCGATGACTTTTTCCGCAGCTTCATCCAGCTTGTCCAGCGACTCAAAATTGGAATTGAGCACATCATAGACATACATATTTGCCAGAGCCTTGGTGGTTTCATAGCTATTGTCGTCCATGTTTTCGGTGCAGGAGAATACATCGACACGACAGCCGGAGCGAAGAACACCGGCGACACCGGCAGAAGCCGTCGGGCATTTCACCGTGACAAGGCAGAGACCGTTTTCAAGACCTTTTGTCTGCGCCTCGTTTGCAAGGGCATAGTCATCTGCGGTCAGCAGCGAAGCCTTCCAGAAGGACTCACCGTCGTGGATCGTTTCGGCGGCTACCATACCCACGATGCTATCCGCATCGCGCAGGATGCGGTCGGACAGACCATAGCTGCCGGTTTCAGCCGGAGAGAGCATATCTGCCGTGATCGTTGTGCCGGCTTCAATCTCGGTGTTCGCCCTTGGAATAAGCTCTGTTGCTTTCTGCTGCGCGAAGAATCGGGGAATCAGCAGAAAAGAGATCAGGGCGGCAAGCACAAGGCACAGCACACCGATGAATGCTTTGTTTTTGAACAGTTTCATTGTTTTTTAATCACCTCTCATTTTTATCGTGAACGACCGGAGTCGCGCTGCCGATCAAGGTAGTGCTGATAGAACTCCAGCGCTTTCACCACATATTCCTCCGTCTGTTTCATCGTGATCCCGGAGGGGAGAAGCCTTCGCAGACGGTCAGCCGGAAAGGAGAACTTCTCGCGCTGATTCGGCTTTGCTTCGCACATGATGGAAAGGATCACATCCTCATTAAGCTTTCCTTCACTGGAGAACTTACGCATTTTGATTGACTGCGCCAGAGACGGGGTGGCATCTTCATAGGAGATCGTTTCGAGCAGCGCATCCTGCTCTTCCTTTTTCAGATAGGACAGTTCCACAGCGGGACGGATGCCGATCCGCCCTTCATCGGTGAGGTCAAGAAGACCGGGAATAAGCTCCGTTAGACGGATATAGCGATGGACTTGTGTTTGACTGTCCCCGCAAACTTTTCCGAGGATGGCAGCAGATTCTTCTCCTGCATACTTCCTACCCAGTGGGTCGGAAGTTAAATCCGTCCTTTGACCTTGACGGTTCATGGCTTCCAGTCGCATTTTGTACGAAAATGCTTTTTCACTCGGTAGAATGACCGAACGCTGTAAGTTAGATTCCACCATAAGAATGATAGCTTCATCCTTTGTCAGCTCTTTGATTTCACAGGGGGCTGTTTCAAGTCCTACGATCTCACACGCCTTTTTGCGGCGATGCCCGGACACGATCTCATATCTGCCGTCTTCCTTCTGACGCAGCGTGATCGGGGTGATGACGCCACGGGTTCGGACGCTTTCCACAAGCTGATCCATGTCCTCATCCATTCTCACCTGAAAGGGATGATCGGGGAAATCGTCAATCTCCGTCAGAGGAATGTTATAGATTTTCGGCAGACGGTTTTCTGCGCGGCCTTTATCGTCCATGAACAGTTCATCGTATGCAGTCTTGAGTCCTAAGTCGATCTTTTTCAGACCGCTCATTGTCCAGCACCTCCTTTGTCAGTCTTTCGTAGGCGGCGGCAACCTTGCCTTTGCCATCATGGGCAAAGATGCTTTTGCCCTCGGAGCTCGTTTCCGCTGCACGAACCGAAAACGGAATTTCGGTATCGAACACGCGCAGACTGTCACCGGTTTCGCGTAAGGCGCTTATGATGGACTTTGCGTTGTTGGTGCGATTGTCTACCATGGTCAGAAGAATGCCGTCGATCTTCAACTTGGGATTGATTTGCTTTCTGACTTTGGTGATGGACTTCATCAGTAAGTACAGACCTTTTGTGGAAAGGTAGCTGGCCTGTGAGGGAATGATAACGCTGTCCGCCGCCGTCAACGCGTTGATCGTCATCATGCCAAGAGACGGCATACAGTCGATCAAAATGTAATCGTACTTGGCTTTCATCGGCTCCAGGGCATCCCGGAGCACATATTCACGGCTCATGGCGCTGATTAGGCCGACTTCAAACGCGGACAGCTCGATATTTGACGGGAGCAGGTCAACACCCTCCGGGTGATGGACGATTGCGGCATCGGCAGCAGGCTCATCATCGTCAAGCACTTGCTGAAGAATATCCGTAAGCGTGATGCCAAGCTCGTCCGGGGTACTGATACCGAGGCTTACGGTCAGACTGGCCTGTGGATCAGCGTCCACAAGCAGGACACGCTTGCCTTCTTTCGCAAGCCCGACACCGAGGCTTTCTGTGGTGGTTGTCTTGCCCACGCCGCCTTTCTGATTTGTGATGGCTATGATTTTACATTCATCCATGAAGACCTCCGCATTATTCCTCGGGATCGTCCGGCTCGTCGTCGAACTCGTCTTCATCATCGTCGTAAAGTTCTTCTTCGATGATGCTTTCCAGATCCAGCGTCAGCTCATCGACAAAGGCAGTGGCGAGTTCGGAATCGGACTCGATACTGGCAAGAACTTCGGGAATCTCACGGCCAACGATGCTGAACCATGCGAGAGCGAGATCAAACGCAACAGGCTGCGCCCCGATTTCAGAAAGGAACTCGATGGCATTCGTCAGCGTGACAACCGGCTGATAAGAGCCGGAGCGGTTTACGGTCTTATAGACCAGCGGGGAAGCACAGGCTCCGGACAGAAGATTGGCAAATGCGGCAGTCTGTGTAAGGTTTTTCTTGGATGCAGTGATCGTGCTGTTCATAGTGGTTTCCTCCATTTTTCAAATTATTGTGAATTAAGCATCGGGACAAGACGGGTTAGAAGAAAGCGGTGATATGCTGTCTTCCTCTGAATCAGGCGTTAATAATTCAAACATCCTGATAACGGCTGCCAAGGCGGCCAGAAATTCATTTACCCGGCTTAGCATGATATTGCTTTTTATGTTGAGCGGAGTGAAATGAACCGGGATCTTTCCCTCGACGATATTGAACAGCTCCCTAATCAGGAAATAGGCGAGCTCGGTTTGATTGCCGTTTACAAGAGATGTCAGCGAAGCATGGATGACATAAAGGGAATATTCATTTGACGGGCTGGTGCGCTCAATTCGACCTGCCAACCTTGCATTATCAGATAATCTTACAAGCCATTCTTTAACAAATGCGTGTGCAGGCTTGTCCTTCTTAATTTCTGGAAATGTCAAGAAATGTGCAGTCGGGAAACACCCAAAATCTGAAAAGCTCGGCAGCGCCGGTCAGGCTGCCTGCTGCGCCTGCACCCACTCCCGGTACTTCACAGGCGGCAGCCCCAGCGGGTTGCGCGTATAGATCCTGACGCGGTTGTAGTAGATAAAAATATAGCGAAAAATGATCGTTTTGACCTGTTCTCTCGGCA
>JAEDIZ010000099.1 GCA_016296635.1 Oscillospiraceae bacterium
ACAAATGCAGTACATAACTGGACTGATGAAATTCTGAATTCCTTTGATTGCGTGTTCACTAACGGCTTCACAGAGGGCTGTAACAACAAGATAAAGGTCATAAAGCGTGTCTCATTTGGCGTTCGCAACTTCGATTACTTCAGAAACAGGATTCTTCATTGTGCCTCTCTCACCTAATAAACAGGAGTGAGCGGTGCACCGCTCACTCCTGTTTTTTAGGTCTTCTTTTGCTCTACCCCAACTATTGACATAGAGCCCAAAAAAAGGACGCGGCACCGAAGTACCGCGTCCGAAAAACGCTGATCTCCTGTTGCCGCGACGCAAACCTTTGACCATCCAGGGGAAAGCAAAGTGGAGAAAGCGTTTTTACCATAAAAAAACACTTCCCCTAAATGGTCAACCATATTCAGTTTACGTCGCAACACCAATATACCATGACATCCTTGGAAAATCAATGTATTGACGGAAAAAGGTCATGTGAAATCTATGGGTGAAAGCACAGCCAAAGTAAAGTGCATCTTTGGCTGTGCTTTTGTCAGGTCAAAATGCGTTCATCGTGAAAAGAATAGTGATACCCCTAATAAATGAAGAAATGTAAGTTGTCAAACTCCTTAGATGAAGGATAGAAAATATAGCCAGCCTCTGTCACATGTAACAAGCTTACCAAGGTTGGTTTTCCTCATAATCCGATGGATGCGCGCGGTATTCTTCATAATCATCGAAATAATAATACCATCCATCGCCTACTTCTTCACAGCAAACCTGAAAAGCTGTTTTCGGTGTGCTCTGATTGTCAAAGGTGCAAGCTATTCCGCAATCCACTTCACCCATTGTCCTGTACCAAAGCTCAAAACTAATTGTATTAGCCTCTTTGTCCTTCCATATCCTTTTGCACCCGGCGCGCCAAAGGCGGCTAATGCTGAATCTCACCTCTGCTGATGCGATATCATGGTCATCAAACTCGTAAATTATTTGCCCATTATTTTGTTTGATCAAAGTAGAATCGCATTCCAATTCTTTCAAATAACTGATCATTCAGTTCTAAATAATCATTCTTTATAATCAATCGTTATTTCTGCTCATGACACCGAACGGTATCTCCGCACAGCATACTTGCTACGACCATCGTCACGAAGGCAACAATCACTGCTGCATAGGTTTCAGTAAACCAAGGTGCAATCGGGTAGCTCCCAGTACTCAGTTTTGCAACTACCCATCCGACTGCCACCAGGCCAGTGCAGATCATACTGATGCAGGCACCCTTTTCGGTCGCCCGTTTCCAGAACATTCCAAGTATTACGATCACAAAGGTAGCGCCACGGAGTGAGTAGGCGGAATAGACGATATCCAGTACAGCACTTGCATTGACGAGTGCAATCGCTCCAATGCAGCAAACCACGCCCGACAGCGCCGTTGTCCAGCGGGCAACACGCAGAACCTCCGCATCTGTCGCCGTTGGCCTTATCACCCCCTGATACAGATCTTTAGTAATCATAGTGCCGGAGGCCAAAATGATTGGCGAGACTGTGGAGAGGATAGCTGCGAGAATAGCTGCCAAAATAAGCCCGCCAACGATCGGATTGAGATTCATCATCAGCGCCGAAAGCGCCGATTTCCCGTCTGTCACCAATTCACCCGCTGTGTTGAGCAGCGTTCCCTGATGGCTCATCACCTTAGCGACCATGCCCAGAATCGCTGTCAGGAAGCCAAAGGGTGCCGCTACAAAGGCTGTCAGGATGCATGCCTTTCGCGCAGTCGGAATATCTTTGGAGGCCAGGACCGGTTGAATCCCAGCCTGCGCTGTGCACGCACCAAGCAGGCTGGCAATCAACCACGAACTGATTTTCGGGAAACCAATGGAAAGCATGCTCATGTAGTTGCCACCGCTGCTCTTCTCCACGGAGGCTATTCCACTGCTGAGACCTGTCCAGCCTCCGATCTTCGTAAGGGCGATTATGACTGCGAAGATCATTCCGCCGTACATGGCAAATAGATGAACCTTGCTGGTTGAGGCAACTGCGTTCATACCGCCCGCCAGTGTATATACAATAAAAATAGCTGCGAAGACTATGCAGGTAACTGTGAAATCCAGCCCTAAAAGACTCTGCCCAAGTTTACCAGCCGCAATCATCTGCGACAGACCGACTGCGAGCATTACCAATGTTAACAGCAGGCTGGAAACCGTACGGGCATGATGACCGAAATAATGCTCAATGATTCCCGGTACAGTCACGGAGTTCAGGCTCCTATATATTTTTGCAAAGCACAAGGCCAGGAACATGACGCCGATCCCGTTTGCGATCGTGTACCATGCTCCGGACAGACCGTATAGAAAGCCATATTCAGCGACGCCTGTCGTAGCTGTGCCCCCCAGCCACTCGCCGGTGGAGGCACAAACAATGGCGAACAGTCCCAATTGCTCCCCATGAAAGGCATCCGCAGTTTTGGATTTTCTGGCGGATAGCAGTCCGACGATCACAGTCAGAGCAAAATAGAGAACGATCACTGCCATTTGAATGGACAACATCTTAATTTCACCCTTTGTTATTCATGAAAAGCGCCTATATGCTCAGGGGTTTATCCGGGGTGTCCAAGGCGCTTATCCTCTTTTTTCATATTCCTGAATCAACATGGAGACCATGTGCCGCGCGTTTAGCAGGAAAGCCTCCTCGATCTGTACCCGATTCAGGGCAGCATAAAAGTATTGCTGCTTGAATTCATCCACGAGTTGCTCCTCGCTTTTTCCGGCAAGGTAGCCCTCTATGACGCGCCGGCGGATCTCCTCGCTCCAATACAGGGCACGGTCAAGGAAGCTGCAGCTGAAGGTCTCATCCGCAAGGCCATCGTGAGGAAAGAGAATCCTGCGAATAGGAAGCCGCCGTATCTTCTGAATGGAGTCGATTGTCATCGCATAGCCCACGACGTAGCCAGGCTTGACCAGCTTGCCGCCCATGGGGATTCCCAAGGTCTCAGATGAGATCAGAAGGCCCTCCGACTCGCAATAAAGCGCCATGCTGCATTTTGTGTGCCCGGGTGTCAAATACACCGTGAACACGAGCGGCCCGATCGTCAGCTGACTGCCTTCTCCTAAAGTCTGATCTACCTTGAGTTCTGCGAGAGCTTCACTGCCGTAGGGAGAGCAGCCGTTGCGTTCCGCTGCCTTTCGGTTGAGCTCTATCATTTTTTGCAGGGCATGGGGACGTTTTATGATCTCGGCAGTTCGCTCGCTAGCCACGATGATCGCCTCCGGAAACGCGGCCTTTACTGATGCTGCGCCAGAGATGTGATCATAATGCGAGTGCGTCAGGATCACATATTTGAGTTGAAAATCTCCCAGAGACTCACGAATGTTCGCAACCAACTGGTCGCAGCAGAAGCCATAGCCTGCGTCGACGAGCGCCGCCTCTGTTCCGCAGCGGAGCAAAAAGGCTTCACCTCCAGCCACTGGCGCGACCTGGTCTACCTGATAAATGGCGTCTTCCATGCTTCCTCCCGCCTTATTCTTTTTCGGGCCTTCCGAGTGTTTTTTGCAGCTTCCACACATTTAACCTGAACATGAAATTCCTGCATTCTACGATGTCTTCAAAATCCACCATCAGAAAGTCCCCGATCTTTTTTATCCGGTAGCGCATGGAGTTCTCGTGCAGGTACAACTCTTGTGCCGCTTTTCTGTAGTTACCACAGGCCAGATAAGCCTCCAGCGTCATGATACAGTCGAAAGACATGCTCTCTTGCTTTCTCTCGAGGATGTCAAAACAACGTGTCAAAGAACCACCATTGGCTGAGTTCATCACCAGATAATAGGGATAAATGTCGTTGAAATAGCAGTATTTTTTCTCTGGCCAGATACGCGGGCAATAGTCTTGTACATTTTTTGCTTCAAAGTAGCTTTGCTCTAACCGGTTCGGAGCGTCATAAAGATCACTGATATACAGGTGTTCGTTTTCTTCAAGATACAGACAGATCTCTGATATGATCGATTGCAGCGCCAGCTCCGGGTCTGCATCGTCCCGGCGCAGCGAAAGGCGCAGAATGCCCACAGTCTCACGTAAAACAGGGTTTTGCGCGACCCAGAAGCTGCAGGAGGCGTCCTCTGTCCGTGACACCACGTCAGAGAGATTAGCTTTAAAGCTCTGGATGTCCGTTAGGGCAGCACATACGACAACATAATAATCTTTCCCTGGCCTGGTTCGTCGGTTGAGATTGTTCTGGGTATGGGAGTCGATTTTTTTTCCTCCGGCAACAGCTGCAATGGCACGCGTAAACATCTCGTCTTCCGATTCGACCCAGGAAATCTGTTCGGTTCGGATGATCTCACACTGGGCAAGAATGTCCTTGATCTCATCCAGAATGCTTGGAGACTTGGATAGAAGAATAAGAGATCGGGCGGCTGAATCCTCCAGCGAGGCAGTCAAACCTGTGTAAAACAGGTAGGTGTCATTGAAGAAATATTGTCCTGAACGCAGACTTTTGCTGCCCATATACCGAAAGAATTCCTCGATCTGCTCGCGCGCTTTTTCATCGCCCACGAAATGGACGGCGCGGTTGCCTTCATCCAGAAACATCACGGGGAGATCAAAGAATTGGAAGATGGTTTCTCCCATTTCCACAGCACCGCTTTCTCTGGCTTTTCTCACCTTATCCACAAGCTTGGACCGAATCGTGCTGTATTTTTCTGGAATCGCAAGCTGATAGCTGATCTCATAAAACACAGAAATGATGTCGGTCCAGACATAGGAATAGGGGATAATTACCAGAGGAAGGCAGTTGTTATCGCAAAGATCGATCACAGACTGCGGAAGAACGCTGAGATACCGACTCATTTTGATGCCGAAGGCACAGGCGTTGTTTTTGATCAGGCCTTCACTGAATTCATAAAGACGCTTAGGATCGTTGTCGAAAATGTAGGTCGAGGTCAAAATGAATTCTCC
This sequence comes from Oscillospiraceae bacterium, assembly GCA_016296635.1. Lineage (GTDB taxonomy): Bacteria > Bacillota > Clostridia > Oscillospirales > Oscillospiraceae > CAG-170. The sequence continues at coordinate 4,932 of JAEDIZ010000099.1, forward strand.
GCCGTGGAGCCACTTTGGGCCGTCCGGGGCGTCCAGCACGGTGACCTTCAAGACTTCTCTTGTCAGCCCGCCATTGCCTGCCACTAGAGACAGATTTTTCATCCTGATATCTTCAAGAAAACTCTGCACAGTGATTTTCAAAAAAGCACCTCCCATTGTGTCGTGCGGCTATATCCTATGCTAACCATTTCTTATGCCATTTTTCCGCCGTCGCGATCTGGCCTTTGACATGAGTCTATTATATCATGCATGACGGAAAACGGTAAATCTTACAAAAATCGCACGATACGATGAGGCCCAGCGGCTCAGATTACGCCGCGTTCCTGAAGATCTTGCAGCTGCGCGAGATCATACCCAAGACGCTCGCATAGGATGTACTCATTGGCCTCTCCGAGCGTCGGAGCAGGCCGTACAGGGACTTGGATCGTGTTAAATTTGGGAACGAAGGCCGGGACAGGGTACATGCCAAGGCCGGGATACTCGAACTCGACGATGGAGCCGCGGTATATCACTTGGGGGTCTTCCATTACGGCCGCTATGCCCTGTACCGGAGCGCAGGGAACGCCCGCCTTGTCCAGCATTGCTGCGAGTTCCCGCGTCTTAAATTGCTTGGCCCAGTCGGCCACGATCGCTTCCAATTCCTCTTCGTGTGCCTTCCGGAGGACGCCCGTCGCATTCTCCGGAGCATGAAAGAGATCTTCTCGGCCCATCAGGTCCGTCAGGCATTGCCAGTGCTTGTTGAGCGTTGCGGAGATATAGATCATGCCGTCCGCAGTCTTATAGGCGTTTACCGGCGCATAACCAGCCCGGCGATTGCCGCCGCATTTTGGCTCGATCCCTGTGAAGCGATATTGGGCAAAAAAGGCATCCAGCACTGACAAGCCGCAGTCTAGCATGGCTACATCCACATGCTGGCCCTCACCGGTCTCATTGCGATGCTGCAGTGCAGCGAGCGCAGCAAGGCAACCATAGATGCCAGAGAGGAAATCGGATACGGCGGGTCCGTTTTTTGTCGGCTGTCCCTCAGGACCGTTCATCGACATAAAACCGCTCATGGCCGAGATTGTCATATCGTAGGCAGGTTTTTTTGCATACGGGCCGCTCTGCCCATAGCCGGAAATGGAGACCATGATGATAGACTCGTTTACCACCTTCAGGTCCTCGTAGCCGATTCCGAGTTTGTCCAAAACACCCGGCCGATAGTTTTCAATCACGATATCGGTTTCGGCAGCGAGTCTTTTGATGATCCGAATGGCCTCCGGGTCCTTCAGATTCAGTGTGATGCTTCGCTTATTGCGGTTGTAGGAAGGGAAAACGATGCTGATTCCAGCCTCATTTTTTTGCGCCTCTTCCCTGTAAAATTCGCCGACCTTCGGTCTCTCGATCTTGATGACCTCAGCGCCCAGATCCCCCAAAAGCATCCCGGCCATAGAGCCGGAGATCACATGCGTAAGCTCAAGCACCCGGACATTCTTCAAGGCTGTATTCATATTCCTTCTCCTAATATCTGTTGTTTTTCCGGTTTGATAATTTCTCGGGGATGCGAAACGGATATTTCACATCCCCTTGGCTATGTTTTTGCTTCCCTGCGGACGCTTAGATCAGTACAGCGCGCGCTCTTCGAGGCTGACCGTATCCTTCGCAAGGATATCGACGATAACGAAAGCGATCAGCGCCACACCAAGAGACAGGAATACATGGGTATTGGTCTTGCCCATGACGAAATAGAAGATCAAATCCGACACCGGACCGGCGATCGCCGAAACGATACCGGCGCTTTTTGTCAGCTTGCCCTTCCAGAAGAAGGCGGCCAGCATCGGGATCAGATATACGGTGGTGCGCATGCCATAGGACAGGAAGATGAAGGTCTGAATATAGGAGCCGATGGTCGTGATGGAGAACACACAACTGAGGGCCACGATGACCAGGATCAGAACGCGGATCGTCCACAGAGACTTCTTCTCATCGGTCTTCTCCTTGTTGCGGCTGATAACATCGCGCTCCAGCAGCGTTGCTACGGAGAGGGTCAGGCCGGCGTTGGAGGTGAGGGCGGCGAGCATCAAACCGCCGATGAAGATGCCTGCGATCACGCCGGGGTAGTTATAGAGCATGAACAGCGGCAGAGCTTGGCTGGAGGTGATGTCGGGGTGGTACATGTGCATATACATGCCGATGATGCAGCAGAGGAAGCCGGCTGGCAGAGTCAGCAGGGCACCGAGCATGCAGCCGTTGCGGGCCGCTTTGGCGTCCTTGGCGGAAAGCACCGCCTGAACATAGGTCTGAGTAACGAGGAAGCCCAACACGAAGCCCAGGTTTACGCCCAGGTCATAGCCGGGCCCCTTCACCTTATCGCGTGCAAACAGGTTCCATACATCCGGACCCAGCGCCTGCGTAATGCCGCTGAAGCCGTTGCAGGCAATCAGCGCGATCACAGCGCTGATAATGCAGCCCACATAGATGACCAGCATCTTGGCCAGACCGACCGTGCCGTTGGCGTAGATTCCGCCGAAGACCACCAGCAGCGAGATCAGGACAAAGGCGACGACCGCGGCGAACACGTTACTACAGCCCGTGACAGAGACCAGCAGCGGGATAAAGCCCTTGGTCTGTGAGAGGATGGAGAAGAAGATCGCCAACGAGCCAAAGATGGCCGTAACGACTTTAATGTTTTTGCCATAAGTGTGCGAAAGGACCTGCGAAATGGTCTGGGCCTTGGTCAGCTTATAGATAAACTGAGACAGGAAGAGACCCAGGATTGCGCAGCCGATGGCCAGACCCATCGTCTGGTGCCAACCGACAATGCCGTAGGTAAAAGCAGTCTGCGCCGTGCCGATGGTGCCGCCGGAGCCTACACAAGCGCATACGATGGTGCCGGCCACCATGACAGGGTTT
>JAEDIZ010000011.1 GCA_016296635.1 Oscillospiraceae bacterium
CGGTATTTGTAGAAGGCGCTGCGGCTGATGCCGACAGCCTGGGCGGCGACATTGACCTTGTCGGTCTCGCCCGTCTCAAGCATCCGCTTGGCCTCGGCGACCTTCTGAAAGATCTCCGGCAATGCCGAAGCTTCCACGATATAGTATTTCGGTGTCTTTTCCATAAATTTCTCCCCAGATGTGTCCTTGTGATATGGTCAAGTGTCCTCAATATACGACCAACTATACAGCATTCCCATCAAAAAAGCAAGTGTATTTTTTCAGAAAGGAGCAGAAAATGAAGGCAAAAAAAATCCGGCGGACGGTGCTGATCGCTGTTTCCGCCGCACTTTGTCTGTGGATTTTCTTCCGTTTTCTGTTCGGGATCCTTCTGCCCTTTTTCATTGCGCTGGCCATTGCGGCGCTGGTGGAAAAGCCGGTCACTTTTCTGCGGGAAAAAGCAGGAATCCCCCGGGGCGCAGCGTCCTTTTTTTGCGTGCTGCTGATCCTTGCAGCGCTGGGTGCGGCGATCTTTTTCCTGTGCAGAGGGGTCTTATCGGAGCTTACCCGCTTTCTGCGGGAGCTGCCGTCCTTGGCGGAGGGGATCGCAGGGCCGCTGCAGCGGCTGGAGGAAAAGCTCTTCTCGCTGGCTGACCGCCTGCCGGACGGCATCGGCTCCGGTCTGCACGCAGGGCTGGAACGCTTTTTTGCCAGCGGCGCCGGACTCGGCGCGAAGCTCTACGAGTGGCTTTTCTCCTTCGCTTCCGGCTTTCTGACAAAGCTGCCCGCCACAGTTCTGTTTCTTGTGACAACAATTCTCGCCAGCTTCATGTTCTGCTGTGAGCTGCCGAAGCTGCGCAGATGGCTGCAGAAAAAGCTGCCGTCCATCTGGCGCGAGCACATCTGCACCGTCGGCGAGCGGCTGAAAAGCTCGCTGGGTGCATGGCTGAAGGCGCAGCTGAAACTGATGGGCGTGACTTTTCTGATCGTGACGCTGGGACTGATGCTGCTGGGGGTGGATTTTCCGCTTTTGATGAGCCTTCTCATCACGCTGGTCGATGCGCTGCCCGTGTTCGGAACGGGCACGATCCTGCTTCCGTGGGCGGCGCTGATGTTCCTGCGCGGAAAAACCCGCATCGGTGTCGGCTTTACCGTCCTCTACGCTGTGGCGGCGCTGACAAGGCAGACGCTGGAGCCGCGGCTGGTCGGCAAGGGACTCGGTCTCAACCCGCTTTTTACGCTGGCGGCTCTTTATACCGGCTTTCGCGTCATGGGCGTGGGCGGACTGATTCTGTTTCCCATTGCCGCCATCTTCATCAAGCAGCTTTGGGATCACGCGGATTTTGGCGGTTTTCCGGGCAGACATGAAAGTGCATAAACGCCCGTTTGACAGCGTCCGCCTTTGGTTGTATACTTGCCCTGCGGCAGCGAAATCCTGGCCGCAGAAAGGCAGGGATGCGGCTTGGTTTTAGAACATACGGCAGAGCGTGAGGCGCGTCTCGGCGCCGTTCTGCATACGGATATGCAGCTTTCCACCGGACTCATCAAGAGGCTCAAATGGCAGGATGCGCTTTTCGTGAACGGAGAACGCGCCCATACAGACCGAATCGTCCGTCCCGGTGACGCGATCCTCGTCCGCATTGAGGAGCAGGCCGAGGGCTTTGACCCCGAGCCCATGCCTCTTTCCATTCTCTATGAAGACAACTGCTTTCTCGCCGTTGACAAGCCTTCTGGCATTCTGGTGCATCCGTCGCCGCAGAGGAACACCGGCACCCTCGCCAACGGCATCCTTGATTATTTTCAGAAAACCGGTACAGCTTCCGCCGTCCATCCCGTCACAAGACTCGACCGCGACACCTTCGGCGTGGTGCTGGCTGCGAAAACGGCTCATATGCACGCAAAGTTCTGCGCGCTTCTGAAGCAGGGGCAGATGCACAAGGTTTACCTTGCATCGGTTTTCGGCTGCCCGGAGCAGGATGCCGGAACCATCGACATTCCGGTCTATAAGCTCGGAAACGGCAGTCTTCTGCGCATCGCCGATCCCCGGGGAAAACGTGCCGTGACCGAGTACCGCGTACTGCAGCGCTTTGAACACACCGCACTGCTTGAACTGCATCCCGTCACCGGCAGAACGCATCAGCTGCGTCTGCACTGCAAAACCGCCGGTTTTCCCATCCTCGGTGATCCGCAATACAACACGCCCGCTTCTGCACTTTTTTCCGCGCAGAACGGTCTTTTTACCCAGCAGCTTTGCGCCGCGGAGCTTTCATTTCTTCATCCCATGACAAATCAGCCCGTTGTAATCCGCTCCCGACAGAAGCCCATCCTGCCGGAACAGAAGTGACAAACAGCCGTTGGTCGTTTTCCTTGCGAAGCAAAAAGGGTCTGAGATCCGCTTTTCGGATCTCAGACCCTTATGTTTTATCCTTATGCCTTGGTCTTGGTCTTCAGCTGTTTCTGCAGCCAGTCCTTGCCGTCGGCAAATCTGGAAACGATGTAGGACGCCACATAGTCGCCCGCAGCGTTGACCATGGTCGCGGGAGGATCGACGAGATTGCCCAGCGCAATGGCAATGGGGTATGCGATCGCCAGCTGATCCGGGAAGAAGATGGTGCAGAGCACCAGCTCGCCCGTGCCGCCGCCGCCGGGAATACCGGACATGGCCACGGAGGAGAACACCGCAACGATGATCGCAAGGATCGCACGGCCGGTGCCGAAGTCCTGACCGAAGATACCGAACAGGAAAGCGACCTTCATGATGGCGGACATGGCGGAGCCGTCCATGTGCATGGTTGCACCCAGCGGCAGAACGATGTCGGATACTTCCTTGTTGATGCCGGTCTCTTCCGCTTCTTCCATGTTGGTGGGAATCGTTGCAACAGAGGAGCAGGTACCGAAGGAAACTGCTGCCGGCTTGAACAGATGCCTGAACATGATCTTGCCGGCGCCCTTGCCGCCGCCGAAGCGGGCATAGATCGGGAAGAAGATGAACATATAAGCGAAGCACAGCGCATAGTAGATGATCAGCGTGCGGCTGTAGTCACCGATCAGTTCCGGGCCGTAGGTGGCAACCAGATAGGCAAAGAAGCCGAAGAAGCCGATGGGCGCATAGAAGGAGATGATCTTGACGGTCTTCATGATGCAGCCGGTCACATCGGCAAGGATCTGCGCCGTCTTGGTTTCGGGGCCGCCGTTCATCTGAACGCCGAAGCCGAACAGAATCGCTGCGATGATCAGAGGCAGGATCGCTCTGCGGCTCCAAAGCTCTGCGAAGTCGGGCTTCGTAAAGAAGTTGATGATCATGTCAGCCACGCCCAGCGTGCTGCCGACTTCTCCCTCAACGACTTCATACTGGCCCTGCACCAGCGGGATGCAGCGGACGATGGCATACATAATGACCGCTGCTATGGCAGCCGTTACCATGAAGGTGATGATGGTCACGCTCATGACCTTGCCGGCACGCTTTGCGCTCTTCATGTTGGCAATGGCAGAGGCGATGGAGCAGAAGACCATCGGCACGACCACGCAGAACATGAGATTGATGAATACCGTGCCCAGCGGCTCCAATGCCGTGGCACCCGGCCATACCGCACCGACGATGCAGCCGCCGATAATACCGGCCAGCATACAGATGATGAACCAGTAGTTCTTCCAGAAGCTTCCCTTTTTCATGATAAATATTCCTCCGATAAACGATTTTTGTTTTTGTAGGGCGCGATGCCTCGTTGTGATGTCCTGCGATATTTCATACGCAGGACCAGGCAACTGTCATTGCGAGCCAGTGAACGATTCCACCGGCGTGGCAATCCGCCTCTTTTTGTGCCGATATTGCAGCATGTTTCTCCCGCGCCGCAGGTATGCCTGTAGGGCGCGATGCCCTCATCGCGCCGTTTGGAATGCCGGCCCCTGTATGGCAGGGGATTTCTTATAACTCTTCGTCTAAAATCTCACCCTCAGCCACCAGATTGGTCAGCCCCGTGAGATACAGGTTCGTCACTCGTCCGCTTTCCGTTTCCGCGTCGATGACGAGCGTGCCGCCTGCCATGCTGACCGCAACATTCTTTCCGCTGACAAGTCCCTTCAGCGTCAGCACCGTGACCACGCTGCCCGTGCCCGTGCCGCAGGCCAGCGTAAAATCCTCCACGCCGCGTTCATAGGTCTTTTCCAGCACGGCGTCCTGCCCGGTGATCTCATAAAAATTGACGTTCGCGCCCTTCGGGAAGGCCGGGTGGTACCGCAGCTTTCTGCCGAGCGCAAACAGCGCCCGCTCGTCCGCATCCGCAAGTCCCGGCATTTCCACCACCGCGTGGGGAATGCCCGGATCGCCAAGCTCCACGTAGGAAACGGAATACGTTCCCCCGTCCGCCGTCAGCACTTCATCCAGCCGCACCACGCTCGGCGTGTTGAGCCGGATGCGGTATTCTCTTTTGCTGATCCGAACGCCTGTGACAAGTCCCGCCGTCGTTTCAATGGTCTGCGTCGGCCCGGCATAGCCGTTTTCACAGGCAAAACGGCAGATACATCTTGCGCCGTTGCCGCACATTTCGCCCATGGAGCCGTCGGAATTGAAAAACAGCATCCGACAGTCGGCTTTTTCAGACGGCGCCACCGCCATCAGTCCGTCCGCGCCGATGGATCTGCGTCTGTCGCAGAGCACTTTTGCCATGTGCGGCAGCTGCTCGGGAGGGATCTTCTGTTTGATGGCGTCGAGAATGATAAAGTCATTCCCCGCGCCGTTCATTTTGGTAAACCGCACAGCTTTTCCCTCCGCTTCCGTTTTGTACATTTCCATTATATCGCAGCAATGCACAATGTAAATGCAAATTTGTGCTGAAAATATTGCAAAAAGTGCTTTCTGTATTTTCTGCTGCCGCAAACATTCCCATATTTGACAATTCCGGCCGGCTGGAATACAATACAGACAATGATATGTTCCCTCCAAAGGAGATATGCGGTATGCAGACCTGTTATAACTGCGGCAGAGAAGTTGAGGACAATGTTCTCATCTGCCCGGATTGCGGCGCTCTTGTCAAGCGCTATGATAAACCCGTCCGCGAGACGGAAACTGAGCTGTTAGTGAACAAAACAGAACCGGTGCAGCAGAGCGGTACTTATATTGTCCGGGATGCAGCCGGAAAGCTTCGTCTGCGCGGTCTTCTGAAAGTCCTGTGCATCATCGCCGTAGTGCTGAATATTTACTTTTCCTTCAGCCAGTTTCTGGTTCTGTGGCTCAGTGCCTCCGGAGATTTTTTTGCCGGCATGCTGTCGGAATACTCCGCCTTCGGCATCGATCAGGCGCTGATCGACATGATGCGGATAACGGTTGAATTTGTCGGTCAGAACCGGATCTATGTTCTGCTGGTCGGCAGTCTGTTTCTCATCAAGGCCGCCTGCCTCATCTGGTTTATGATCTCCAAGCGGCGGCTGAGTCTGTATGCCGCAGGGACGGATGCCGTTTTGCTGGTGCTGATTTTCCTGTTCACCGGCGGCGGACTGACCGCCTTTGAATACGGACTGGATATGCTGGTCATCCTTCTGCTGGCCGTCCGTCACGACTGGAAGTGCCTTCCCCGCTGATTCATTTCGCCATACAATCATAACCACCGGCCGTGCCGGTGGTTTGCACAAGCCCCCTTGGGGCATGACCCGGGCCGAGCCTATAGGCTTGTTGAATTGTCTGCCAACCGCACAGTTTTCCCGGGCTGCCCCTAAAGGGGCTTTTTCTTATTTGCCTTCTCTTACCGGCTCACCCGTAAACGGGTCGATAAACTCTTTGATACTGAGTTGATCTTCCGAATCATCCTCCTGTAGCTGGTTTCGGATGTATTGCTCTATTGCGCGTTTATTTCTTCCTACTGTGCTCACATAATATCCTCTGCACCAGAAATGTCGATTCCCGTACTTGTACTTTAGATTGGCATACTTCTCGTAGATCATGAAACTGCTCTTTCCCTTGAGGTACCCCATAATCTGCGATACGCTGTACTTTGGCGGGATACTTACGAGCATATGGACATGATCCTTGCACGCTTCTGCTTCTATGATCTCTATCCCTTTGTACTCACATAGCTTTCGCAGCATTTGTCCGATATCGCTCTTGATCTTTCCGTAGATGACCTGCCGCCGATATTTCGGCGCAAATACGATATGGTATTTACATTCCCTCTTCGTGTGTGCTAAACTTTCTGTGTCGAGTTTCATCTGGACTTGACTCCTCCTTTGATTTCCTTTGCGTGGTTGGCAGACCATCCTCAGTATATCAAAGGAGGATATTTTTTCTTCGCATAGCTAAAGCTTTTTGAACCATCGGCACTGCCGGTGGTTTTCTTTTTACAAAAAGCCCCCCTGCCGGCGGCAGGGGGCCTTTCTGGATGGTTTGAGTTCTGTCCCTTCCGCAAAAAGAATAGGCCCCCGGTGGCCGGTTTTAGCCAGCCGCCGGGGGTCTTTTGCAACAGGTACTGCGGAATCTTAATCTCGCAAGGGATTCTGAAAGATGCGTTGGAGTGCCGGAATTTACTTCTCGTGGAGCAGGCGAACCTGCAGCCGCAGCAGATCAATGTCTTATGCGCTGAAAAGACTCATAAACAGATATCCTTCCTATTCAAAACTTTCCGTCATGCCCCATTGATGGATTTTCCATTCTCCATCCTGAAAGGACAGATGACTGACGCTTGCATTTCGAACGACAAGACGCGATTTGTCAATCGGAAATCCCAAAGCATAGCAGAGCATGGCGTGCAGGACGCCGTCATGGGTTACACCTGCAATGGTGCGATCTCCCCCATCCTGCTCAAGCTTCTGCATAAAAGATGCTACGCGCTCAAACTGGTCCGTCTCATTTTCACCGTGAAAAAGGCGGTAATCTCTTTTGGCGAGGCAGTCCGGATACACATCCGGCTGCTCTTCCATACATTGCGCTCTGGATTTTCCCGTGAAATCGCCGGTATTGATTTCCCGGATCTGTGGCGTATACTCCGGCTGATATCCTGGAAGAGCCAGTTCAGCGGTCTGAACCGCTCTGGGCATATCGCTGCAGATCACTCTGTCAAAGTTCAGCGGCTGCAGAAGCCTGCCGGCGGAAACCGCCTGCCGGCGTCCGGTTTGCGTGAGATTCACGGCAGACCATCCGGAATGAATATGCTGCGCGTTTGCCTCGGATTCGCCGTGGCGAAGGATATACAATTCCATTTTGATTCTCCTGAAAAAATGAAGGCTTTGAAAAAAATGCGCCGAAAAGATGTCTTGCTTCTTCTGCGAAATCGGGGTAACTGATTTCCAAAAGGAGGCATCCGATATGGAACCTAAGAAAGAATCCTGGAAACCGTTTCCGAAACTCAGAGAAGAAGCGGATAAGCTCCGTTCAATGACGGCAAAGCAGGCCGTGCAGTATTTGCTGGAATATTACGGCGTAATCTTTGTATGTACCGTACTGGCACTCTGTGCAATTATATCCATAGCATCAACGATTCATAAAAACCGTCAAAAAGACCCGGTGCTTGTCTGCGGCGTACTGGACTACTATGACGCAGTTTCCGGCAATCAGATTCAAGAAGCTCTGACGGATGTATTTCCCGATGCGCAGGGCAATCAGGAGCCGGTCGTCATAACTTTTTCGTCACCGGATGATGAAACGACAATGATGGGTGCCTCGTAGCTTGTTACGCTGACGGCCGCCGGGCAGCTGGATCTGCTGATCTGCGATGAGGCTACGATGAATTATCTGCTGGGAGAGGGACTGTTTTATCAGCCGGAGGGGCAGAGCATTCCGGGCTATGATCTGAGCGGCACAAAAATCGGGGAAGAAATCCGGAATGTGATCGGAACTCCGGTTTACTGTCTGATTTTTGCAGACGGCAGTCATCTGGAGCAGGCCGTGACATTCGCTGCATATCTGTCTCAGAACTGACTGTCCGCTTCATTGCTCTGTCAGGGGGTGCGCAGAAAAACGGGGCATTTTATTGTCTGTCTTTCGGCCATGGAAGCTCACCGAGCTCCTCGCGTCTGCAGATGCGGAAATTCTGGCTGTGCAGAGGCTGCGCAAGCGCAAAAGAATCCTCCGGCAGCGTTTCTGATTCAATGTAGGCAGAACCTGCGCCCTCTGCGCGGTGGCAGTCGGATGCGCCGAGAACCTTCAGATGGTGCTCACTGACAAAGGCCTGCGCTTTTTGCCGTGCTTGCGGAGTTTCCCGAAACCGCGGCACTGACCTGCAGAGACTGCGCGGAAGCGCTGCGGGTACATGCCCTTTTCCCCGAAATGGAGCTGCACTATGACGGGCTCGTGGATGAAACGGTTCTTCAGACGCTGACCGCGCAGATTGAGCCGGGTCTTCTGACAGTCTGGCTGCCGCATCCCGCAAAAAAGAAAGACTGGATCAAGGTGGCCTACGCCGATGCAGCGCTGGCTGCGCTGGTGCGGCGGTATGCAAAGCTCGGCATTTGGATCCTATCGGAACCGGAAGAGCTGGCAGATGCAGCTGCATGGGGTGCAGACATTGTGGAAACCAACGGTCAGCTGAAGCCGGAAAAGGACAAGGGGCTGCTTTGCGATCTGCACAACCATTCGGAGTTTTCACATGATTCCGTCTGCAAAATAAGGGACATGGCGCAGGCGCATTTCGAACGGGGCGTCCCGGTCATGGCAATGACGGATCATTGTGACGTCTACTCCTGGCAGGATTATGATATTTTCACACCGCTTCTGCGGGCAGCTGACGAGGTAAGCCAGTTGGACGGCATTCAGGGTATGCAGTTGATTTCCGGCTTGGAGATCAGCGAGGGCTTCTGGTTTGAGCCGCAGGGCAGCAAGGCGGAAAAGCTGGCAGACTGGGATGTCATCCTCGGGTCGGTTCATTGTGTGTACTTCCGGGATCTGACCATGGCCTATTCCAAAATTGACTTTTCCCGACTTCCGGCTGAAACGGCTTCCGCCTATCTGGATGCCTATTTTGATGATGTACTGATGCTTTTGGACTGGGGCGATTTTGATGTACTGGCGCATCTGACCTGCCCGCTGCGTTATATTCTCGGAAAATACAAGCTGGATGTGGATATGTCCGTATTTGAAAGCAAAATCGAAGCGATCCTTCGACGCGTAATCAAAAGAGGGCTCGTTTTGGAGGTCAATACCTCCGGTTATGATGACTTCGGTTTCTTTATGCCGGATCGACAGCTGCTGAAAAATACCGGGATATGGGCGGGTACCTTGTGAGCCTCGGCTCCGATGCCCACAAGCCGGAGCAGGCCGCACGCGGGTTTGAATCAGCCGTGTCCATGCTTCGAGAACTGGGTTTTGCTTATATCTGCCGGTTTGAAAAACGAAATCTGATACAATGTTCCTTGTAAGGAAGGAGAATTGCCATGCTTGCAAATTATTTTTTGGGTGCGGATGTAAATCCGAAATTTGAGCTTAGACAGCAGGAACTGCAAAAACCGGGTCCCGGCGAGGTGCTGGTTCGCGTGCGCGTCTGCGGCGTCTGCGGAACGGATGTTCATATCTATCACGGCGAAGAAGGCTCCGCGCCGGTCAATCCGCCGGTGGTTCTCGGTCATGAGTTTCCGGCGAGATTGCGGAAGTCGATGAGGGTGTAACGGCGCTCAAAAAGGGGGACCATGTTACCGTCGATCCGAACCGCTACTGCGGCGGCTGCCGTCCCTGCCGGATGGGCAAAAAGCAGAACTGCGAGCATCTGTTTGCTCTCGGCGTCAACACAAACGGCGGCTTCGAGGAATATGCACTCTGCCCTGCCGATCAATGATTCTGGGTCGACCCGGCGCTGGATTTTAACGCCGCTGCCATGGCAGAGCCGCTGGCCTGCGCCATGCACGGAATCGATCGGGCAGGCATCCGTCCCGGCGATCATATTCTGGTTGTCGGCGGCGGTGCCATCGGTCTTTTGATGGTGCAGCTGGCTCGTCTGTCCGGTGCCGCCTGCGTCATGCTCAGCGAGCCCGTAAAAATGCGGCAGGAGATCGGCCTTCAGGTAGGCGCCGACGCTGTCATCGATCCGATCCATGAGGATCTTTCCATGCGGATTCGTCAGATCTGCGGCGTCAACGGCGCAGATGTGGTCATTGAATGTGTCGGCAGAGTGGCTGCCGTTGAGCAGGCAATCGCCTCCGCGGCACCGGGCGCAACCGTGCTTCTGTTCAGCGTTCCCGCACCCGGCAGCAAGGCAGCGCTGCCGCTGATGGATGTGTTCAAAAAGGAGCTGACCATCGTCGGTTCCATCATCAACCCGGACACGCACCAGCGGGCCGTGAATCTCATCAATTCCGGCAGACTGCAGCTTCTGCCCCTTATCACGCACCATTATGATCTGGAGCATCTCGATGATGCGATTTTCATGCAGATGAGCAGCGAGTCCATCAAGGTCATGGTCAATCCGTAACAGTCTGTCCTGCGTTTACGGATCAATCAAATCACACAAAACAGAGGGTTCCGTTTCTTTTGAAACGGAACCCTCTTCATATTTTGAAATACTTTTTTCTCGCAAAAGGTACTCAGAAAGCCATGGCTTCACACATGGATGCTCTCATCGCATCGTCCACCAGCTTCTTTTCGATCTCAAAGAATTTTGAGGTATGCGGATACTCCATCATGTCGGGATTCCACCGGAATGCCTGCGGCGCCGTTTCGGCATTGAGGCTGATGGCTGCCAGCATGACATTGTTTTCCCGGATGTTTTCGATATTCTCCGCGGAAAAATCCGCCGTGTATGCATAGCACTTTGCGCAGTAATCCCGGACATCCTGCAAAAGCTCCCGGGTGAAATTGCACGGTCTATCGATAAAGCGGGCATCGGGGTCGATTTTCAGAATCCGGTTGACGGTCGGCTCGCCGGAGCCGTTCGGTGCATAGACAACTCTGCCCTTCATGCCGCAGCGTGCCGCAAGCTTTGCAATCATCTCCGCGTCCTGCAGCCCCTCTTTCAGATCGATGTTCACCAGCAGGCCGCTGCAATAGGCAAACTTCAGTACGCTTTCCAGCGCCGGGACATACTTCACACCCATGGGGTCATCCTTTGCAAGGATGACTTTGCGGATGGTTTGCCAGTCGGTGGATGCGATCTCATAGCTGACCGGGCAGCCCGTTTCGTCCGTTCCGACAACCACCGGATCGTGATTGGCAATCAGGACCCCGTCTGCCGTTTTTCTCGCATCCGTTTCGATCATGTCCGCGCCGTATTTCGCCGCAAGGTAAAACGCCGACATGGTGTTGGAATGCATATTCACTTCGCAATAGCCCTGATGCGCCGTGGTGATCCACGCCTTTTTGAAATTCTGCATATTATTCTCTCCCCCTATCCTGCCGGTACCTTTTTTGCCGCAGATTATTCAGAATCGTGCCGGGATTGTTGCAGGTGATCAGCGTAGCGCCGTTTTCAATCGCCAGATCCACGCCCGCTTCGTCCTTGACCGCCGCCCCTGTCCAAGGCTGCACGCCGCGTGCCGCCATTTGGGCAAACTCGTCCTTTCCCGCCATCAACGGTGTAAAGGTTGCGCGGAACATGCAGCAGCAGTAGGCATAGGAATAGGGATCCACCGTCAGCCCGCCGCCAAGATAGGAGATGGGATAATAGACATGCTGCCGGTAGCGGCTGCCGTATTTGCTGCGGATGTATTCCTGCAGCACGCCGCTGAAGGTATTGATGACCACGCGGTCCGTAAAGCCGTATTCGTCGATCAGGCGCAGCGTGCGGTCTGCCGTGTCATAGGCAATTTCCTCATGGCCGGGCGTAGGATATTCCTTCAGCTCGATATCCAATGTCAGCGTCGGGTGATCCTTCACCAGTTCCATAAACTCGATCAGCGTGGGGATCCGCTCGCCTCTGAACTGTTCGCCTTTTTTGACGCCAGCGTCCAGTTTTTTCAGCTCTGCCAGCGTATAATCGATCACCGCGCCCGTGCCGTCGGTGGTGCGATCCACCAGCGCGTCATGAATCAGAACCAGCGCTCCGTCCTTTGTGACGCGCACATCCGTTTCGATTTGATCCACGCCCTCCTCCAAAGCCTTGCGGAAAGAAAGCATGGTGTTTTCCGGATAGTTGGCGCTGTCACCCCGATGGCCGGCTACATAGATGTCTTTCGTGCTCTGTGTCCAGTAGTTCATGCGTTACACCTCCAGAAAAGGTTTCATGACTTTGGGGAAGTCCCGGTAATCATCGATCTTCACAAAGAGAACGCCGCTTTTTATACCGGTTCATCGTTGCCGCCGGGGCCGTAATCATCACCCACATAGGCGGTTTCCTCCTGCGCGATTCCCCGCGCCTCGCAGTATTTTTTCAGCGCATATGCCTTATCAAAGGGTGCCGGTGCCATGTCAAAGGAAGACGAGCCGCCGATAAAGACGGTATAATCCGAAAACAGCTTCTTCACATCTTCATAGATGGCGCGGCGTTTGCTGCGGTCGGGATCAAAGGCCAGCTTGTCCTGCTGCGCGGCTTTCGTACCCAAAAGCGGGATCGTCACGCAGCCGGAGGCGTGATACTCCACATTGTCACCTGCAAATTCCGTGTAGCCGTACTTTTCCCGCAGAGCCGTGACCCGCGTTTCAATACTTTCCCGGTCGCAGGGGCAGGTGTGGTTTTCCCGGATCACGAGATCCCGGAGGGTCGGGTCATATTCTGCAAACTGCATACCGTAGTTTCCGAGAATGTCGATGGGATATTCGCCCATCTGCGTGAAGATCCGGCGGCACATGCCCGCGCCCGCCATCAGCAGACGGCATCGCTTTCCAAGCGCGTCCAAAACCGCCCGATGCTCCGGGCAGAGGGGCGTCTTGTGCTGGGTCAGTGTGCAGTCCAGGTCAAAGGCAATCAGCCTGATTTTTGAAATATCCATCTCAGACCTCTCTGAAAAATTCATAGTACAGATTCAGAACGGTATAACGATCCTTCAGATCCTTGGCGTAAAGGATGCCGTCCGCCACCTTCTTTTCCCCGTACATGGCCCAGCACTGCGCCATATCCAGTCCGACGGCGCCGAGCATCTGCTCAAACTGCGCAGGCGTGGGAACCTCCGACAAAATCGCCCTGATCTCGTCAAACTTTTCCTCTGCCGGAATCTCGCGGCTGTAACCGCCCACGCGATCCTGTAGCTCTATAATGCCCTGCGCGGAGCTGCCGTAGATCCTGCGGATCTCGCGCTCATAGGCGTCGCGGTCAAAGGGCCGCTTTTCGGGACGGGATGAAAGAATTCTCTGCCGCAAGGTCGCCGTGATGACCGAGGAATAGGCCACATCGATGCCGTGGGAGAAATACGGTTTCTTTTCAAGAATACCGGTAATTTCAAAATAATGGGACAGATGATGTTCGCTGCCGGAGGCCGGGCGGGAATTACCCACATAGCTCATGGCGATGCCCACTGTCACCAGCGCTTCCATCAGCGCGCTGACGGCCTTTCCGTCCCGCACCGCCACGCCCTGCGCCAGTGCCTGCACCTGCTGCGCCGTTTCATAGACGATGTCATACACGCGCTGGCAGAAATATTCGCCCGTCAGCAGCACGCTGAGCTTCCAGTCATTCAGGCAGGAGAACTTGCCGATGATGTCGCCGTAGCCTGCCTGCAGCATTTCCATAGGCGCATTCTGCAGAACGGACTGCTCTGCGATGATCGCCTTCGGCGGCCGGGCATTCAGCGTCACCTTCATGCCCTGCAGAATCAGCGCGCAGCCTACGGAGGCGTAGCCGTCCATGGAGGGCGCGGTTGCTACGATATAATAAGGCAGACCAAGGCCGAAGCTGACATATTTGCACAGATCGTTGATGACGCCGGAGCCGACGCCGATATAGAGATCTGTTTTCTCCGATGCCGCGCTGCGCACGGTTTCAATGGCTTTTTCGTCGGGAATCACAACGCCATCTGCGTGCAGAACAAGGCTGGTCTGCACCTTGCTGCCGAGAATTGCCGCCGTCTGCTCGCCGCAGACGCGCCAGGTATTGTCATCGGAAACCAGCACAATATGATGATAGTTCCTGCAAAGCTCCGGCAGCGCCTGCAGGGTGCCTTCGCCGATGCGCACTTCCTCGATGGGACAGCTGTGGCTCTTGCCGCAGCTGCAGTTTTCAATGCCGCGAAGTAATTTTTCTGTCTGCATTGTTTCATCTTCTTTCAAACAGTTGCAAATTTTTTCATGATATCGTATGCTAATCATGACATGAACAGCCGCATTTCGCAAGAAGTGATTTCAATTTTGACAGTTTCTCAAAAAATGTATCGTCTGCACGCAGACTTTTTCAAACTTTTTCATTTCAGGAGATTTCTTATGCTGCCATTTGAACGCCATGAACAGATTCTGTCTTATCTGAAAACCGGGGGCTGCGTACCCGTCAAGGCGCTGGCCGCAGCGATTTTCGCCAGCGAAGCTACTACCCGCCGGGATGTCGCAGAATTGGAAAGCCGCGGACTGGTGCGGCGCGTTTACGGCGGCGTCATGCTCTGCGATTATCACAATGAGGTCGTGCCCGTGGACATCCGCGACAGTGCCAACAGTCCGGAAAAGGAACTGACCGCCCAAACGGCGGCGGCACTGATCGGCGACAATGAAACCGTGATTTTCGACTCTTCCTCCACGGTGCGCAGGATCTGCAGGCATATCCGAAACAGAAAAAATCTCACCGTCATCACCAACAATCTGCGCGTCTGCAATGAGCTGAAGGATACGGATGTCACGGTGTACTGCACCGGCGGTCTGCTGAAAAACCGCCGCGAGTGCTTTCTCGGCGGTCACACAACGGATTTCCTGCGCTCCGTCCACGCGGACAGTGTCTTTTTCTCCTGCCAGGCAATTTCCGACGCGGGAATCATTTCAGACGCCTCTGAGGAAGAAATCGCCCTGCGCAGCCTGATGCTGAGCCGGGCGGAAAAGCAGTATTTTCTCTGTGATCCGTCAAAGCTCGATCAGCAGCGAACCTTCTGCCTCTGCAGCGCAGAGGAACTGACCGCCGTCATCTGCGGCACATCCTTTCTGAAGTTCAAATAAGCGTATGCAGACAATGACAGAATAAATCAAGCGCCGACAGACGGAAAAATTATTCCGCATACGGGAACAAAGCCCGGATGCGGAATTTCTGTTTTATCCTCCGGCCGCAAAACCGCCGCCCACATCATTGCCGAGATCGCAGGTATATACCCAGAAAATGACATCTCCGTCCTTCAGAACATACTGCGAGCAGCCGTAGTTCGGGAACCACCCGTTGACCTTATACATCCATCCGGAAAGCTCGCCGCAGTCAAATTCATAGAGGTTGGCAATTCCCTCGATATAGGCCGACTGATACATGGGCGTATACTCAAACTCCATGTGGATTTTTCTCTCCATGCAGATCCTCTGCAGCACATCGAATACGCTTTCGCCCTCTGTAAAGGTCACAGCCGTCGGAAGGAGGATCCATCCGTCGGTGGGAACGAGATCCTGCTTGCCTGCGTCCACCCAGTCCAGATGATCCAGTATGGTCGCACAGGAAATGGAGATCGTGCAGGTTTTTTCGGTCTGCTCCGCAGAAACCGGTTCCGTAACTTCCGGCTCCGTTTCACCGGATGCAGGCGGCTCAGTCTGCGTCTGCACGCTTTCTTCCGGAATCTGCGTTTCCGGTTTCTCTTCTGCTGCCGGGAGCTTTTCTTCCGGCTCTTCATCCTGCGCCGGAAGCTGTTCCATCATGGAAGTTTCTTCCGGTACTGCTTCGGTCTGATCTGCTTGCGCCGGCTGCTGTGCAGTCTGCTGCAGATCCGTCTTTTCTTCCGCAGATTCCGTTTTTTCCGACTCTGCCTGCGGCAGCTCCGGCTCGACAGCCGCCTCCGGCTCCTGCGCATCCGTCTGCTCAGGCACACTCCAGCCGCGCAGGCTCGGACTGCCGCCGTACCAGAACGCAAACGCCAGCACCGCAAGCACAACCGCGGATGCGATCAGAATTCCCTTGTGTTTTTTGATCCAGTTCATATTCCGTCCTCTTTCAGATCAGCTCTGCCTGCCTCAGCATATTGCAGAGCATCTGCGCAATCTCGCATCGTCTGATATTCGTTTTCGGGCCGATCTCCGATCCGCAGTTCAGAATCTGCGTATCGAGGCAGAACGCCAGCGCCTGCCCTGCCCAGTCGGCACATTGCGCCGCATCCGAAAACCGCTTGAGCGTTTGTTTTACAGAAAGATCCGACCGCTTTGTATCCAGTCCGCAGAGCTTCGCGGCACGTGCCACCATGACCGCAGCCTCCTGCCGGGTGATGGAGCCGGAGGGATTGAATTTACCGCCGCCGACGCCGTTCACAATTCCGTATGTATATGCCGCTCCGATGAAACCTGCATACCATGCGTTCGCCGCGACATCCGAAAATGCGCTGACATTTTTCTGCTGCAGTCCCAGACCTCTGACCACGATGGCGGCAAATTCCGCCCGTGTCATGCCCGCATCCGGGTCGAATCGGTCTTCGGACTTTCCGTTGATGATCCCGCGCGCAGCCAGCGCTTCAATCGCCTGCCGGTTCGCGTGGTTCTGCACATCCGAAAAGCTCTTTCCGGGCGCAACAATTGCAGATGCTTTCACATCCTTATGTCTGCCGTCTGTTTCCGTTTCGCCGCCCACACCGAAAGCATCCTCCATGCGGTATAGACTGTTCATGCCGCTTTGTGCGCGGCAGACTGCCGCAAGGCAGTAAAGAGCCTGCTCGCACGCCATCTCATCCACGCCGGAACCCTGCAGCGAATGCAAAAAGCCGGTACCGGGAACATAAAAATCCATCAGCGCATCCAGCATTGTCCGTCCGTTTTTGACAAAACGCGCATCGTCCGGCGCAATGCCGAGCTCGCAGAGCGCCGTGATCATCTGCGCGACGCTCTCGCAGTTCTTCGTCTGCCAGCTGGAAAAGCCGCCGTCCGGATCCTGCAGCTTGCTCATGCAGGAAAGCGCGCGGTCTGCTGCCGCTTTGACCTTTGCCTGATCCTGATACTTTGCCAATGCCTGCAGCGCCATGCCGGTCAGATCCGGATCCGCAGATGCACCCTGCGCGCTGCCGGAAAGATTCCAACCGCCGTCTGAAAGCTGGCATTCCAGAATCCGGTCAACATACATCTGCCGGGTTGCCTGCGTTTTTGCCTCCGGATTGGAGGGCATGGGATAGTTCGCGCAGTCCAGCGCAAGCAGCGCAAAAATCGGGCCGTTGACGCCCTGCCAGATGGTTTTTTCATAATCTCCCAGCGGCTTTGTCAGATCGTATCCCGCAACGCATTTTGCATCCTTTCCGATGGCGGAAAGTGCCAGAATCACGCGGGAATACTCCGTGTATTTTCTGCTGCTCAGAACGCCGTCACAATCTTTGACATATTTCTCGACTGCCGCATAATACGCCTCATAGTAGCCTGCCGGTACATCCGCACCGCTGCGCGCAAGGCCCATCACCGCCCAGTCGCCGCCGATCGAGCCGACCGTCGGCTGGCTGACCGTCCAGCAGACAGCTGCCGCTGTATCCTTTTTGATCTCCGAAAGCGTATCGGCAGATACGGCTGCAGCCGGGATCAGCAGTCCCAGCATCATAATCGCCGCCAGCAAAACGGCAAGACCTCTTTTGATTGCCTTCATATCAGCTCCTCCATGATACGCACCAAGGCCAGACCCCTGATTTTTCAGTGGTCTGGCTGTTTGGTGCAAATTATTTTACGATTTTTTCGCAGAAGCGGTGCAGAAGCGCCGCGACCTGCGCTCTTGTTGCGCTTTCTGCCGGGTGCAGCCAGCTGCCGATGCCGGTAATGATGCCGTTGGCATTTGCCCAGCTCATCGCCTCGCGGGCATAGTCGGAAACCTTTGCGCCGTCTGCATAGACATTCAGCGAAGCGGCTGCGCCGGTGTTGTATCCCTTATAGGACGCATAGCGGTACAAAATCGCCGCCATCTGCTCGCGCGTCACATTCATGTCGGGTGCAAATGTTGTATCGCTGATGCCCTTGATCACACCTGCCCGGACTGCCCAGCAAAGGGCATCGGAATACCATGTATTTTTCGCAGTATCAGCAAAGCCGTCCGTACCGATCACGCGGGGAGAACCCTCCAGCCGATACAGTACCGTCACGAGCATCGCTCTCGTCATGGGACTGTTCGGAGCAAAAAGCTTCTCCGAAACACCGCTGAACAGTCCCTTCTCTACGGCATACGCCACATCGCTATAGAACCAGTCGCCTTCGTGCACATCGATGAACCGAAGCTTGCTGCCGGTAAACCAGACCTCAATGCGGTCGGCATAGCTCAGATTGCTGACCGTATAGCTTGTGACCGCGCCCTTGGACTGTCCGTTGACAACAACCTCTTTCACCGTCTGTCCGGGATCCGGCACAAAGGTAAATGTGATGTTTCTGCCGAGATCGGAATACTTCAGTTCGGGCAGAACAGTTCCCTTGCCGTAGACAGTCACAGTTTTGTCCAGCCGATCCTTCACAAACTGATCCGGGCTGATGTCCTTTGCCCGGAGCCAACCGTTATAGGTTGCACTGCTGCCGGTCGAGCTGCTGATCCAGTCGGACACCTCATTTGCATAGTCATTGACATAGTGCCAGATGACCGTATCGCCGTCCTTGAGCTTCTGATCCTTCAATCCGACCGTCGGATGTGCGCCGTTGACTGTAAACATCCAACCGGATTTCGGGCCGTTATCAAACTCGCTGAGCCAGAAGCCGCCGAGAACGGACGGAGCGGTAATGGATTCTACATAGTTTGCGTTCGCCCCGCGCTGAGAAAGACCGTTATCTTCCAGCGCTTTCAAAAGCAGATCGTAAACCGTGCTGTCCTTTTTCATTACATAGCCGGTTGTCGGGATCCATGTGATATATTCCGGCAGATAGGAGCTGACAGAGAGGTTGACACTTTGGTCTGCCTGCTCACAGCCGATCAGGCGGAAGGTGACACGGATCTTCTTTTCGATATTCTCCATCTGCTCGGCAGCCAGTTCCACAATGGAAACGAGCTGCTCTTTATAAAGACCGTCTTCAAGCTCCGCCAAAGCTTCTGCGTACACTTTGTTCAGTTCTTTCAGCGATGCCGCAGACAGCTTGCTCTGATCCACAGCCAAGTAGCGCTCGCGAAGCAGCTTCTTCTGTTCTTCCTTCGCCTCGTTCAACTTCTCGTCATAGGCCGCCTGCAGTTCATCCGCTGCATCCTGCAGGGCCTGCTTCTGCTCGGCCGTTTTGCTCTGATAATCATCGGAAGCCTTATACTTTGCAAAGTCGGATTTGGCATTTTGAACTTTCAGATAGGTCTGATACCGGGCATCGGCAACAGCTTCTGCAGTTTCCGTCAGCTTTTCCAGTATCTCTTCGTAGGCCTGACTCTTCTGCTCTTTTTCCACATCCGTCATATCATAAAGACGGTTCTGACCGTTTTTCATACGGTCATAGGCCACCAGCGCATAGGCTGCCTGATCGGTGGCCATGGCGTTGGCTGCGCCGCCGCGCTGATGGGAAAACGCATGACTGTCTTCAAGATAGTAGCTCAGAAGTGCCTGAACGGCAGCTTCGTCATCCACGCCCCATGCGGCGCAGGCGATGAGATACTGCGCGTCGGATTCGGCAGAGCCGAAATCGCCGCTGCTTTGCACTTTGGAAAGATAGTCAAACGCCTTTTCAGCTGCCGCAGTCACCTTTTCATCATTCTGATAAGCTGCCAGCGCCTGCAGCGCCATGGAGGTCAGATCTGCATCCGGCGTCTGTCCGTCCAGCGACCAGCTGCCGTTTTCCAGCTGGTTTTCGAGAATATAATCCACACAGCGCTGCCGGACGGCAGTGTCTGCAGTTTCATATTCCGCGCTGTCCAAAGCGATAAGTGCAAAGATTGGGCCGTTCACGCCCTGCGCCTTGATCCAGACGAAATCGTCGTAAGGTGCAATCAGATCAACGCCGCCGACATCCGCTGCATCCTTTCCGATGGCGGAAAGCGCAAGGATGACGCGGGAGTTTTCCGTAGACTTGTTCGCATCCAGCTTGCCGGAGGCATCCGCCGCCGACTTGACAGCTGTGGCAAGTCTTTCGTAATAGTTTTCAAAATAAACGCTGCCGGTTTCAAATTCGCCGCCGCGCGCCAGCGCCAGCACCGTCCATTCGCCCTTCACGGAGCCCATAGACGGCTCCGGCACATTGACTGCAAGCTGCTCCAGCGTTTTGTCCAGAACTGTCTTGTAATCGCGCTCTGCAAAGGATACCGTTACGCTCGTCAGGCTCAAAATCTGCGTGAAGGTACAGTCCTCCGTACCGTATGCCGCAAGGATGTATGTGCCCGGCTCGGTGAATTTCAGCGAAACTGCGCCGTCTTCATCGGTCACAGCTCCGGAGATCGGTTCCATTGCACCGGTTTCGGCATCGACAAGGTAGATCTGTGCATCTTCGATTGCTTCCGCCCGATCGGACGAAACCATCTCTTCCGCATCCTTGAAGCAGGATGCACTCATGGCCATAACGCCCTTGAGTGTCAGCTCAAGCTCCTCGCCTGCAGCTGCGTTAAAGCTTCTTGCATAGCCGTTTTCGTCTGCAAACCAGTTGTAGGTATCGCCCCAGAACTCGTCTTCATAGAAGAAGAACTCGACAAGATCGCCGCTTTGCACCTTCTGCGTGCTGACCAGCGTTCCGTTATAATTCGTTGCATCAAACTTCGTTCCGTCATTTGCAAAGCCATGATTCAGGAAGAAGCCGCCGTAGTAATCCTCAATGCCGAACTGCATGGCAGGACTGCCGTAGTTTAATGTGAGATACGCTTCGCAGATTTCCTCTGTAAATGCGTCTTCAAAAGCAATCTCGTGCGCCTTCACAAGAACATCCAGTACGGAAACATTTTGATCGGCAGGCACAGCATCTTGATAGCCGTAACGCTCTGCCAAGGAGGAATCCACCTCCACCTTCTGCTGCGGCGCAAAGAGGAAAGCGCCCTCCGTCTGTGCCGTGAAGTCAACGGACGCACGCACGCTGCTGATGCTCTCGCCGCAGACGCAGGAGGCCGTATAGCCGGATCCGTCTGCCTTCCAGTCGGTGAAGCTGTGTCCCGTGGGATCGCCCTTGACGGCAGAATTCGGCGCAGTCGAGAGCTTTGTTTCGCCGAACACGGCTTCGTAATGACCCTTTTCCGGGCTCGTGCAGGTTGCGTCGGTGTCCTTGCAGTATACGCCGTCTACCGTTTTCACTTCTGTATGGCCTTCGGTTTCTGCCGTGCAGGCGGTGCAGGTCTTCGTCTGCGTGCATTGGTTGTTTTCGTTCCATGCATAGCTTGCCGCACTGTAGCTGTGACCCGTTGCAGGAATCGTTTCCGTCCGTGTCTGCTCGCAGTTTTTGCAGTTCAGAACTTTGACGCCGTCTTCCGTGCAGGTGGCAGGCTTTGTGATCTCGCCCTTTTCCCATACATGCAGCTTGATGCTGTATTCCCGGCTGATGGAACTGTCCACATAGGAGGTCACGGTCAGCTTCAGCGTATCCGCATCTGTAATATCGACGTTTTCACAGCGCCAGTCTCTGTTGGGGTTATTGGGAAGCCCTGCTTCAAGGATCGTGACCGGCTCTCCCACCTGGCTGCCGGATTTCATCTTTGTAAGCACTACGCTGTCCGACATATCCGCTGCCGTAGAGGTGTTGTAGATTTTGATTGCCTGCGTGCCGGCAAGATTGATAGAAGTTACGTTGTAGGCATCCAATTCATATTCCGTGCAGAGGCAGTCTACTGCCGGTGACAGCGCAAGCGTTTTTCCTTCAGACGATACGCTGAGCGTTTTGATGACCGGGTGGACATATTTCTGATTTGCCGTACCGCCGAGAATAACATAGTTATAGGCCTTCGCCTCGCCCATACCCGCGGGCGGCGTAACAAGAATCTGCAGATTCAGAAGCTTTGTTCCGTCCGGTGTAAAGTCGCTGCCGGAAAGGACGCTTTCAACGCCGCTCGTGAGATCGACTGTTTTCGGCTGCTCGCCTTCATACCAGTAGCGCATCTGAAGCTTACTCAGATAGCTGGCTGCTTCAGCCTTCACATGAAGTCCCATGGTGGCCGACGGATTCTTCCAGGTTGAAATGACATTTCCCTTTGTATCGGTAATTGCCTTCTCGATACCGACCATATATGTGCTGGCGCCGACATACAGCTGCAGGCTGGAAAGCTTTGTCAGATCCTCCGTGCTGCTGTCATACTCCGAATTTTCGTCAACGGTAAATGTAATATCCGGGAGAATGCCGAAGGAACCGAATTTCTCGGACGCATTCATGTTGGCCGGTGCGCCTGCATCCGTAATATTGCGGTGGGCGCCGAAATCGCTGCCCATGCTGGAAAGGCTGATATAGCCCTGCAGGCTGTTCTGTCCTTCCACCAGCGCCGTAAAGGTGATATCGTGGTTCGAGGAGAAATCATACTGCGTGCCCTTGCTTGTCAGCAGATACTCTCCGTTCATCATATACGCCGTCTTGCCGGTGCCGAGATAACCGGGATTATAGATGCCGCTCATCTTCGGGATCGGCATATCCAGCTTACCGAGGCTGATCGTGACGCTGTCACCGGTCTTGATGGCGGGTGCGCCGTTCACGGCAGATTCGCCCGTGGTCTTATTTTTGATTGTATAGCTGATTTCCTTTGCCCGGACGATCTGATAGTCGGTACCCGCTTCCGTCGTCACGGCAATGACATTCGCGCCGGTCGTAACGGGAACCGTATAGGTTCCGTCCGCACTGACAGCGATGCTCTGCACGCCGCCGAGTGCCGTGCCGCAGACATTCTGAACCGTTACGGAAGATGCGCTCTGCGCCGGTTTGAAGGTAAAGGTGCCGGAATCACCGGTATAGTAAACGGTGTCAAATTCGGCATCCCAGTCGCCGTCCTGCGAAACCGGATTCCATGTGACTCTGCTGTCATCGCCGACGCGCACGACAAACACGCCGCAGCGGGCAGGATCTGCCGCACCGAAGGTGGTGATGCCGGTGGCGTTCGAGGGATTCGCGCCGTAAACATCCAGCGCGTCATAGCAGACGGCAACGATCGCGGTGCCCTGCTTCAGCGCGGTCACATTCATCCAGTTGCCGGAGGCATTACCGCTGCAATACGGCGCGCCCTTTGAGGAGCTGTCCGTCGCATCAACGGAAATCACATCGCTGCCGGAGAGGATTGCATAATGGAAATCCGGCTCTACCATGATATTGCCGGTGGTCGTGTTGATGATCTCCCAAGCCGCGCGGTAGGCACGGAGCTTGAAGGTTTCACCGACCGCCATATTCAGTTCGTTCTGCGTGTTGATGTTGAGCAGCACGCTGTTGTCATCGTAAGCAAGCGTGCTGGTTGTATCCGCAGGCGTTCTTCCCTCGGGGAAGGTCACGGTCAGCTTGTCGCCGTCCTTCAGATAACCCGCCTGGGTCACCATTCCTTCTTTGCTGACACGGTACTCATAGTTGGAATGTGCGGCTGTGCCCTTGAAAACATAGGTCGTCGTTCCGTCTTCATTGACCGTAACGGAGTCCATAGAACCGGCTGCCGACGGATTTGGTACGACTTTCTTCATCAGGAAATTCTTTTCCTGCGCATAAAAGACAGTATTCGCATCCGAAGGAGCTGTCAGAGAGATTTTCTTATAGTCCGTTGCGGAAATCTTCTGCGATTTTGCTGCGGTAGCCGTTGCGGAAACGCTGATGGCAGGAACAGAGCCCTTATAATAGTCCTCCAGTTTGCTTTCCGCCAAGGAATAGTCCCAGCTGTAACTGGTATTTCCGGAAACCGAAGAGAGGAAATACGGCGTATACACCTTGCCGCTGCTGATGTAAGGTTCGCCTGCAGTCATTTCCTGCTTGGTCGGATTCTGCATTTTCGTAATGCTGTAATCCCCGATCTGATCAAATGCCGTGCTGTTGACATACAGATTGGTACGAACCAGCGTCACGCTGCTGTTTGCGGTACCGACCTTCAATGGGCCGCCGCCGAGCGCCGTTCCCGCTTCCATTCCGCGATAGGCATATTCGCCCGCAGGAACCTTTAATGTGTACTGATGATAGTTTCCGACCACGCCGTTGTCCGTCACTCTTGCAGACGGAAGCTGCTGCGTGCCGTCCGCATAGAAGAAGCTGACATCGACTGCTTTCGGCGCTGCCTTGACTGTCAGGGTAACCGTTTCGGTCGGCGGCGCCGTAATCGAAACAGTGCAGGAAGCGGTCTTTGCACCGTCCGCCGTTGTTACAGTAATCTGCGCAGAACCCTCTGCAAGCGCCGTTACCGTGCCGTCTTCGGCAACAGACGCGACGGATGCATCAGAGGATGCCCAAGCAACGCTCTTGTTTTCCGCATTTTCGGGCTGAACGGATGCCGTCAGCTGCTCGCTGCTGCCGATCTCCAATGCAAGGCTTGTTTTGTTCAGACTGACGCCGGTCACCGAAATGGGTTTCTTCACCGTGAAGGTATAAATCTGTGCAGGCTCGCTGCCGGAATTCATGGATGGCCAGCCGGGATCGCCGCATTTTACCGTGATCACGGTTCCGTTCTCTACGGGCACGGAAGCAGAACGCTTGTATTCTGCAGCGCCCACGAAAGTGCGAACCTGATAATTCTTATTGGACGCCGTCGGCGTGACTGTCAGCGCGGAAACATCCGCCGGAACCGTCAGCCCATACGCGTGGATCTCTTTTGAGAATGCCTGATTCAGCGTTCCTGTACTGAAGGAAACCGCGCTGAGCGTCTTGTCGTTATTGCTCCAGCTGCTGTCGAGATCTTCTCCGTAATTGCAGCTGTACATGATGCGGATTTCGTCCCCTGCCGCCAGTTTTCCGGAAGCAGCCGTGAACGCATCAAAGCCCTCGTTGGTGAACCAGTCATTCAGACTGCCCATCCAGCCGGACATCATACCGCCGTCCCCTTCGGACAGTCCGTCAATTTCCGTGATATAGCCGCTGTCCGCACCGCTGACGCTGTGCGAGCCGAGCGCATCGACCACGCAGGACATCATGGTGGAACTGCTGTCTAAATCCACCCATGCATCCACCAGTCTGCCGCTCCACGCAGCATCCTCCGACGTGAAAGTGGTGTTTTCCACGATTACCCGTACCTTGGGTGCATTCTCTGCCAATGCCACGGTCGGGAGCAATCCCAATACCATGACAATTGCCAGTAGAAGGCTGATCATTCTTTTTTTCATTTTTTTGCCTCCATATCCAAAAGCCGGCCCTTCCGGCATAATTTACAATTCCGATGCTTTCCGGCAGCAGAAAGAATGTCAAACGGTTTTTTCTCTGCAGTCCCGGCGGTTCCCAACGCCGGGACTGCAGTTTATGCCGCAAAATGCGGCACACATCCGCAGGGGGGGGCGGATGCGGAATAAAGCAGAAAGCAGGCAGAATCACATGAATCTGCCTGCATAAAAAAAATCCGTGCAGCTTTCGCACACGGATACTATTGCTCCCAAAGCGGCATCCGGTGTTGGCAGATTCCTTCCAAAGGCTCGGCGTATCTGACTTATCCGCATTTTGCGGCATCACAGTGACCCACTCGTGGGGAGTTTCACCCCGTTCCGCCCGCCGTATCCCGGCAGAGCCTTCTCGTTTCTATTCTGTTGTAAACCCATGTTAGCACACCCGATGCAAAAAAGCAAGAGTGTTACGATGTATTTTCTTATCTGCGCCAAGCCGGAACTTCGCGATACGAAACCGGCAGGCTGCCGTCAAAACTGATCTGATAGCCCGTGCCGGGCTTCGACGTGAACACATAGCGGTTTTCCGCACCCGGGAACCAGCGGCACATGACATTTGCAATGACGCCGCCGTGGGTAATGCACACCGCATCGTTTCCGGTCTGCAGAATCGTTTCAAATGCCGCCATCGCTCTTTCGGTCATCTGCCGGGAGCTTTCGCCGCCGGGGCAGATGTTTTCCTCGTTGTTTCCCTCGCACCATGCCCGGAACTCCGGGTCGAATTCAAGATCACCCGAAAAACCGCGCATCTCAAAAAGGCCGAAATCCGTTTCCCGGATCGCGGGCAGTTTTGTATGGAAAACCTCGCCGTAAAGAATCTGCAAGGTCTGCTCCGTGCGGAGAAAGCCTGAGGTGTAAAAAATCTCCGCCTGCGGATAGACATGCCGTGCCGCCATGTTCCGCAGCTCTTCAATTCCTTCGGGGCAGAGCGGCACATCGGACACACCGCAGTAAAGCCCGCGTTTTGTTGCCTCCGTTGCCCCGTGGCGAAGAAGCGTCAGCTTCATTTCAGCACCTCCGCAAGGCCGCAGAAGATCCGCACGACACGCTCTGCCTGCCTAGACAGCTCCTGCAGCGCCGCGCCGTGGCGTTCCCTGCTGATTCTGTCTTCTTTTTTCATCGGAACCACGCCGCTGCCTGCTTCCCGGGCAATCACGATCGCATCAGCCGGAAAGCTCGGAATCGGCTGATTGGAAAAGGTCAGCGCCTCCAAATGATAGTAGCACCGCTTACCGGGCACAAATCCCTCTGCAAGATCACAGAGGTCATTTTCCGTCAGCGTATATTCACGCACCGCCCAGCGCAGTTTTCCCTGCCATGCTCCGCCGAGAATCAAAACCATTTTTATCCCACCAATACAAGAATCAAGATACCGGCCAGCTCCGCCAGCGTCAGAGAAAACCCGGAAATATCGCCGCTCATGCCGCCAAGCTGCCGGACTGCAAAGAAACAGCAGACCCAGTAGACTGCCGCGCAAGCAAGCGGTGCAAAGCTGCCCGCAAAGAAAACCGGGAAAACAACCGACATCGCCAGCAAAACGCAGGGCAGAATCACGCAGGTGCTTTTTTTCAGCTTCACATACTGGCTGCTTCCCATGGGCGCAAGCAGCATGACCGCCATAGCGCCGCAGGCGCGGCTGGCAACCGGAACGCACAGAAGCATCAGCCGCGATACTGTCTGCGCGGATTGAAATGCACTCCACTGCGTCACGATCAGAAGTCCCACACAGATCACGGCAAAGGCGCCGCAATGAGAGTCTTTCAGAATTTTCTGTCGGGTTTCCAAATCCCGTCGTGAAAGCACAGCATCACAGACATCCATGAATCCGTCCAAGTGGATGAATCCGGACGCCAGCCACGGCAGCGCCGCCATGCACACCGCACGAAGCGGCAGCGGAAGCTTCGCAGATACCATGTCCAAAAGGATCCAAAGTCCGCCGACAAGCAGTCCCATCAACCCGAAGCAGGCCAGCTGCTTGTCCCGCGCCTCTTCTTTCCATATCCTGACCGGGCACGGAATCGCAAGGAACATACCCCATGCCATGAAAAAGCCGTATATCCAGTTCATAAGGGCAGCGCTCCTTTCCAAAGATGCGGCAGACCGCAAACGACCTCGCAGACAGCATCAAACTGCGCCGCAAGGCGAATGCCGATTTCCGCCAATCCTTTTCGGTAACTTTCCGTCCATGCGTCATAGGTTTCTCCTTCACGCCACAGATCGTCGCAGACGCACACGAAGTTTTCCGAATACGCGCTGACAGCTTCCAGTTCTTTGACGCAGCGCGCAGCAGCTGACGCATCGAAGTTGTTTTCGCCGAACATTTCGTTGGCAAGATACGCCGTCAGACTGTCAAAAAGCACCGTCCCGGCAGGGTCGATCCCCGGCAGAGCCGCTGCAAGATTTCTCCCCTGCTCCACGGTTTCAAAGCCCCAGCCCGCGCGATCGGCCAGATGCTTTCGGATGCGCAGGCGGTCTTCCTCGTCCACCGGCTGCATGGTCGCCCAATAATACAGTGGCTTTTCCTTACAGAGCGTACTGCAAAACTCCTGCGCAAGATGGCTTTTGCCGCTCTTGCTGCCGCCGACAAGCAGAATTCTCATGACTTCACCTCATAGGCATTGCCTTTTCGGATCGGAGTCAGGTAGTTGTCGTTGATGGCAGCCTCAGAAAAGGTTGCCATATTGCCATGCGCCGCGCAGGCTGCCTGCAGAATACGGAACATGATCGGGCATCCGCTGCCCTCTCCGAGCCGCATACCGAGCTGCAGACACGGCTCCAGTCCCAACTCCTGTGCCGCTTTCCGATATCCGATTTCAAAGGACGCATGAGAGAGAAACATAAAATCTTTTGCCTGCGGGCAGAGCCGCACGGCGCAAAGCGCCGCCGTAATCGAAATAAAACCGTCCACTACGGCAGGGATCTTCTGCTCCGCACAGCCGAGAAACACACCGCACATGGCGGCAAGATCCAGTCCGCCGACCTTGGACAATACGCCGATCACATCCGAGCCGTCCGGTCTTTGCAGCTCCAAAGCCCTGCGGATCACTTCCTTTTTTCGCCGGAAGCCCTCGTCCGTCAGTCCGCCGCCTCTGCCGGTCAGCTCATCCGGAGATAGTCCCGTCAGGCAGGACAGAACCAGCGTGGAAGTTGTCGTGTTGCCGATGCCCATTTCACCCACACCCACGCAGGAAACGCCCTCGCGTGCCGCCTGCCTTGCAAGCTCCAGTCCGGTTTCTATGGCACGAAGTGCCTCTTCCCGCGTCATGGCCGGCTCCCGAAGAAGATCCGCCGTTCCAAGACGGATCTTCCGGTTCAAAACCGGCGTCGGAAGTTCGGCTGCCACGCCCACATCCACAACGGCGATCTCATCGCCGAAATAGCCCGCCAGTGCCGACATGCCGGTTTTATGCCTTGTCATGTTGATGCACTGCTGCGCAGTTACGCTCTGCGGCGTGCAGCTGACGCCCTCGCACACCACGCCGTTGTCCGCCGCCAGTACAATCACGCGGCATTTTTCAATTTCCGGGCAGAGCTTTCCCGTGATTCCCGCCAGCCTTACAGCATAGTCCTCCAATGCGCCAAGGCTTCCGGGCGGCTTTGCCAGCTCCGCCTGCCGCTTTTTTGCAGCATCCATCGCACCTGCATCCGCAGGTTCGATTTTATTCAGAAGTTCGTGCAGTTCCCGTTCCGTCATCTGCGTTCCTCCAGATATCCGTTTTTCCTCAGCCATGCGATTGATGCTTCACAGTTCTGATTTTCCAATGTAAATGTCGCATCCGTTTGCGCCAGCAGTCTGTCAAGGATTTCTCCTGCCGGAAGCGTTCCCTCTCCCAGCGGAAGATGCAGATCCTCTTCGCCAAGGTTGCTGTGCAGATGGATATGCCGCAGATACGGCAGCATCGGTCCGATCCATTCCTCCGGCATTTTCCGGCTGATTTTGCAGCTTGCGTGGCCGACATCCAAACAGAGTCCCAGCCGCTCGTCATCGATACCTTTGGCAACCTCCACCAGCATCTCCGGCCCCGGCTCCATCACATTCTCCAATGCCAGCGTCGTATTCTGCGGTACAATCTCTATAATTTCTTTCCAAAATGCAACGGACTGCGGCACAAACCATTCCGGGAAGTAAACCGTAGGAACGAAGCCCGCATGGAAAACGAGGTTGTGTATTTCTAGCGTCTGAGCCATGGAAACAGTCTGCAGAAAACGCGCTTTCACCACCTGCCGCACCTTGGGATCAATAGCGCAGGGGCAAAGCTCTGCAAAGGGAGCATGGAGCCAAAACCTGGAAATACCCTTCATCTGATCTTTTGCTTTCTCGGCCGCATCCGGCTCGTCCAGACGGGCAGCCCATGTAAACTGCGTCAGCTCCAGTCCAAACCCGTTCTCCGCCGCCAGCTGCGGCGCATTTGCGTCCATGCCCGAAAGGAACAGTCTTGACTGCAGATTTCGATTCTTCATTTTCTTTCTCCCGTATCAAAAAAGGAAAACGGCAGATGACAAGCGTCATCTGCCGTGCAAAACCTGGTTTTTCTTTTCAGATATCCAGTGTCGGCAGATATCCCGCATAGGCTCCGGCGTGTCTGACTCGCTGCATTTTGCAGCTCACAGTGACCCACTCGTTGAGGAATTTCGCCTCATTCCGCCTGCCGGTTTCCCGGCATCGGCCTATGGTTTTCTTCTGTTCTTTTATATGCGAAACCGCTCTTGCGCACCGCAAAGCCGTCTGCAGGTCAGACTTTCTGTTCAAAGAGCATTTTCAGCAGCACACTGCCGTCGGGAATACATTCTCCCATTGCGCCGGTACTTTCATCATAGCCAAAGCCGAACTGCGTATCCTTCCGGCTGTCATAGATCAGATAAGGAACCGGATCGCCGTCATGTCCGCGCGTGGCGGTAAGTGTCTTGTGGTCACTGAGCAGCAGCACACGGTATTCCATGTTTGCTGCATCCATGCGCGCCAGCAGCGGCGTAAGCAGGCGGCTGTCGAGCCACTCAATGGCCTGCACCTTGCCGGGCAGGTCACCGTTATGGGTGCATTCATCGGGCGCTTCCAGATGCAGGCAGACGAAATCGTACTCATTGATCTTCTGCCAGGTTGCTTCGAGCTTGCCCTCAAAATTGGTGTCGATCTCGCCGGTAGCGCCTTCGACCTCTACCTTTTCCAGTCCGCGCAGCACACCGATGCCGTGGCAGATCGGTACCGCGCTGACAACCGCACCGGCATGACCGTACTCCTGCCGGAAATCCGGCAGAGCAACCGCCGTTCCCTCTGCCCAGAACCAGATGCCGTTGGCGCCCATTTTCCCGCTTGCACGGCGTGCTTCCGTCACCGGATGATGCTCCAGCACGCGGTTTGCAATTCTCTGCAGCTCGGCAAATTTCTCGGCGCGTGCATTGCCGCTCGGAAGAAGCGGGCCGCATTTTTCGCCCAGATGATCATGCGGCGGAATGAAACGGATGCCGGAAAAATCGCCGTGGTGCTCCACCGCCAGCGGCCGGAAAGTCGGTGCGGGGGGCAACTCCATGTTGTATTTGTCAAGTGCAGCAGAAAACTCCGGATCGTCGGTCAGCGCACGGATCGTATTGATCGCATCGTCGCCAGAGATGGAACCGGCGCTGTGAGAAAGAATGCGCTTCTGCTCATAGGGCATATCGCCCTCGTCCATGGCAACAAGGTTGCAGCGGTAGCAGCAGTCGCCTTCCCGCAGCGTAATTCCCATTGCAGCAGCTTCCATCGGAGAGCGGCCGGTAAAATAACGGCGCGGATCACATCCGAAGATGGAAAGGATCGCCGTTTCACTGCCTGCAGGCAGCGGTTTCGGGCAGTTGATAACGCTGCCGACAACGCCTTTTGCAGCAAGCCGGTCGATGGTCGGATGCTTCGCCGCCTGCAGCGGTGTCCTGCCGCCCAGCACTTCGACCGCGTTGTCTGCCATGCCGTCACCGATCACAAGTAAATATTTCATCGTATATTCTTCCTATCTGATTATTTCTTATCCGCTTGTCCGGAAAACCCAATTTCTTTTATGAGGGCACTATAGCATAGCAGGGTATAAAAATCAAGAAACCTTAAACTGTTTTATCTGTTATTCATGAGTTTCACGGAATTTTTGAACAGTTTCCGGAAGAAGAAAAAAACAGCTGTACCGTTGCTGAAAAAAGAACAACTCCGGTCTTTAAATCCGCTATATATGAAGGGCTATTTGCCCGAAAGAAAGGAGTCGTGAAATGCGAATCATACAAATGAACCCGGACTGCTCGAACAGCATCGGGAAAGCCGGGGAAAATCTGGCAGTTCAGGCCAGATTCCCGGTGGTAGATACCTTCCGTGCGCTCTATGGCGAGGGCACCTTCGTTCTTTGCCTGCTGCGCGCCAAAGATGCAGAACCGTATGCCGTACCGACCGGCATAGACGGTGCGGATGTTGTTTGGACCATCACCGCAGCCGACACACAGTTTCCCGGCTATGCCGAAGCTGAGCTGCGTTATTACGCCGGAGATGTCCTGGCAAAGTCCGTCCGCTACCGTCTGTTCGTGGAACCGTCCGTCGGCGATCCGTCCGCGCAGCCGCCCGAGCCCATGCAGGACTGGATCGGCGAGTGGATGGATTCAAAGGAGAAAATTGATGGTTTTCTGCAGGCCATGGAAGGCGGCTTAGACGGTCAGGTCTGGACAAAGACAGGTGATCATGCGCAATGGAGCAGTCAGCAAAGTGCCGGCATCACAGAAAAAACATGGCAGCTGATCAAGTCGGCTGTCGTACCGTCAGACCCGTCATCCGATACAAGCGGCGTGACTTGGGTGACAAATGAAAACGGAATCTATCGTTTTGTGATCGACAGCAACAATGACGGGAACCCGTTTTCGTACAAGAAAATACGGCTGATTGTCAAAATTCCGAATAAGGATGCAGGAGGGTGCTGCACAGGCAATTTCAGGCCGCTGCTAGGCATAAACATTCCTGCACCGACGGGAAACGAAGGTTGGGTTTTTCTGCCGTATAATGGAAACCAAAACTGGGCTTCCGTTATAGTGGAAATTAGAGTTGAAGACGATGGGTTTGTGAAAACTGAGCTTGATGGCAGCACAAATGCGGTGTTCAGTCCGATGCCGGGTTATTATCTTGACTACGCATCCAAGCATTTTGAGAACAGAAGCCTGCCTTCCAAATTTGAATCCAATCCACCATCTGCAATCAACAACGTTGTTTTTGATTGCGGAACTGTTGTTTATAAATCCGGCACTATTATCGAACTTTATGCGGAGGTATAAGGATGAAGGCTTGGAAAAACGGAATCGTAATCGACGAGGCAGAAGACTTCCTGCCGGAAATCACGCAGAATGAACCTACTGCAGAGGAACGGCTTGAAGCGTTGGAAGCCGCTATGCTGGACGTGTTGGAGGTGCTTGCAAATGGTTAAATTCTATGTGACGCAGATCAGACTGGGGCGCATCACAATCGATGACGTGCCTGCAAAGTGGCAGGAAGCCGTCAGCAGGGAAATCAGCAAATAATATACCGCTTATCTCTTCTTTACGAAGTCCGAAAAATGACGTGTCATTTTTCGGACTTCCTTTTTTCTGCCCAGCAGTTCTTTATGCAGATGCTCTTTCATCGTCTGAATCAGTGCTTTCAGCATTGAAAACAACAAGTATTTGTGGTATTTTTAATTATAATAGGTTATTATATCATTTTTTGTTTATTCGAGGCGAAACTATGCTAACTGGGGCAGGTCAAAAAAAGAAGCCGTCATTTTGCGGTATATATAACCGATATATAAAACGGGCAATTGATATTCTCATTTCCGGCATTGCCTTATGCATTCTCTGGCCGCTGTATCTTATCATTGCAGTCCTGATAGCCGTCGAGGACGGCTTCCCCATATTTTACCGTGCTGACCGGGGCGGATATCTCGGCCAGCCCTTCAGAATCTGCAAATTCCGTTCCATGGTTAAAAATGCCGATCAGATCGGCGGCGGAACAACAGCCCTGCATGATCCGCGCATTACGAAAACCGGCTGCATTCTTCGCAAAACCAAGCTGGATGAACTACCGCAGATCGCGCAGGTCTTTCTTGGTAAAATGAGTCTGATCGGCCCTCGCCCGGAGCTGCTTCGATATGTGGATGCATATTCGGATGACGAGAAAGATATTCTGCAGGTCAGACCCGGCATCACAGATTTCAGTTCCGTTGAGTTTATCAATTTGGACGAGATCGTCGGCAGCGAAAATGCGGACGAAATGTACGAGAAGCTGGTTCTGAAACGTAAAAACGAATTGCGGATTCAATACGCACATACAGTTTCCCTAAAAGTCGACGCTCTCATTTTGTTCAAAACGATTGGCGCTGTCTGCAGGAAAATCTGCGGCGTGCTGAAAAAAGAAGCGAAAGGCTGACAGGATGCTATGGAATATCTGAAGCTGCAAAATTCAGATCTGACCGTTTCCCGACTTTGTATGGGCGGCTGTCCAATGGGCGGCTTTGGATGGGGAAACGTTCAGCAGAACGAGCTGATCGATGCAGTCCATACCGCGCTTGACGCCGGAATCAATTTTTTTGATACTGCGGACACCTATGGTCTGGGACAGTCCGAAAGGACATTAGCCGCAGGTTTGGAAGCACACCGAAAGGACGTTGTGATTGAAACGAAGTTCGGTGTTCGT
>JAEDIZ010000100.1 GCA_016296635.1 Oscillospiraceae bacterium
CTCAAAACTTTGAATAATGGAGACAAGGTCACCGGTACCGTTATGGCCATTGGTTCTACTGAGATCGAAGTCGATCTGGGAACCAAGCACACTGCGTACATCCCGCTGGACGATTTCTCCAGCGATCCTACTGTGAAGCCCGAAGATGTGGTCAAAGTCGGCGATCAGATCGAAGCAGTCGTTGTCCATGTCAATGACGGCGAAGGCGTTGTTCGCCTGTCCAAGAAGCGTCTGGAAGCCGGCAAGGCTTGGGACGATTTGGAAGCTGCTGTTGAGAGCAAGGAAATCGTAGAAGGCGTTGTCACCGAAGAGAACAAGGGCGGCGTTGTCGTCATGGTCAAGGGCCTGCGCGTTTTCGTTCCCGCTTCCCAGTCCGGTGTTGCCAAGGGCGGCGATCTGGCTGAACTGGTCAAGAAGACCGTGAAGCTCCGCGTTACTGAGGTCAACCGTGCCCGCCGCCGCGTGGTCGGTTCCATCCGTGCCGTCTCTTCCGAGCTGCGCAAGGCTGCTCAGGAAAAGATCTGGAGCGAAATCGAAGTTGGCAAGCAGTATCACGGCACCGTCAAGTCCCTGACTTCCTACGGCGCATTCGTTGATATCGGCGGCGTTGACGGTATGGTTCATGTTTCCGAACTGAGCTGGAACCGCGTCAAGAACCCCGCTGAGGTTGTCAAGGTCGGTGACGAGATCGATGTTTTCGTTATCGCTCTCGATCCGGAAAAGAAGAAGATCAGCCTTGGCTACAAGACCGAGGAAAACAACCCCTGGACCATCTTCACCAACAAGTATCAGGTCGGTGATGTTGCAACTGCAAAGGTTGTTAAGCTGATGACCTTCGGCGCATTTGCTGAGATCCTGCCTGGCGTTGACGGCCTGATCCACATTTCTCAGATCGCTGACCGCCGCATCGGCAAGCCCGAAGACGTTCTGTCTGAAGGTCAGGAAGTCGACGCAAAGATCATCGACATCGACACCGAGCACAAGAGAATCTCCCTCTCCATCCGCGCTCTGCTCGCTCCGGCAGCAGAAGCTGAAGAGGAAGCTGTTGAAGAAGCTCCCGTCGAGGAATAATTTCGATCACCCAAAACCGGCAGGCAGTTGTCTGCCGGTTTTGTCTCTGCAAGAAAGGAGACTGGGACAATGAATATTTTGATTACCGTTGGCAGTATCGTTCTTGGATTTCTGGCGTGGGTTCTCGGTTTGAGCGCCATCGTATGTGCCGGAAACAGAAAGCCGAAGCGCAGCATGAGCTGCACGACCTTCAGTTTTATTGCCTGCCTTGGTGGCGTGTGTCTGCAGTATTTTGACCTGGTCAGACAGATCGCAGAAAAGACCACGGATACGATTTCCGGTTCTGTTCATGTGATATGGTTCGTGATCCTGGTAATCGCCGGCGTGACTGCAGCGCTCAATCTGCTGGCGGGACTTCTGCGGCTGATCCGCAAGCCGAAAAAAGATCAGGCCCCTGCTGAAAAGCCGGAAGAGACGGCTGCACCGGGGTACTTCACGGCGTCAGCACCCTCCATGGCGGACAGCGCAGCTGCAATGATGGAAAAAACGGAAGACTGAATCTGATATCGTAGTGCAGGAAAACCGACCGAAAGAGAAATCTTTCAGTCGGTTTTTGTTGTTTCGCTGCAGCTAAGACGGTTATTCCGCACCCAGCTTCCAGTCGAGATATTCGTCGTAGGTGCCGAGACGGTCGATAATCTTGCCGTCCGGCTGGAATTCAATGACGCGGTTGCAGGAGGTTTGCAGCAGCTCATGGTCATGGCTTGCCAGCAGGACATTTCCCGGGAAGGCGCAGACGCCTTTGTTGACGGCCTGAATGGCTTCCATGTCGAGATGGTTGGTGGGCTGATCCAGTAAAATGACATTTGCGCCGGAGAGCATCATCCGCGAGAGCATGCACCGCACCTTTTCGCCGCCGGACAGCACATTGACGGGCTTGAAGACTTCTTCACCGGAGAACAGCATCCTGCCCAAAAAGCCACGCAGATAGACATCGTCCTTTTTTGCCGAATACGGACGGATCCAGTCCACCAGAGAATCGGTGCAGCCTTCAAAGTAGTCGGTATTGTCCTTGGGAAGATAGGAGGTCGTGACGGTCTGTCCCCATTTGACGTTGCCTTCATCCGGCTCCAGTTCGCCCATGAGGATTTTGAACATGGTGGTCTGCGCCAGTTCATTTTCACCGACAAAAGCGATCTTGTCATTTTTGTTCACGATGAAGCTGACCTTGTCCAGCAGCTTCACGCCGTCAACGGTTTTGGAAACTTCGGTCACGAACAGAATGTCCTTGCCGACCTCGCGCTCACGCTCAAAGCCCACGAAGGGATAGCGGCGGGAGGAGGCGGGAAGCTCTTCAACGGAAAGCTTGTCCAGCAGCTTGCGGCGGGAGGTCGCCTGTTTGCTCTTGGCCTTGTTGGCGGCAAAGCGGGCAATGAAGGTTTGCAGCTCGGCAATCTTTTCCTCGGCGCGTTTGTTCTTGTTGCGGATGAGCTGCTGAATGAGCTGCGAGGATTCATACCAGAAATCATAGTTGCCGACATAGAGCTTGATCTTACCGTAGTCGATATCGACAATGTGGGTGCAGACGGTGTTGAGGAAATGGCGATCGTGGCTGACCACGATGACAAGGCCGGTGTCCTCGTAGTCCAAAATGAAGTTTTCGAGCCAGCGGATGGCTTCAATATCGAGGTTGTTGGTAGGCTCGTCAAGCACGATGATATCGGGCTTTCCGAAAAGCGCCTGCGCCAGCAGCACCTTGACCTTCAGTCGGCCGTCAGTGTTTGCCATGAGATCGCCGTGCAGCTCCACGGGAACGCCAAGCCCCTGCAGCAGCTTACTGGCATCGGATTCTGCTTCCCAGCCGTCCATTTCCGCAAATTCCGTTTCCAGCTCGCTGGCGCGCATGCCGTCTTCTTCGGAGAAGTCCGGCTTTTCATAAAGCGCGTCCTTTTCCTTCATCACGTCATACAGATGCTGATTGCCCATAATGACGGTGTCAAGGATCGTATACTCGTCATACCGGAACTGATCCTGCTTCAGAACGGACATTCTTGCACCGGGCTTGACGATGACCTGACCGGAGGTGGGCTCCAACGCACCCGACAGAATTTTGACCAGCGTGGACTTGCCTGCGCCGTTGGCGCCGATGACGCCGTAGCAGTTGCCCGGTGTAAAGGTCAGATCTACATTCTTGAACAGCACGCTGCCGCCAAACTGCATACCGATATTATTAAGTGTTACCATGCAAAGTAGCTCCTTCAACAGTTTTTTTCATTTTACCATACTTCCGGTGCGAAAGAAAGCGGGCTTCTGAACAGATTATGAATTTTCAAGAAAAGACTTGCAAAATGGAAAAACCGTACTATAATACAAATTAGCACTCATATCATGTGAGTGCTAAAATTAGGAGGATGTGAAATTATGGCAAAGAAACAATTCCAGGCGGAATCCAAGCGCCTGCTCGATCTGATGATCAATTCCATCTATACCCACCAGGAAATTTTTCTGCGTGAGATCATATCCAACGCCTCTGACGCCATCGACAAACTGGCATATCAGGCGCTGACAGATGAAAATGTCGGTCTGAACCGCAGTGATTTTGCCATTGAACTTTCTGTTGATGAGGCAAACCGCTCTATCATGGTGCGCGATAACGGCATCGGCATGGATCAGGACGAAATGGAAAAGAACCTCGGCACCATCTGCCGCTCCGGCAGCCTGCAGTTCAAGCAGGAGATGGACAAGGGCAAGGATGCGGATGTGGACATCATCGGCCAGTTCGGCGTCGGTTTCTATTCTGCATTCATGGTGGCAGATACCGTGACAGTCATCTCCAGGAAATACGGCAGCGATGAGGCATATATGTGGACATCTTCCGGCGCAGATGGCTATACCATTGCCAAATGCACCAAGAAAAATGTCGGCACGGATGTGATCATGAAGCTCAAGGCCGATACCGAGGACGAGAACTACTCCCGCTTCCTGCAGTCATGGGAGCTGCAGAACCTCATTCACAAGTATTCCGACTATATCCGCTATCCGATCAAGATGGAAGTGGAAAAGACCCGCGTCAAGGAAGGCACTGCGGATTCCGAGAAACCGGAATATGAATCCTATAAGGAGATCGAAACCCTCAATTCCATGGTTCCTATCTGGCAGAAGGCCAAGAAGGATGTGACCGAGGAAGAATACAACGAATTCTACAAGGAACATTTCTTTGATTTTGAAGATCCCGTTGCGGTGATCCATACCAGCGTAGAGGGCGCGGTGTCCTACAAGGCATTGCTCTACATTCCGGCGAAGGCTCCCTATGATTTCTATACTAAGGAATTTAAGAAGGGCCTGCAGCTGTATTCCTCCGGTGTGATGATCATGGAAAACTGCGCAGATCTGCTGCCGGACTGCTTCCGCTTTGTCCGCGGCGTGGTGGATTCGCAGGATCTGAGCCTCAATATCTCCCGTGAAATGCTGCAGCACGACCGTCAGCTCAAGTTCATTGCCCAAAATCTGGAGAAGAAGATCAAGGCAGAGCTGCAGAAGCTGATGGAGAATGACCGCGAGAAGTATGAAAAGTTCTATGCCGGGTTCGCGACGCAGCTGAAGTACGGCACTCTCAACGATTACGGCGCGAAAAAGGAAACCATGCAGGATCTGCTGCTCTACTGGTCCAGCAAGGAGGAGAAGCTCGTTTCCTTCAAGGATTACACCGCAGCAATGCCCGAGGAGCAGAAGTATATCTATTATGCTTCCGGCGAGACCCGCGAGCGCTTGGCGCAGCTTCCGCAGATGGAAACGCTGAAGGCCAAGGGCTATGATGTCCTGTTCATGACCGAGGAAGTGGACGGTTTCATTCCGCAGACGCTGATGAAATACGGCGAAAAGGAATTCCGCTCCGTCACGCAGGAGGATCTCGGCCTTGCATCCGACGAGGAGAAGAAGTGCACCGAGGAGAAAACTGAGAAGGCAAAGCAGACCATTGATTTCATCAAGGAAACGCTGGGCGAGCGCGTCAAGGAAGTGCGGCTGAGCAGCAATCTCGGCAGCCATCCGGTTTGCATGGTTCCTGCGGAAGGCATGACCTTCGAAATGGAAAAATACTTTAAGCGCCTCAATCCCGATGCCGATATGAAGGCGAACCGCGTTCTGGAGCTCAATCCTGACCATGCGGTGTTCGGCAAGCTGCAGATCGCCGTGGCGCAGGATCAGGGCAAGGCTGCAAAGCTTGTGAAGATTCTGCATGCGCAGGCGCTTCTCATGGCAGATCTGCCCATTGAAAACGCAGCAGAATATACCGATCTGATCTACGAACTGCTGTAATCAAAAGTAAACACAAGAAACAGCGCCCCGTCACTCAAATGATGGGGCGCTGTTCATATAATTTCAGTTCAGATCGAGAAGCGGATGCAGAACGCTGCAGGCATCAAATCGTGTATCCCGGGAGACGGTCAAAAATGCGACCTGCCGTTCGGGTGCCTCCATCATATCCTTGACGGAAGACATGACGCTGTCGACCTGCGAAGCCTGATCTGTGGTTACAAAGATGCGGTCGGCATATTCTGCGACTGCAGGCTCGCGGGTGCCGAAGCAGACACCCAAACCGGAGCCTTCCAGATTGGCGGCGATGTTATCTGCGGCGTCCAGAACAGCTTCCGGACGTGTGATATCGTCATAGGGCCAGCGAATATCGTCATCGTTCGGCAGATAGAAATCATCGAACAGAACTTCATCAAAGCCCAGCGTTTTCAGCTCCAATGCGATGGAACAGAGCAGACCCTGCACACTCTTGTCATAGGGATTGAGCCAGTAGCAGCGGCGGCCGTCCATCCACAGAGCGCCGGAGGACATGGCAAGCGCCTGCGCCTGATGCTTTTCTGCATAGTTCGGCTCGGAGAAAGCGGGAACCCGGGCAATCAGCGCAAGCTTTGGCGTGGAAGCCAGTTCCTTGATCAGCGCATCGATCGCTTCAATATCTGCGTCGGCTTTCACGCTTCCGGGAAGCTCCGAGGAATAGTAGTAGTTGCCGAACACACTCTTGACATCGATCAGAATGGCGTTACAGCCCTGCAAATCGTCAAGCGCGGCCTTTACCTCGTCAAGATGCTTCATAAGCATGGTGGTGGTAATATAATAGCCGTTCAGCTGCAGCTCCAACGTGGGCGTTTCACCATCGGCAGGCAGCACATTGAGATCTGTTTCAAAGGGGAAATCGGCAGGATCCGGCTTTTCCGAAAGAGTGCCGGTCGGTACGATTTTCTGATCGTAATCCAGCTTCGCTTTGCCGTTTTCATATTTGATATAACGGCCGAGATAGAGAAATCTGCAGAATACAATCGCGGCGATCAGCAGCGCTGCGCCCAGAATGATCAGCAGCGTAATGCGCAGATTGCGTTTGTTGCGGTATGAAAAAATACGCAAGGCTTAATGCCTCCTTACTGGCGGGAAGTATGCAGACAGATCATGCCTCACCCAACACGGCGGTGATGCGGCACCAGTCATCCTGCTGCTCGGTGGAAAGCACCTGCATGCCGGCAGCTTCAATCGCGTCGGTGACCTCATGCAGACGGGTGGAAAGGATGCCGGAGCAGATGAATACGCTGCCTTCAGACAAAAAGTTCGGAACAACGGGGCTGAGCGGAATGATCACATCGGCTACGATGTTGGCAAGCACGATGTCATAATGATCCTTGAGTGATTCCATCATGGCCTGATCGCTGATAACATCGCCGGTAACCGCTGTAAAACGATTGGAGAACAGCTGATTGATGGCGGCATTTTCCCGGGCAATATCCTCTGCTTTCGGGTCAATGTCCACGCCGGTGGCGTGTTTTGCGCCCAACAGAAGCGCGGTAATGGACAGAATACCGCTGCCGGAGCCGAGATCCAGCACATTTTCACCGCCCTGAATGGCATGCTCCAGTTCGCGCATACACATCTGCGTAGATGCATGCGCGCCGGTGCCGAAGATCATGCCGGGATCAAGTAAAACCTCGACCCGGTTTTCCGGATTCTCCGGATGCAGCCATTCCGGAACGACCAAAAGCTTTTTGCCAATGGGCAGGGGCTGATAGTACTGTTTCCAGTTGTTTTCCCAATCCTCATCCTGCACATGTTCGAGCGCAAGCTCCAAAGAGCCAAACTCCGTGCCCGGATACTGCAGACGAAGGGCCTGAAGCTGATCTCGCAGAAGGGAAACGTTTTCGGGAGCATCCGGCTTGTCTTCTAAATACAGACGGATCTGGCTGATGCCCTGCATTTTCTTTTCCAGTTCCTCATCTACATAGTCCCAGTACTGCCGGTTTTCTTCCAAAAACTCATGAAAATCGGTTTCGTCGTCGATAATAAAGCTGTCAAAACCCAAAACGGTCAGCCGTTCGCCCACAAGATCAATGGCAGATGGTGCAGTTTTGATGGTCACTTCGATCCATTGCATATTAGAACCTCCTGATACATAACAGTATCATTTTACATGAAAATTCGCAGAATAACAAGAGATTTTTTCTTCGGGAGTTTGACAGTTGAATTATAGAAAAAATGCTTGCAGGTCGCATAAAACCT
>JAEDIZ010000101.1 GCA_016296635.1 Oscillospiraceae bacterium
CGCCCTTGCCCTTGGAGGTGACCTTATCGGGATCCCAGTTCATGGACACGTCGATGACGATCTGACCGGGACGAACAAATTCCTTGGTCAGGCTCTTCAGAACGCCTGCTGCGGAAACGATGATGTCCGCATTTCTTGCAACGGAAGCCACATCAACGGTCTTGGTATGGCAGACGGTAACGGTAGCGTTCTTTGCCAGCAGCATCATGGCTGCGGGCTTGCCGACGACGAGGCTGCGGCCGATAACAACCGCATTCTTGCCCTTGCAGTCGATGCCGTAGTAGTCAAGAATTTCC
This sequence comes from Oscillospiraceae bacterium, assembly GCA_016296635.1. GTDB lineage: Bacteria > Bacillota > Clostridia > Oscillospirales > Oscillospiraceae > CAG-170. The sequence goes on from JAEDIZ010000101.1 coordinate 297, forward strand.
ATGCAGGCCTGCGGAGTACAGGGTGCAAAGCCCAGCTTCTTGCCGGTGAACACGCCGGAGTTGGAGAGATCGGTCATGCAGTCGATATCCTTCTCGGCCTTCAGACGGTTGCAGATCTCGTCCTGATCTGCCTTCAGATGCTTGGGCAGCGGGCGGAACATCAGAACGCCGTGGATGGAATCGTTAGCGTTGATCTCATCGATCTTTGCCAGCAGTTCTTCCTTTGTGACATCCTCGGGCAGCACGAACTTTTCAACTTCCACGCCGACTTCCTCTGCGCGCTTGGTTGCGCCGCGCTCATAGGAAAGGTCGGAGGGATTCTCACCGCAGCGGATGATACCGAGCTTCGGGTTGATGCCCTGCTCCTTCAGCGCTGCAACCTTAGCCTGCAGCTTTTCGACCATAGCTGCGGTAACTTCTTTTGCCAGTAACTGTTTTGCCATTTTCTGTTCCTCCCGTTATTTGAAGAAACCGGCTTTTACGGTTTCAAAAATTTCATCAGCCAGCTTGCCGTAGGTTTCCAGCATGCCGAGGCACTTTGCGTTCATTTCTTCTGCGACCGTGCGGTTCTGCAAAGTCTTGGTGTTAATGAACACGTTGAGAGATGCTGCCTGCAGGGCAGACTTCACGATAACCGCGCCACAGCCTGCGTCGGAAACAGCCAGGCGAGAACCCTTATCGGCAAAGACCTTGATGCAGTCGAGTGCTTCGCAGCACAGCTCCATGATGTGCATGGGAACCTGGCATGCAGTAATGGTGGCCTTCTCCATGATCTCGGGTCTGGAGGGGTCATCCTTCGGGATGCCGTAAGCCTTGGACAGCGGGATAAAGCCCTCTGCATCCGCGGGAACCTGATCGAGCAGTGCCGTCTGCAGCGCATCGCACTTTGCCATCAGAGCCTTGATTTCTTCTTCAACCTCGGCATACTTCTTCTTGCCAACGGTCAGAGAGCCGACCATATTGCCAAGGGCCGTGCCGAGAGCCGCCACCAGCGCGGAAGCACCGCCGCCGCCGGGTGCGGGTTCATTGGATGCCAGAACCGTGACAAACTCACGGCAGGATTTTGTTGTATAGTCCATACTGTTCTCCTTCATAAAAGAATGCAGGAGGTGGGGCAAGCCCCACCCCCTGCGCACAATCTCGTAGAGTTTTCTAAATCAGAACAGGCCGCTGACCTTGCCGGTCTCGGTGTCGACGTCGATGCGGCGGTATGCGGGGTTCGCAGCAGTACCGGGCATCATGGAAATCGTACCCGCCATCGGGCAGAGGAACTTTGCGCCACCGTATTCAAGGATGTCACGGATTGCAAGACGCCAGCCCTTCGGCTCGCCCTTCTTGGTGGGATCGTCGGACAGGGACAGATGGGTCTTAACCATCATGGTGCAGTAATCCTTGTACTTGGGATCGCTTTCGAAGCGTTCAGCCTTCTGAACAGCCAGAGGAGCCCAGTCAACGCCGTCAGCGCCGTAGACTTCCTTTGCGATCAGCTCAACGCGCTGACGCAGCGGCATATCCAGGTCGTACAGGAACTTGACTTCGACGGGATCTTCACAAGCTTCCACAACAGCCTTTGCCAGTTCGATTGCGCCTTCGCCGCCGTATCTCCAGTGGTTGGATTCTGCGCAGCGGACACCGTGCTCAGCACAGAGCTTCTTCAGCAGAGCGATTTCTGCGTCGGTATCGGTGAAGAAACGGTTGATGCAGACGACCGGGTTGATGCCGGACTTCTTGATGGTAGCAACATGGTGGAACAGGTTGCAGGTGCCCTTTTCGAGCAGTTCGAGGTTCTCTTCGGTGTATTCCTTAGCAAGAGGAGCACCCGGGGTGACCTTCGGGCCGCCGCCATGCATCTTAAGAGCACGAACGGTTGCGACCAGAACAGAGACGTTCGGAGTCAGGCCGGACAGACGGGTCTTGACGTTCCAGAACTTTTCAAAGCCGATATCAGCAGCGAAGCCGGATTCGGTGACATGATAGTCGAACAGCTTCAGAGCCAGGCGGTCAGCAATAACGGAGGACTGGCCGATAGCGATGTTTGCGAACGGGCCTGCATGGACAAGAACCGGCTGATGCTCAACAGAGTAGCACATGGTCGGGTTGATGCAGTTACGCATCCATGCAGTCATAGCGCCTGCAACTTCGAGGTCTTCGCAGGTGACGGGCTCGCCGCTGCGGGAATATGCTACAACGATCTTACCGATACGCTCACGCAGATCCTTCAGATCGCGGGCAACAGCCAGGATAGCCATCAGCTCGGAACCGACAGCGATGCCGAACTTGGATTCCATCATGTAGCCGTCCAGACGGCCGCCGATGCCGATGATGATGTTGCGCAGGCCCTGTGCGCAGAAGTCCATGACCCAGCCCATCTCAATACGCTTGGGGTCGATGTCGAGGCGCTTCAGGCCCTTGCTTGCCAGCCATTCGTCGTTGTTGTTGCGCTCGTGCTGCATACGGGCGTTCAGAGCGACCATAGCCAGGTTATGTGCGTTCATGATGTCGTTGATGTCGCCGGTCAGACCGAGGGAGAACTCAGTCATCGGCATCAGAAGAGCGTTGCCGCCGCCTGCTGCAGTACCCTTGACATTCATGGTCGGGCCGCCGGAGGGCTGACGCAGAGCGCCGCCGACATTCAGGCCGAGCTTGCCGAGACCTTCGATCAGGCCGAGGGAAACGGTGGACTTGCCTTCGCCGAACGGAGTCGGGGTGATAGCAGTAACTTCGATGAACTTGCCGTCGGGCTTATCCTTCAGACGATTCATGACTTTGATGAAGTCGATCTTCGGAGTCTTTCCGTAAGGAATGATTTCCTCAGGCAGCAGGCCGAGCTTTTCACGGAAGAAATCAACAGGAGGCAGAGTCTTCTCTGCTTCTTCTGCGATCTGCCAGTCCTTATAAATTGTCGGGTCCAGCGTTACGCGGCCATCAGGTGCAACATACTTACCATCTTTGAATTCGATTGCCATTGATAGTTCCTCCTTATACTCCGGGCTCTTTACTCCCCCGGAAATGTATTTCGATATGTGCGCTGTTTTTTCCTCTGCATTGCCAGCGCTTCAATCGATACCTTATTATCGATTACATGCAGAGTATATCACCAAAGATATGGCTTGTCAAGGAAAAAGATATAGGAAGTAAAGAAAAAGCGCTCAAATTTTCCTGTTGTTTTTTGTTGAAATCATACGGTTTTTATGCAATGGGCTTTGCATCCGTGACCGTGACAACAGCCTTTTGTCTGAGCAGTTCCAGCACCTTTCCCGTGATGACGCTGCGTCGAACCGCGGCATAGAAGGTTTCATCCAGATAGGGCTTCAGTTCTTCCATGGTCATGTTATTGTGACGGCAGACCAACTCCAGCTGCTCGTTCATTTCCTGCTCGTCCGTAGTCACTTCTTCAAGTTCTGCGATTCTCTCCACCGCTTTCTGCGTGCGAAGCGCCTCCTCCGCATCCGCGCGGGCGTCATTACGAAGCTGCTCTTCGGAAGAACCGGTAAACTGGCAGTAAGCTTCAAGCGTCAAGCCTCTCTGTGCCAGCTGCGCACGCAGATTTTCGATCTGCTCATTGACAGCTTCCGCCAGCTCCGCCACCGTCGGCGTATAGCTTAGCGTCATGGCCGCCTGCCGCAGCAGCTTCTGCCGCAGCTCCTGCTCACTCTGTGCATCATAATATGCCTGCATATCGGTTGCAACCTTGGCGCGCAGCACTTCATAGTTCTGCAGGCCGAAAGCTTCTTTTGCAAAGTTATCATCCAGATTATAAAGCGTGCTGGTGCGGATCTCGTGGACATGGCAGCGGAACTCAGCAGCCTTGCCCGCCAGTTCCTCCGCGTGGTATTCGTCCGGAAACCGAACGAGGACGGTCACGTCATCACCGGGGTTCGTGCCGATCAGCTGCTCTTCAAAGCCGGGAATGAACATCCCGCTGCCAAGGGTCAGGGTCTGCTTTTCGGCGGTGCCGCCCTCGAACTGCTTGCCGTCGCAGAAGCCCGCATAGTCTAGAACCAGTTCGTCACCGTTTTGTGCCGGGCGATCCGTAATGACGTGAATGCAGGGATTCTGCTGCTGCATCCGCTCCAGCTGATGGTCGATCTCAACGTCTGTGACCTTGACTCTTTCCAGCGTGGCCCGCAGACCCGAATAGGTAAACTCCATGTCTTTTTCTCCTTTGTATTCTTATGAAGATAATTTACATTTTTGCCTTGATGGCCGAAATCAGGATATCCCCTGCCACAACGCGATCCTCCGCCGCAAAACCGTCGGCAAAGTTATCAGAATAGAGGATCTGACTGGTCGGCGCGAATTCCTCATCTGCCTCATAGACCATGATCTGCATTTTATAGCCGTCCAGCAGTTCAAACTCATAACCGGCGTCTCCGTGGGGAATTTTCTTTGCGCCCATCTTTTCGCAGGCTGCGGCAAACTTTACCGCACGGGTGCCGAAGGTAAACGCAGCTCTTGTGAGGCATCTGCCCGTGTAGGGGCCGATATACATTTCGCCCCATGGCATCTCCCGGAAAGTCTTATACTCCCGGAACAGTCCCGCCTGCCGGCCTTCCAGCAGAAAACGGAGCAAAAAAGTCTGACAAGGAATATTCTTTAGTGCAAAAGCATCCGCTTCTTCTGCGCGGATGGCATAGTCCGGCCATGCAATCTGATAGTTTACGCCCAGAAGCCGAATCGAAAACGCCTTTCCGTCAAAGGGTACGCCGCAGCGCATGGCGGCTTCTTGGGGATCCAGTTCCCGGAACTTTGCCTCATAGTGGGCAAATGGTACTTCTTCTTTATTATTCTGCACCTGCATCGTCTATTACTCCTGTACACTGGACGGGAACAGAGAACTGTCTGTATGAGGCAGGAAGCATGCCGCCACAAATTCGTCCATATATCTCGGATTTGTCGAAAGCTCAAGATAGGTTATGTTGGCTGCAAGCTCATGTACCTTTTCGTCGGCATTCTCGGAAAGTGCCATAGCATACGCGCCTGCCAGAGATGTATTGCCGAGATACTCAAACAGACTCCGGTCAATATCCGGCAGCATACCGATGCGGACGGCATTTTCCATGTTGATGCCGCTGCCGATACCGCCTGCTACATAGACATGCTCCAGGACGCTCACATCCATATCGAGGCTGGACAGCATAATATTGATGGCAGAGAAAATTGCGCCCTTGGCACGGATAAAGGATTCGATATCGACTTCCGTAATGGAGATTTCGCGTCCGGCGGCACTCTCATCCGCGGCAGCAAGAATATATCTTCCCATGCCGTGTTCGTCAAAGGCCACACGGCTGCCCTCCCGGCAAAACTTGCCCTTGGAGGAAATGATGGAGGTGCGGTAAAGCTCCGCGATCACATCGATGATGCCGGAGCCGCAGATGCCCACGGGCTTCTGTCCCAGCTCGCCGACAATCTCCACGGTGGGTTCCATGGAATCGTGGTCAATGGAAACCGCTTCGATAGCACCGTCGGTTGCACGCATACCGCAGGAGATATCGCCGCCCTCGAAGGCAGGGCCTGCGGAGCAGGCGCAGGACATCATAAAGTCGCGGTTGCCGAATACAATCTCGCCGTTGGTACCGAGATCAATGAACAAAGAGAATTCGTCCTTGTCCCAAATGAGCGTTGTAAACGCACCGGCTGTGATGTCGCCGCCGACATAGGAACCGATGTTGGGTGCAAGCAGAACCCTTGCATTGGGGTTGGCAGGCAGTGAAAGATCGATGGCCTTGAGACCGTCCCAGCGGAAGAAGGTAGGAATATAGGGTTCCATGCGCACCGGACCTGCGTCCACTCCCAAAAGCAGATGGTTCATCGTGGTGTTGGAGGCGATGCACATCCGAAGGATTCTGGTCACCGGCAGCTTTGCCGACTGGCACATGGCCGCAATGATCGGCGTCAGCGTTTCCTTGATGATGGCGTCCTGCAGCTTTTTGATGCCACCGGGCTTGGACTGCTCAATGATGCGGTTGATGACATCCGCGCCGTAACGGATCTGACCGTTGCCGGAGGAGGCCTTCGCCAGCAGCTTTCCGTTCTCCAAATCCATCAGAACGCCGGTAACGGTGGTCGTGCCGATATCAATGGCGCAGCCGCAAAGCGGGATCGCATCATCGCCGGACACAACATCATAAACCGTGAAAACGTCGTCCTTCTGTTCGCCGATGGCCTGCACGGAGAAATTCGCCTCGCGCAGCGTCTTTGCCAGCTTCTTCACCGCAAAGAATGTCAGCTCCACTTTTTCACATCCGGAAGTCTCCTGCACAGCCCAGCTGAAACGCTCCGTATCCGGCATGGTGTCATCCAGTGATGGCTCTTCCATGGAAACTGCCAGCTTGACAAAGCGGTTGGAAAACTCCACACCGGCATTTTTGATCTGCGCCTGCAGATTTTCAAATACCGCGATTTCTTCACCGGTAGACAGATCCGCCGTTTTCATGCGGCTCTGATAGGCAGACGCGATGTCCGGCACCATGACCGTTACATCGGAGACAATTTTGCTGGCGCAGCCGAGCCGCCATCCTGCATCATAGTCCTCCTGCGAAATATGGTGGGACGGCACGCTCTCCACGCTGCCCTCCACCAGCTTCACGCGGCACTTGCCGCAGGAACCGTTGCCGTTGCAGGGCGCATCGATGGCCACATTTGCCGCCCGGGCCGCATCCAAAACTGTTGTATTCGGTGCTGCGGAGAATTTTACTTCCGAAGCGCCGTTCTCAAACTGAAATGTGATCTCGAACATAACAGATTTCCTTTCATGAGGCAGCAGGTCTGCATGCCTCGACATTTTCTTCAGTATAACACATCCAAAAAGAAAATGGGAGAGCTTTTGCTCTCCCATTTTTGATATATATTTGCCGGAATCCTGATAGAACTTACAGCAGGGACTCCATGGACAGAACCGGGTGGTTCTTTTCCGTCAGGAACGCCATCAGCTCTTCACAGTCCGTGGTCACAGTTTCGTCCGCGATCATATCGGTGAAGTTCTCAATACCGTACAGTTCCTTTGCGGTTTTGTTGAGTCTGTCCGCAACATCGTCCTTCAGTTCCTTGGGCATCCATACGATGCGCTCGATGCCGCCTTCGGCAGCGATGAACTTCTTGGAAGCAATGAAGTGACGGCCATGGCCCATATATCCCGGGGTCTGTACGCCGCCGCCGGTGCAGGAGGCCAGCTCGCCGAAGGTCATGC
>JAEDIZ010000012.1 GCA_016296635.1 Oscillospiraceae bacterium
CGTCAGGCAGATGAGATCTCCGCGAAGCTTGATCTGGCACTTGTCAGCACCGAAGTGCGCTACGATGCGCCCTTCGATGTGAATGACTCCTTTGCCGATGTCCTTGAGCGCATGACCGGTGCGGCATAAGCCGCGCCGTGCCGGCTGCTTTGGGTGCGGCAGGATCAGGATTCGAAAAGGCCGGTTCAGGTGCAGATGAACAATAACGCTGCATGCTTTATTAACACAGATTGCAGGGACAATCCGCAGGAGTTTTTGCCGCCACGCCTTTCCCCAACCGCGCACCGACAACCGCTCTGCTTCCATCCCGCCTACGCCGGATCCAACTTTGCCCTGACATCTCCCTAATATGTATTTCTTGAAAATACGAGATGAATCACATGTTTTTGCGTTCTTTGAACGCATATCCAGAAGCGGTCTTTGCAGAGCCATTGCTTTGCAAAGGCTGGCGAAGGAAAAATGGTCAGACCGCATCCGAAGTTCTGCTGCATCCAAAACAGCCGGCAGAAATGATCAGAGCAGCAGGCGGAAGCCTGCTGCTCTGCAAAGTTTTTATTCACTTCAGGCTTTGCTGAAACCAGAATCTCGTCCATAGCCACATCCAGCAATACGCCGAGCGCATACAGGTTGTCTACGGTGGGAAGGCTCTGGCCGCGCTGCCATTTATAGATGGCCTGCGGCTGCTCAAAGCCGAAATAAGACTGCAGATCCCGGACAGACAGACCGCGTTTTTTCCGGAGTCTTTCAATGTTCTGCCCGGTCTCCGCGAGGTCAATGACTGGAAAACGAATGGTTTGCATGGCTTTCGCCTCCTTCTGAAATTCTCTCAAAGAGTAATGTTGAAGGATACACGATTTTCAGAGAAAATGCAAGAAAAATCTGAAATTGTAATCTATTTGCAATATAAAACACAAAAAAGGAAGAGGTGCATCCAAAATGAATTTGGTTCCTATCGAAAAGCAAAGCAAAAAAATGCGCAGGGAATTTCATGAAAAGCAGCGCGGCAGCTGGAACGGCGTCTGTCCGGTCACAAGGATCGCGCCGAACAAAAAGGGCTACGACAGAAACCGTGCCCGGCAGGAATGCAGAAGAACCGCCGAAGCGGAATAAGGCATGTCATTTTGTCTGCCGGGAAGCTTTTTCTAGCAAACAGTCTGCATATGTTTTACAATGAAACTGGAAGATTGTATCATTGCATCCTTTTGTATAATCTGATTCCGGAATGAAGGATATCATCAAAAAACTGTTTTCTTTTGCTGAAAAATCTTCTTTAACGGTAGGGATGAAAATGAAGAAAAGAATCTTGAGTTTGCTTCTGTGCTGCGCTTTGGTTTTCTGTCTTCTGCCGACGGCGGCGTTGGCAGAAGATGCGATTCCATACGATCTTTGGGTAAACGGCGAGCAGTTCACCTCTGAAAAGCTGATGATCAGCTGCGGTGACGGCTATGTCATGGGCGGCACGCTGGCCTATGATCCGATAGACGGAAACAATGCATACGCCTGCGAGAATGTAGACATCGATTCCACGCAGCGTGCGCAGGCGGCCATCCTGCAGCGGTTCTGCGAAACTGTTGTCAATTAACTGCATAATGAATGCAGCCGGGTATTTCGTTACCCGGCTGCATTTTTTTGAAAAACCAAATTCTCTGTCAGAACTCCCGTTTGTACAATGGTATTTCGCAGCAGTATTCAAATATAGCGCAGAATTACCCGCAAGCCGATAATCAGCCAATTGTTCTATCGGCGAAAATAGTACATACGCAAAATGTGCCGAAAAGGAAATCCTTTTCGGCACATTTTTGGATAGATAAAGCTTAGTAGCCGACCTTTTCCCAGCAGGCAAACGGAGCTGCCAGTTCGTCGGAGATGTAGACCTGGGTCTTCTTGGTCTGCAGCATGGAGCTGGGGACGTAAGGTGTGACCGGGCCGTGGGTGACCAGACGGGAGGTCATTCTCTGCCAGGAAGAGAAGGTGCCGTTGGTTGCCAGTGCATGAACTTCAATGCGTTCCTTTGCGCGCATGACGTCGATCGGGCCGATGGTTGCAGCCTTGGGCGGTACGTTTGCGATATCGCCGGACTGGCCGAAGGTGCCGTTCAGAGAGTTCTGCATCAGGGTCATCGGAGTCAGCGTGACCAGCTGTGCGGGCTTGGAGAGCCATTCTTCGATGTCGCCGCTGCCGATGAATTCGGGGATCGGGTCAACGAATGCAACGTGGCCGGTCCAGCCGGGGCTGGTGGAAATGATGTCAGCGCCGCCTTCGGTGACGTCATTGATGATCTCGGAGTAGTAGTTGATGTTCTGCGTGGTCGGATAGTGGACGTTGGTCATCGGCATACGCAGCTTCGGGTCGATCTGCATGACGAGATACTTGATCATGCTGTGAACGAAACCTGCTTCGTAGGTCTCGGGAGCAACGTTGCCCTGATCGTCTGCCCATTCATCCTCTGCGAAGATGTGAACCTTGGAGCAGTCAACCTGGAAATAGTTGATCAGCTGTGCCAGCGGGATGTAGGTTTCGGGTTCCGGGTTGCCCAGAATCATGGAGAAGGGCTTGCCTGCCTCGGAAGCTGCCTTCAGACGGGAGAACAGCGTTGCGATCAGCACGGGATGCGGGTTCATCATGACCTTGACCTGGAATTCGGGATGCCACCATGCTTCGCGCTTTTCCAGCTCTGCGCCGCTCATATTGCGCACGCGCTCGCAGACCTCACGGTCCTTGAAAGGAACAAACTCTGCCGGGTTGAAGCTCATCTTGGTGTTCGGCTCAAACTTGAAGCCTTCACGGGTTGCCGGGGATACAAAAAATTCGTTCATTGTACTTCTCCTTTGAAAATAACATTTTGTACGTTCATTTTATAATCGACAACAACCAGGTCTGCTCTCTTGCCGACTGCGATCTCACCGCGGTCAGTCAGGCCGAGCACCTTGGCCGGATTATACGACGCATACTTAAACACATCCACGATAGAAGCGCCGGTATGCCGCATCATGTTGCGGCAGGCAATCTCCAAAGTCAGATTGGAACCGGCAATCTCCCCTGCCCAGTCAAAATTGATGTCGGTCACGCCGGCAAACTCTTCAGGTACCGGGCCGTCCGCCACATACACATCGGAGATCAGAATGATACGGTCATCGCCCTTGATACGGCGGACAAGGCGCAGCATATAGGGATCAACATGGATGCCGCGGCTGTCGCAGATCAGCTCTGCGTAAATGTCGGGGTTGTTATTGACCGCTTCGTCAACGCACACGCCGCGGGTTTCCGAATAACGGAAGCGGTCGCCGGTGGCATTGGTATGATGGGTGCCAATGCAAAGGCCGTAGGGCATCAGCGACTCGATCTGCTGGGGGCTTGCCTCGCTGTGCGCGACCGTGAATCGGGCATTGGGATTGACCTTTTTCGCATCCAGCACGAACTGCAGGATGTTTTCACGCTCCGGCGCCAGACACCAGACACGCGCCAACTCGCCTGCGTGATCGATGATCGGCTGATAGTTTTCCTTTGCAACGGGGCCCTTCCAGGGGTTATGCTCCTTGTCGCAGCCGAACTTCGGGTTCAGATACGGGCCTTCCATGTAGAAGCCGTCGATGTTTTCGCCGCCCGGCTGCTGCATGGCGTCCTTGATCTTTTCGATCGCCGCCACATACTGCTCGGTGTTCATGCTGTAATAGAGCGCGGGCAGGACGGTGGTCGTGCCGTGCTTCATAAAATGTCTGGAGGCGCGCAGCGGATCGTCCGTAAAGAACACGCCGTCTGCGCCGTGGGTATGAATATCGATCATACCGGGGCCAACGTATGCGCCCTGCGCATCAAGAATCTCACAGCCTTCCGGAACCGCAACTGTTTTTGCATTGCCGAAGGCCTGAATGATTCCGTTCTCGATCAGAACCACGCCGTCCGGAATCAGATGATCCCGCATAACCAGTTCCGCATTGATAATTGCAAGCATGTTTTCTCCCTGCCTTTTCTCTTATTCAAACCGGATGCTGCCAAAATCGCAGGTTCGGTGGAACGCCGGTGTTTCACTCGTCATCGGATTCCAGGACAGATAATGCTCCCGGACCGTCAGATCGCCGCACTTATAGAAGTTGCCGGAGATCTCACCCTCCGGGCGGAACGCCGGGAAGAATCTGCGGATGAAGCAGAAGGGAATCTGATAGAAAATCTCCCAGCCATCCGCCGTCCGCTGCGCTTTCGGCTGAAACAGCGCGCTGTCCGAAGGGGTTTCTGAAATCAGCCGTGTCAGATCTGCACCGCTCGTTCCGATGCCGATATAGTGGCAGGTATTCAGATTGAACTCAAAGTTAAAGTAGCGCGGGTCGCCTGCCACCGGGCAGAAGAAGAACTCCATGCAGCTGTCGCTGCAGGGGCTGCCCAGCGCATCCGTTTCCTCTGCGCGGATGTCCTTTTCCACCGCACGCAGATGCACATACAGCGCCTGCTGGTCAAAACAAACCTGTGCAAAGGCCTGAATCGGCAGCGGCTGCGTCCAGCATAAGGTATCAATTTCGGCCGTTTCAATCGCATTCCAGTCCGGCGCACCGGCAATTTTCTTGATGGTGTATTCGCGTTTCATCTGCTCACCCTGCCGTTTCTTTAATAATTTCAGGCACGAAGCGTATTCAGAAGTGCCTTGCCCTCTTCGATGATCTGCCTACTCTCGATCCTGCAGAAAGCAATCGGGTATCTGCTGCAGGATAAATACCGGCAGGTTCATATTTCTTGCGATCTTATAATATATCATACTTTCCTCTCACGCAAATGTCAATTGTTTCAGTTGTTATTATTTCATAATCATATATTATAATTCTTTATTTCACATCCTATCAGAACTATATTTTTCGAAATCGTATTTTATTGTTTTGTTTTTATTTTTGTCCGATCATCACGAATTTTCATGAACGGACCTATATTAAGCCGCTTCGTTTCATGATTAATTCCGGAGTCGGCAACCCCACACGCCACTGTTTGAAGGCTGTATCGGCGAATAGCCAAACCAATCCGGAAACAAAAAACCGGTGCCGCTTCTTCCCCAAGAGCGGCACCGGTTTTTATGGATCAGGATCGGATCGGTATATAATACATCAATGGATGGTTACATGATAACAGATTCCTTTTTTCTGTGTAAGCCCCCCTGGGGGATTTTTTTCAAAACAATTTATAAATCTTCTATATTCATTCTATTTTATTATCTTATCGGGACTTGATGTTCAGATTGTACACAAAAAGCCGCAAAGCATTTTCCGCATCAAAAATGCCGGCACTCAAATGAGTGCCGGCATTCTTTTTCGGTTATAAATCTTTGAAAGGGATTGATTCCTCTGCAGAAAAGATTAATACATACCGCCCATGCCGCCCTGTGCTGCAGCAGCTGCCATAGCAGCGTCAGCCTGAGGATCGGGTTTGTCGGCCACGAGGGACTCGGTAGTCAGGACGCAGGCAGCGATGGAAGCTGCGTTCTCAAGAGCAGATCTTGTGACCTTGGTCGGATCGACGATGCCGCTGGGGATCATGTCGCAGTAGGTCTCGGAGTAAGCGTTGTAGCCGTAGCCAACCTTGCGTGCGGTGCGGATCTTCTCGAAGACGATGGAGCCGTCTACGCCTGCGTTCTCGGCGATCTGACGGATCGGAGCCTGCAGAGCCTTGGCAATGATCTGTGCGCCGGTCTTTTCGTCGCCGGACAGCTTTGCGATCAGCTTTTCAACTGCGGGGATTGCATTGACATAAGCGGTGCCGCCGCCTGCAACGATACCTTCTTCAACAGCTGCGCGGGTTGCGTTCAGAGCGTCTTCTACGCGGAGCTTCTGTTCCTTCATAGCGACCTCGGTCTGTGCGCCGACCTTGATGACTGCTACGCCGCCGGACAGCTTAGCCAGGCGCTCCTGCAGCTTTTCCTTGTCGTAGTCAGAAGTGGTGACTGCCAGCGTATTGCGGATTTCGGCAACACGAGCCTTGATGGCATTCTGATCGCCGCAGCCGTCAACGATGACGGTGTTGTCCTTGGAAACCTTGATCTGACGGGCACGGCCCAGTTCAGAAACCTGCACATCGGTCAGGTTCATGTTCAGTTCACCGGAAACATAGGTGCCGCCGGTCAGAACTGCGATATCCTTCAGCATTTCCTTTCTGCGGTCGCCGAAGCCGGGAGCCTTGACGCAGACGCAGGTGAAGTTGCCGCGCAGACGGTTGACAAGCAGAGTTGCCAGAGCATCGCCTTCAACATCTTCAGCGATGATGACGAGCTTCTTGCCGGCCTTGACCAGCTGCTCGAGGATGGGCAGGATCTCCTGAATGGAGGAAATCTTCTTGTCGGTGATGAGGATATACGGCTCATCGATGACAGCTTCCATCTTCTCGGTATCGGTAACCATGTAGGGGGAGATGTAGCCACGGTCGAACTGCATGCCTTCGACAACTTCCAGACCGGTTTCTGCGGTCTTGGATTCTTCGATGGTGATAACGCCGGAAGCGGTAACCTTTTCCATTGCTTCAGCGATCAGCTTGCCGATGGACTCGTCACCGGAGGAAACAGCGCCGACTCTTGCAATATCGTCGGAGCCCTTGATGACCTCGCTGTTGGCCTTGATGGCTTCCACGGTGGTCTCAACAGCCTTCATCATGCCCTTGCGCATGACCATGGGGTTCGCACCGGCGGAAACGTTCTTCAGACCTTCGTGGATAATGGCCTGTGCCAGCAGAGTAGCGGTGGTGGTGCCGTCGCCTGCGATGTCGTTGGTCTTGGTGGCGACTTCACGAACGAGCTGTGCGCCCATGTTCTGGAAAGCGTCTTCCAGTTCAACATCCTTTGCAATGGTCACGCCGTCATTGGTGATCAGCGGAGCACCGAACTTCTTGCCGAGAACGACATTGCGGCCCTTCGGACCCAGGGTAACCTTGACAGTATTGGCGAGCTGATCGATACCGCTCAGCAGAGCCTTGCGGGCTTCTTCGCCGTAGATAATCTGTTTAGCCATAATTCAAAATCTCCTTTTTGAGAATCGTTTTCTTAAAAATGCGAATTACTTTACAACGGCCAGAATGTCTGCGATCTTGCAGATCACATACTCTTCGCCGTCGAGCTTCAGTTCCTGACCTGCGAACTTGCCGGTGATGACCTTATCGCCGACCTTGACGGTCATGGGGTTTTCCTTGGTGCCGGGCCCAACAGCCACGACCTCGGAAATCACGGATTTTTCCTTGGTTGCCGTGGAGAGGATGATGCCGGATGCGGTCTTTTCTTCTGCTTCAGAGCTCTTGAGCAGGACATTGTCTGCCAGCGGAGTCAGTTTCATAATAGTTTCCTCCTATATCCTGGCTGCTTTTCGCAGCCCGTTTTATGATGTTTTAGCACTCAATCATGTCGAGTGCTAACATGTAATATAATAGCTGATACAAGGAAAAAGTCAAGAGGTTTTTTGGGAAAGATATGTCGAATCTGTAAATTCTGACAGCAGCAAACCCCGGGACGGACGCCCCGGGGTCATGCACTGCTCACGATTCTGCTTTGGGACTGCCCGCGCCGCCGGAGGGCTTACGACTGCGATGATGGCGGCGATGGGCTGTATGCGGTTTGTTTTCAGAAGAGGCTGCGGCATCTTTCTTTTCTCCGGCAGGCTTTTCCGCCGTCGGCCGCGGCTTCGCTTCCTGGTTTTTATGCTCTTTGCGTTCCGGCTGTCTGCCGCTCTTCCTGTCGGATTTTTCCTTCTTCTCCGGTCTCTCCTGCTTTTCGGACCTTTCCTGTGCATCCTTCGGCGTTTTGGATTCCTGTGAACCCTTTCCGCCGCGATGTCCGCGATGTCTGCGGTGTGCTGCGGCCTTCGAAGTCTGTGCTGCCGTCAGCTGTTCGTTCTGCATTTCCGGAGTCTGCTCCGGCATTTCGTCCGGCTCGGATGCCGGTTTTGAAATACTGGTCACTGTATCGGAATAGACCAGCTCCGGCAAAACATTGTCTTCCTCTGCAAACTTTCTCTCTGCAGGTCTGGGCTTAGAGGAAATCGGCGCAAGATCCTTCGGAATGGGCGGATCGTTCTTGCGGGCCTTGCCGCTGCGCAGCACGCAGATGTCGCAGTTGCGGTAGCAGCCGATGTTTTCCGGGTGATCCTCCATGCGGACCTTGACGCTCTGCCTGAGCAGGTTTACTTCTGTGATCGTGCCGCGACCGTCGGGCGTATCCACGAAGGATTCCGCCTTCGGTGCCGTCTTCAGAAGATCCTCATAGGCCTCCTGCTCATATTTAAGGCAGCACATCAGTCTGCCGCAGGTGCCGGAGATCTTCGTCGGGTTCAGGCTGAGATTCTGCGTCTTTGCCATTTTGATGGATACCGGCTGGAAGTCATCCAGAAATTCCTTGCAGCAGAAGGGTCTGCCGCAGACACCGAGTCCGCCTACCATCTTTGCCTTGTCGCGTACGCCGATCTGACGCAGTTCGATGCGGGTACGGAACACGGAAGCCAGGTCCTTGACCAGTTCACGGAAATCCACACGGCCGTCCGCCGTGAAGAAGAAGAGGATCTTGCTGCCGTCAAAGGCGCATTCTGCGGAAACGAGCTGCATTTCCAGTCCATGCTCCGCAATCTTCTGCAGGCATATATCGTACGCCTTTTTTTCCTTTTCCAGATTCTCGGTGTTGACCCGCTCATCCTGCGCCGTAGCGACACGCAGCACCTTTCTCAGGGGCGGCACGATCTCGCTGGCGGAAACTTCATGGTTGCCGCCGGCACAGATGCCGTATTCATCGCCGCGGGCGGTGTCGATGATCACATGGTCACCGGCTGCGAGCTGCAGCCCGTCCGGATCAAAGAAGTAGGTCTTTGCATTGTTGCGAAAGCGAATATCAACCACGCTAATCATGCCGCTGAGTTTCTGTTCGCCCTGCGCAGCGTCGTTTTCAGATGTCTGCACAAGCTCGGTATCGGGGGTATATTCGTCCATTTGTATCTCCTGTTCTCCGCAAGATGCGGACTGAAAATTGCATTGTTATCGCAGACGGATGGTCAGCCATCCGATGACCGCGCCCACAGAAACGTTTCCGCCCAGATCATCGACAGCCGTCTGCAGATCATTTGCCGCCTGCAGGATCTGCACCGGTGTACGGCTGCGAAGGATCGCGCTCTCGTTCTGCCCCATTTCCGGCAGACCGCTGCGCACCTCCAGCGCCGACAGCAGTACCTCCCGCATACGTGTCAGGATTGGTATCAGCTGGTCGCGTTTGAGCTTCTCCATCGGTAAAAGCAGCCGCAGCAGCGCCAGCGTATCGCAGGCGGCATAGCATTCGGCGAACTGCCTTGCCTGCGGAAACTCACTTTCCTGCTGCAAAAGTGCCAGCGCAGGGCCGAGATAACCGCCGCTTCTGTGAAGCGCAGCCGCAAAAGCCGATGCCGGCAGCTCCGGGCCGTTCTTCTGCAGCCAGCGGATGCCCTCCTCCTGCGGCACGGGGCCGAGGTGCAGCTGCGCGCAGCGGCTGCGAATGGTGGGTAGCAGCTTTTCGGCGTTGGTCGTCAGAATCAGAAAGACGCCATAGACAGGCGGCTCCTCCAAAATTTTGAGCAGCGCATTCTGCGCAGGCTCGCCCATGTCCTGCTCAAGGATGTAGATCTTCCGCTTTCCCTCGTTCGGACGAAGGAAAACGTCCGCACGCATCTCGCGGATCACATCCACGGAAATCATCTTATGTTCGGGATCATTCACCGTAATGACATCCGGATGTACATTTCCCATGACCTTTCTGCAGGCAGCGCAGACACCGCAGGGAAGCCTTCCCTCACCTGTGCATTGCATGGCGGCGGCCATCTGCCGGGCAAGGGTGTGCCGTCCGGAGCCTGCAGGCCCGCAGAGGGCATAGCTGTGCAGGATTTTTTCTTCCGAAAAGGCAGCATGAAGCCGCGTTTTCAGCGCATCATTTCCAAGAAATGAACCGAACTCCATTGTCTGCTCCTTCCGTCAGCAATACTTTCCTAATTTTGCAGTATATCATAATTTTTCGCCGTATGCCACAACTTTTTTCGCTGCTTTGCTATGCAAAAGGCTCCCGGAAAACCGGGAGCCCCAGCTTGTCGAAAAATCTCGTAGCGTTCGTGCCCGCAGGTGCGAAGAAGTAAAATCATTTTTCACGGGAGCCCCTGCTCTCGGGAAAAATACTTATCAGGATGCGAGTGTGAATTTTGTTCGCCGTTGGCGGACAAAACTTTGCGCGAGCAGACTGCAGGCTTTTTGTCAAAAAAGCTCTGCCTTTTTTGACAGTCTCAGGCTCCCGGAAAACCGGGAGCCCTGCGTTCAGTTTTCCATCTGTCTGCCGAGAAAGCCCGCCACGGTCTGCACCAGCTTCTGCTCGGATTCACCCAAAGGCTTCTCTCCCTCCTCAAGAAGCAGCATCACGCAGCCCATAAGATCGCCCTCGGAGAGGATCGGAGCAGCAACGCCGAGATGCCATCGGTCGCTGCCCTGCACCGCGTGTACCTTTCCCTCGCCTTCCATCCAGCGATAGATGCGCCGGGATTCCATCAGCTGTTCCAGCTCCTGCGAGCTGCGCTTTTCCAGCAGCTCGCGCTTCGGTGCACCACAGACCGCAATGACCGAGTCGCGGTCTGCCACGGCTGCCACATGGCCCGTATTCTTGCCGATGGAGTCCACGATCTGTGCGGCAAAGTCCGTCAGATCGCCCATGGGTGAATACTTTTTGAATATGACCTCGCCGTCCTTTTCCGTGTAAATCTCCAGCGGGTCACCGTCACTGATAACATTGGCACGGAAAACCCGGTCAGGATGGTTTTTGCTCGACTGGGTGACGGTCATTTGATCGTTTTCCGTGCCGAAATTAAAATTTACGGCGTCCTCCATGGAATCGGTGTGCAGAAGCGCGTCAATGTCGTTTTGGAGCTTCACTTCGAGGTGGTCTTCAAACACGAAAATTTTCTGAATGATGAGTTCCAGATCAGTGCGCTCCAGATTGTCCTTTTCAAGAATGTCGCGGAACACATCCAGCGCCGTCTTTGCTACGCGGTTGACCTGAATGATGGTGTTGCGCTTGTCGGACAAAAGGTCAATCTGGTGATTGATTCCCTCAATCTTCTTTTGAAGCTCTGCTTCCATCCGGTCGTAGGTTTCCTCCAACAGCGCTTCCTGCTCCGGGTGCTTCATGATATCCCGGATGCGCTGGCGCTTCGTGACCCGCAGTTCCTCCTGCAGATCATCCAACACCTCGGCAAGATGGTCGGCAGACTGCTCGGTTTCCACGATGTCGTCGTTCTCGCGGGCTAAATCGGCGTTGAGCTGGGCGATCATGCTCTCGGAATTATCATACACCTTGCGGACGTAGCGTTTCAGAAGCTCATCCAGTTTATCTACGCGGATGTGGTGAGCCGTACAGCCGGAGAGGCCGCGCCGGTGATAGGTGCCGCAGGTGTAGGCGGGAGCCAAGTCCCGGCGGCTCATGGCGAACATGGGACTGCCGCAGTCTCCGCAGACAAGGAAACCGGAGTACACATTGTCGTTTTTCTTCACGCCCCGATAGTTGGAGGTCGTGCGGCTCTCCCGCAGGGCGCGGGTGGTGGCAAAGGTGCGGTAGTCGATGATGGGCTGATGATGGTTCTCAATGACGATGTGCTCGCCCTCATCTCGCTTCACGTCTTTGCCGTTGATCTTGGTACGGGTGTACTTACCCTGCCGCAGGGTGCCAATATAGAAATCGTTGTCCAAAATGCCTTGAACGGTAACGATCGCCCATGCCGCTTTCACTTCCCGGTGATAGGCTTTGCCTTTTGCTTCTTTGCGCATCTGCTCGCACATCCGCGGCGTAGGAATGCCCTCGTCGGTCAGATGGTTGGCGATTTTCTTATAGCCCCAGCCCTCATTATTATAGAGGTCAAAGATTTTGCGCACGATCTCCGCTTCTGTGGGGACGATCTCAAATTCCTGCGAATCGTTGATGATATAGCCGTAGGGCGCGGCGCAGATCCACTGCCCGTCCTGCTGACGGTGCTTGATGACGTTCCGCACTTTTTTGGAAGTGTCCGTGACGGGCATTTCGTTGATGAGGAACTGGAATTGGATTTTTAGCCAGTCATCGTCATTGGGGAAGTCGATGCCGTCACCGATGGAGATGATGCGCACCCCCGCGTCGCGCAGGTCTTCCAGTTCCACAAGCCCCCGGCTGTTGCGGCGGGAGAAGCGGGAGAAGTCCTTGACAACGAGAATATCGTATTTGTGCGACATGAGCCCGCGCCGCATCTCCTGATACCCCTCGCGCTGTTCAAAGGTGTAGCCGGAGCGGTCGCGGTCTTCAAAAAAAGTGAGCGTGCTGCCCGGAAATCTTGTTTTTACGAAGTCCGAAAGGATGGCTTTCTGGTTTTCGATGGAAACATTGTCCCGATCCAGCTCATCATCCACGGAAATGCGGCAGTAACCCGCAATATCAAATGTTTCAGTCATGGTCATTCACCCTTGAGATACTTTTCAGTCTGGCGGTCAAACTCCGAGATATATTCCGCATCCTGTTTTTTGCGGAATTCTTCATAGATTGCACCGACCTTTTTCACCGCAGCTGCATGGGAGATCGTTCCCTTGCTGTCCAACACAGTCTGTCGGTTGAATTGAAGAAAGCGGTCTGTTTCCGAAAGCCAGTCCTGCATGGACATGGGCCGTTCTTCCTCTGCAGTCAGCTCCGCAAAGTCGATAAACATGGTGACGAGCCGGTTCAGGCGGGAAAGCTCTTTCTCATTCAGATAGTTTTTTGCGACCAGCGTATCGCTTTTCAGGATTTTGCCGTCCGGTGCGCCTTTCCATGTGGTCAATCCCATGGTCGGGCTGTCGAGAGAGGCTCGCTCTGCAATCAGCTCCGCAGCGGTTTTCCCGGTAACAGCAACATGGAGCTTGTTCTGCACAAACGAGTAAAATGCCTTGGTGGTCTCGCAGCTTTTATCGTAGTCGTAGCTGCACTGTTCAAAGACATCCGCGATTTTCTGATAAGCGCGGCGCTCACTGGCACGGATTTCCCGGATGCGCTCCAGCAGTTCGTCAAAGTAATCTTTGCCGAAGGGTCTGCCGTTTTTCATCATTTCGTCATTGAGGACGAAGCCCTTTTGGATGTATTCTTTCAGGGTTCTGGTCGCCCATTGGCGGAATCGGGTAGCTTTCCTGCTGTTTACGCGATAGCCCACGGCGATGATGGCATCGAGGTTATAATGATCCAGAGTACGATGAATCGTTCGTCCGCCCTCGTCTTGAACTATTTCCATTTTGGAAACAGTTGCATCCCGCATGAGTTCTTCTTCTTCATAGATGTTCTGCAAGTGCTTGGAAATGGCAGGGACATTTACATCAAACAACTCCGCCATAGCTTTCTGCGTCAGCCAAAAAGTTTCGTCCCGAAAGAGCACATTCACAAATTCTTTTTCGCTTTCATCACTATAAAGAAGGATCTCGCCTTGATTGATCATTTCATTTTCCATTTGTACTGCCTCCTGTTTTATCCGAGTCCATTCAGCTTATTTTGATGCGCTATTGATACGCTTTTTCCTGACCGCTGTCCGTATTTTCGTCTGTACGATATTTTCGTACAATTCGGCTTCGCCCAATTCTTTCATAATAATGCGACTTCGCTTTATCTTCTTTTTGCATTTCATTTACAGACAATATTGTATCACTGTTTATTACAGATTTCAATAGAATCCGCGAAATTTGTGAAAAAGTTTACAGCTTGGGAAAGGACGCCGCTTTATGCGACGCCCTTTCCATCTTTATCTGTTCTCCGAATGTCTTATAGCTCCGGTCCCGCCCGTTTTGCAAGCTTTGCAGGTTTTGTGCCTTTCGTCTGTTCGCGGAGAGTCTGCAGCTTTTCCAACACGGACGGCTTGTCGGGGTTGGCCTCCCGCGCCCGACGTACTTCCAGCTCTGCCAGTCTCTTTTTATTATAGGCGAGCAGATCGAGCGTCCCCTGATACAGATCTTTCTCGCCGGACTCGAATACAGTGACAAAATAGCCCTTCTTTTTCCATTCGGCGTAAACGTCTTTCAGCTGCGCCCGGAGCTGCGGATCGTTTTTCTCTGCCCTGGTCAGCCAGATTTCCACATCCTTGGTTTTATCTAAAACATTCATTTCCATGTGATTCACGCTCCTTTACCACTATTTTCCTCAGCTTTCCTGCGATTTATTCCGCTGATTCCGTTCCGCCGCATTCGGAATTTCCTTCGGGATGCTGTCCACCAGCGCGTGAAGGTCGCGGAGTTCCTGCTCCATACCGGCATATTTCACCTGATTGGAAATTTTCTCCCTGCGTCGGTTATCCGCAATCTCCAGCTTCTTTTCAAGTTCCGCATTTTCCTCGGTCAGTTCCCTATAAAGCCGGTCATATTTCTTCAACTTCGTCCGCAGAGCCTCTGCCGCGGGGACAAATCTTCCTAAAAGCTCGTCCAGCTCCTTTGTTTTATCCTTCTTATTGAAAGGATTGGTGTCAGCAAGGATTTGGAGCATTTGCTCCTTCATACGGCTTAAATGCACCGCTTCCTTGTAGAGCCTCGGCGGGATGTGCTGCCGTCCGGTCTCACCGGCACTCTCTCCACGTTCCAGCTCCGGGTACTTTTTGACCATGTGTTTCCAGAACTCGTCCTGCCACCAAGTCAACTTTTTCTTGTTGCCGACGATATCCTTGGCGCTGAGCCGCCCATCCTCGGTCAACGGGACAAAGCAAAGGTGCATATGGGGCGTTTTCTCGTCCATATGCACCACGGCAGATATGATTGTTTTTTCATTCTGATGTGCCTTGATGAAGCCCAAAGCATAGGTGAAATATTCCTTGACCTCAACTCGTTTCTTACCCTTGAAAAACTCTGGGCTGGCGGTCACCAGAGCTTCCACCACGCGCACGCTGTCCGAGCGTGTCCGGCAGCCCGCTTCCGCTATCTGCTTCTCGGCTTCTGCGCGGTAGCTTCGCTGTGGCGTGACAAGGTGGAAATTGCGGTTGCTCCGGCTTGTATCCACGTCGGGATTGCTGGCGTATTTTTCCTTCGTCCGTTCGTTGTGGGCTTCGATGTGCCCGATCTCCGGGCCTTTATATTTGGCGAATCGTAAGATTCCGTATTGTGCTTTCAAATTTACCCTCCTGAAATTTGCAGTAACTTTTCAAAAGTGCCGTACAAGCGTACATCCGTCTCAGAAACGGTACATTGGTACACTTGTACGGCTGTTTTCACTTGGCGGCTCATTTTTCCGGACGGATCAGAAGCTCGATGCCCCAATAGCCGCGGCACCGTTTCCCGCCGCCGATGTGGACATTGTTTGTTGCCTCCAGATTGTAGTCATCCGCGTGCTGGCCAAGATAATTGGAAAAACTCCGGTTGGACAGCGCTGTATAGGCGTTGTCATCACACCAGAGCTTGTACACGTCATATAAATCTTTTGTCGCCGCCTCGTAATCCATTTTGAACCGGATATAGCCCTCCGAGGCGAGGAAGTCGATGATATTGTTGGCGTCCTTCACCGTTTCCGTCATATTTTCTTTTGCCCGGTCACTCATGGTGAAGACGAAATTGTGTTCCTGCAGGCGGTGCAGCCCCTCCAGCGCCCAGAGGAAAATGCCCTCTGCCTCGGCACACATCTTGTCCGCGATGAAGGGATCGTCCACCCGGTTTTCCGGTCTGTCCTTGACGGTCAAAATTAACTGTCGGCGGAAGAAGCCGACGCTCCGGTCGTAGAGCGCCTGCAGGGTGCCGTTGCCGAAACCGAGGAACCGGACGTACAGCCGTCCCTGATAGCTCTGTTTGCACTTCTTTTCCAGATCCATGGGCAGTTCCGCAGTCACGATAGACTTGATGACGTTGGTCTGCGGCAGAGCCTCTAATTTCAGATCGTCGTCGATCATCAGCAGCGCGTACTCAAGATCAGCACGGGCGAAGCAATTTTCCTCCACCTTGAAAAGGTTGCCGGTGTTCATGTTCCCGCCGAAAATGGAACGCATGACCACGCCGATACGGCTCTTCCCTTCGCCTCCCTTGCCGATAAGGAACAGCATCTTCTGCGCCTTGGTGGACGGGATCAGGCAGTAGCCGAGGTACTCCTGCAAGGTGCGGACATCCTCTGGGATGAGCAGGCCGTCCAGAAATTCCAGCCATTTTTCTGGCTTCGGTGCGTCCGGGCGGTAGGCCACCGGCAGCCTATTAAGGCAAAATTCCTTGTGCGGCGTGAAGTGGCCGTCGAGAAAATAGGTGCCGTTTGCGACGTGGATCCGGTCGGGCTGCGTCGGCAGGGGCGGCGAATAGCACTCGATGCGCAGACAGTCCATGAGCCCCGCCACCTTTTTCGGCAGACCGCTGGCAAACCACGGGCGGATCTTGTCGTAGATCTTCTTTTTGATGATCCCCTCGTCATTCACGCGCCCGTCCACGGTGAAAAACTGGTCGTTGATGCAGAGCATCGGGTTTTCCGCCAAAAATTCCTCGCAGAAAATGCGGCTGTCGATGAAATCTTCGCCGTACCAGTGCGGCGCATTCTCTGCCTCGTGCTCGGGGTCCATCATCAGATCCCAGTCTTTATAATTACTCATCTATGACTGACCCCACTTCCTCATTTTTCGTCAGTTCTGAAATCCACGCGATCCTGCCGTCTTTTTCCAGCTCCTCAATCGCCGATTTTCTCACCGCCTTGTCGTCGCTTTCGAGCTGGTCGTACATATACCTCGCGTAGGGCATATCATGGCACGCCAGCACATAACGGCTGTCGAACTGCTCATCGGGCGATTTGGGGCGGTACCTGATGCTCCAGTAGAACAGAAGGTCTTCATAGTTCTGCAGGATGCATGCGTACTCGTCTTCCTTCGTCAGCACGTAGTTTGGATCCTCAAGCTCGAACTCGAGATCGTCGATCTCGGTGTGTTCCTCCGAAGCTCCGATGTCATCCAACAACCTCCGCGCCGCTTCGTACGGTGTGAGGTTCAGAAGCTTCGCCGTCAGGTCGCTCACGTCACCGGTCGCACCGCACCCGAAACAGAAATAGTAGCCGCGGTTGAGCTTGAGGCTCGGTGTGTGGTCATCGTGGAATGGGCAGAGCGCCATGCCGCCGCGGTTTGCATGCAGCCCATACCGCCGCGCGGCCTCCGGTACGGTCACGATCTCTTTCGCGGTTTCAAAAATTGACATCTTGATTTCTCCTCTCAGATTTTGTCTGACAAATTCCTTTGTCGCATGACTATACGGAGAAAATCGGACACACACCGAAAAATCGGCAGGAATGCAAAATACAGAAAAAAGCCGCCCCGAAAAATGCAAAAATGCATAATCGGGACAACCATGTTTTTAAGATTTGTTTTTTTCAGGACTCCGGCTATGCGGGTGAAAGTCACGCTGTTGGTTCCTTGTTTTCATTGGCAATCCACGATAGATTGGAAGGGGCGGCGTATCAGTCCGTTATTTCGGACAGCTCTTGCGATAGGATGATTACAGTTGGAGGGTTGAAATTAATATAAAAGGAAGGGGAATCTTATGGAACAGACTTATCTTCCGGGGAGCATCCGCGAGCGGCTGCAGGATCTGATGAAATCCCGCAAGATCACGCAGACAGAGCTTGCCGAACGGATCGGCAGTACTGAAAGCACGCTGAACCGCTTCATCAGCGGCAAGACAAACAAGCTCAGCAACGAGAACATCGTCCGCATCGCCAATTTTTTTGGTGTCTCTACTGACTTTCTGCTCGGCGTTGTCGAAGAACCTGACCGGAAGAATTACGATATTTCCGAGCTCGGTCTTTCCGTGCAGGCGGCAAAGAATCTCTACTCCGGCAACGTGAACACAGATGTTCTGAATCTTCTGCTGACCAATCAGCACTTCGCCGACGTGACGTACCTCATTGCGCGGTATCTGCATAACGATCTTGCCAAAGGCGTCGCCGGCATGAATTCTGTCTTCAATGTCGCGGGTGCATACCTTGCCGGGAAAGCGAAAGAGGAGCACGATCGTGCCATCATGCAGGGAGCGCGGGAGACGCGGCTTTTGAAAACGCCCGTGTATCAGGCGGATGTGACGACGATACAGACCATGTTTATGCAGGCGGTCAGCGAGATCAAAAAAGAACACGGCGCGGATGACGCAGAGATCAAAAACGCGCAGGCACTCACGAAAGAGATCACACAGAAACTGCTTGCCGAGGCAGCCAAAGGGCTGGATAAGCCCGACGCCTCGATCTCGCCCGAAGCGTTGGCTGATGCGGTCATGAGTACAGTTGCATCATCGGATATGATCTCGCTGGAGGCACTCGCAGACCTTAAAAAAGCATATGTCGGCGTCATGAACAGCATGGCGGAAAAGGCAAAAGAGAATGGCTCCGCAGATGAGTAATGAGGAGCTCTGCGCACTGGCGCGAGAAGGAAACCGCGCGGCGCAGGACGAACTGATCGAAAAGAACACCGGATTCATCACCGGCATTGCAGGCTATGTATTTTCTGAGTACGGGCTTGCCGACAAATCTTACGGCATCGAATTCGACGAGCTCGTGCAGGAGGGGCGCATCGGTCTGTGGCGGTGCATCGAAAAATATGATCCCGCGCTTGGGGCAAGCTTTCTGACTTATGTAAAGGACGCAACATTGCTGCCATCTACAACAGTGTCGAGAATCATGAAATGGACATCCGGGTACATGGGTGCTACCGTGGCCAGTGCGTCAGCCAGAGAAAACGTATCACAGCAGATTAGCTGATATCCTGCGTCGCAAAGGCTCTGCATCGTATCGACATACATGGAAGCATCGGTACATTCCACTGCCTTGACCTGTGCGCCGAGTTCTCTTTCGACCTGCATCAGGCCAGCGTATGCCTGATCGTGCACGGATTCATCGCCAAGCGTACCGGAGATAACGAGTGCAACCTTGATTGTTTCCTTTGCAGGTGCGTTCTCTTTCTTTTCAGCCGACTCTGCCGATGCTTCCTTCTCTGTCGCTTTCTCTTCCGTCTGTGCAGCTGTTGCTGCGGGGAGTTCCGTTTTGCCGCAGCCTCAAAGCAGGCCTGCCAGAAATGTCAGTGCCAAAAAGAGGCAAATAAATCTTTTCGGTCGATTGTAAAATGAAGTTGGACACTTAACGAAAAAATCCATAGTGATATACCCGCATGATAAAATGGAGTTCCTACACAACATTTATCAAGGGAGGGCAATCACTATGGACTGCCAACATTATAACACAGATCTGCCGGAACGCAAGCGTGGACAGCATCTTCAGCGAGAAGAAAGAGGTGCGATCCAGGCTCTGAAGCGGCAAGGACTGACCGACAGAGCCATTGCCAGAGCACTGGGCTGTTCTCCCACTACGATTGGGAACGAACTTCGCCGTGGCACACCTCCCCGCAAATCGAACAAGGGTCGTGCGCCTGGGTACAGTGCCAAGCGTGGAGAAGCTGTGTACCGTGCCAATCGGCTCCGTTCTCAGAAACCGCACAAGCTACTTTCCTGCGGTGCATTCGTGTCATGGGTTGCGGCTCAGGTCAGAGAGCACAAGTGGTCTCTGGATGCCTGCACCGGCTACGCAAAACGCCACGGCCAGTTTTCTGACGATGAGATGGTCTGCACCCACACGCTCTACAATGAAGCGTGGGCAGGCAATCTTCCCATTGGGATCATGGAACTGCCGGAAGCCGTGAAGCGGAAGCACTACCAGTCCGCCAACCCCCGTGAAAACAAGAAGAACTTCGGCAAAAGCATTGATTTACGGCCTAAAATTGCTTCTCAGCGCACGGAAGAAGGCCATTGGGAAGGCGATACCGTGGTTGGAAAGCGTGCAGGCAAGGAAGCTGTCGTGTTCTCGCTTCTGGAAAAGAAGACCGAGAACTACATGGCATTTCTGATTCCGGGAAAGACCAGCGATGCTGTTATGGCTGCCATGCAGATGCTCAAAGCAGAGTATGGCGAACACTTTGCTGAGGTATTCAAGACCATTACCGTTGACAATGGAGCTGAGTTTGCAGACTTTGCTGAGTGTGAAAGTTGGGGAACCGAGGTATACTTCGCCCATCCCTACACTTCATGGGAGCGGCCTCAGAACGAACGTCATAACGACTTGTTCCGTGCCTTCGTTCCCAAGGGTGCTTCCATGCAGAACTACTCTGCTGAGTATATCCTTTCTGCTGCGGATGAGCTGAACTCTCGTCCCAGGAAGAAGCTGGGATACGCAACGCCGGAGGAACTGTTTGATGCGTTCCTTGACCGGGTGTACTCTGTGGGTAGCAAACCCGCCTGTCCCAGTCAAGGACAAGCGGCTTTGCCGTGCCTGCGGCATCCTTGACAGAGCCAGCCGTGCTTGCTGTTGGAAAGACAACTCCGGCTTACGCCGAACAATTTTTATTCATGCGGGTGTTCAACTTGCACTTGCAATTTTCGTTCTTTTTTTGCCAAAATACACTATGCCGAAATCGTTGTTCTCAATGTCATAATTTATCTTTTGGAGGATTCATTCAAAACTGTAGCCAAACCGTCAAGTGATGTTGTGGCATTTCTTTCAATCACTGAGCTTCTGAAAAAGCGAAAGCATCAACATGATGCCTTCGCTTTTTTCTTCGCTGGAGATTCTTTCGGTCAAAGTAGGAAAAGTGTATTTATCCCCTATTGATATTACTGGCTTTTTTGAATCATGCCAAGATATTACGAGCACATACTAACAACGGCAAAAAAGGAAACAGCCTATACCTTGGAAAGCCAAAGTATAGGCCGTTTTCTTGTTGGCGCTATTTGAAGGAGTCACTCAAAAATTTGTTCTTCTCATATTTCGAAGCGAAGTCCCCCGATAGGGGGGGTGCTGTTTGCTGAGCAAAGTAAACACCGTCTTCTATCAATACTGGAAGTAATCGTCCTCCACAATGGTGGCAGCGTTCTGCTCGCTCATGAGGATGTGCGTAGGCTTGTCACGAAGCTGCAGCACGGAGGCGGGAACCTGCTGGCATGGCTCGCCAAAGATGCAAAGGCGAGAGGTAAGGCGCTGCCAGGTGACGTGCGTACCGGCAGTGGTGATGCCGTGCATATCCAGCACAAACTTAGCCTTCATCGCATCACGCGGACCCATCATGGCGCCCATGGGCGGTACCTTAGCAATATCGCCGGAGCAGCCGAACGCGCCATGCAGGGAGTTCTGGGCGATGGTCAGCGGATGCAGATGGGCAACCTTTGCGCCCTGCTCCAGATATTCCTCCATAGTCGGCTTGAACCAGTCGTCCACGGGGTCAATGAATGCCAGATGGCCGGGCCAGCCCGGGCCGGAATACACCGCATCGGCCTCGCCGTCCTGCTCCAGCATCTTGGAGTAATCCGGCGTGACCTTATTGCTGTGATAAATAAAGTTTTCCTCTTTGAATCCGAGATCCATGATCCTGGAAACCATGAAGCGATAGAAAGCATTGCCGAAGCCGGCCTTATAGGAAAGCGGCGCAATGTTGCCGTCCTCGTCGGCCCACTCGTCCATCATGTAGAATTTGACGTTACGGCAGTTGATGTTGAGCGCATGGAGCATATAGGCGACGCGGGTATAGGTGGGGCTGGGGTTCGGGCAGATCAGGATGCAGGGCTTGTCCTCCCGGTCGGAATCCATGATGCGCTTGACCATGTCAGCAACCATGACGGTCTCGAAGTCATCAACCTTCATCACGTCCACGCGGATGTTGGGGTTGGTCGGGTGCTTGCCGTCCATGGCAAGGATGTCTTCCTTGGTGATGGCGCGGACGCGGTTGATTTCGTCCAGATTCTTGAACGGATAGAAGTCCGCAGGCTTAAAGTTAAAATTGCAGGGCTCGTTGATGTTGATCATGATAGTTCTCCTTTGTATATTATGATTCATGAATCGTATCAATGAGGTCAAGAACGTCATCCACCAGATGACGGCCGAATTTCTCACCCAGCATGGAGGTGTCGGTCTCGTAGCCGCCAGTCACCAAAGATTCCGGAGTGTAGAGGTATCCGGGCAGGCAGCCGTTGGCAAGCTCGTTGAAGATGACAGTCTCGAAGCCCGCCATGGCCTTGATATAGAGGCCGTATTCAACAAAGACTTCGCCGGGAACGCCCACCACCAGCGTATTGTTGATGGCCAGAAGCTGAATTTCCGCAGGTGCCTCGTCCTCCAGAAGCTCGATGCGCGTGCCGCGGTTCTGCATCCTGACGTAGCCGAGCTGATCCTCGGAGCCAAGCAGCTTCAGGTTGGCATTCTGCCAGAGGTAGTATTCGTCGCGGTTCGTGGACTTGCCGTAACGGGCATAGAGGTCTTCATAGATTGCCTTGTCGTGGGCGACCTTCTTTTCCAGCTCCGCCTCCTCGCCGAAGGAGCGCAGCTCCAGCTCGACGTTGGCGTTCGCTGTTTTGAGCGTCAGCTCGGAGGTCCAGACGGCCTTGTCCAGTACGGAATGGGCGGCTTTGCCGAGGGTCCTGCCGACGCGCTCCGCCTCGTCGAAGTTCTCTCCCTGCCGGTAGTAGCGGCTGGACTGGTTGCCGGACGCACCCTGTGCGAACAGAACTGCAGTACCCGGCTCCATCTCGCAGAGCTGCTGACGGATGTAGGCAGGGTAGTCTGCCGTGCAGACCGTGCTCCATTCGTGGATAAAGGTGGGATGCAGGGTGTAGTTTACGAAGACGCCCCGCACCTTCTTGTCCATGTCGCGCACCGCCATCACGCTGACCAGCGGGTCAGCCGGGCCGCCGGGAATACGGCGGTTTCCGCCGATGCCGGACTCTGCGCCGCATATAGCCGTGCCGGAGGTAAACTCCGCCTCAAACGCGTTTTGCTTGCAGGATATAATCAGTTCGACCAGCCTGGTTTTCAATTCCTCCACGTATTCCTTCGGCTGCGGGATGCCCGCTTCGAGGCTTTCGATGTCCAGCCGCCCGGAAGCCCAGGGTCCGGAATGGGTGTGGATGGTGCTGATCATGATGTTCTCCGCCGGGATGCCCGCTGCCTGCTGCACCCGCGCCCGGACACTCTGAACGTGGACCTTGGAGAAGAACAGCAGATCGAGCGTTACGATTGCAATTTCTGTTTCTCCATTGCTGAGATACAGACAGCCCGCGTAGAGAGGGTCATGCGCGCCTGTGTTGTATCGGGGATAATGCGGATAGCCGCCGAGCTCCAGCCCCTGCGGAGGGGTGATGTCGACAACACCGCTGCCTGCTTTCATCATATACTACCTCCTGTTGTTATTCGTAGAACTCTCCGTTCAGCATGACTCTGCTGACGTCCATTCTGTCATTCACGAACACCAGATCTGCCCGCTTGCCGGGTTCGATGGTGCCAATCTCGTCGTCCATGCCGATAACGCGGGCGGGATTCCGGGAGGCCATCAAAAACGCCTGTGCAATGCCGCAGTTGGTGTGGGTCATAATGTTGCGTGCCGCCACGCTCATGGTCAGCTTGCTTCCGTTCAGCCCACGGTTCGCGTCAAAGACAAGATCGGTCAGATACTTAAGCTCCTCCGGAGATTCCTCAAAGCTGACGAAGCTGTCCGTGATGAGGACGACCCGGTCAATGCCCTTGTTACGGATGATCATTCTTTGCAGCTCCGCATTTACGTGAACTGCGCCGGAGTCGCTGATTATCTCGGCGTACATATCCGGGTCCAGAAGGCAGGCTTCATCCGGGCCACTGCCGCGGGTGCCCGCCCATTTCACGTTCTGGCCGGTCGCGTCCATGCAGTGGGTCTGCAAATGCAGGCCGTAGCGCCGCACGCGGCGGATCTGCGCGGGCGTTGCCTCGCTGTGACCGACGCTGAACATGACCGTGGGATTCACCTGCCGTGCGTACTGCATGAAATCCTCCACGCCCTCGCGCTCCGGTGCAACCGCCCAGACCTTCGCGTCCAGTCCCGCTTCATCAACGATCTGCTTGAAATCCTCTGCGCGGATGGGGCCTTTCCATTTGTTCTGCTCCGACCGTGCGCCGTACTTGGGGTTCATGTAGGGGCCTTCCATATAGATGCCCTTGAGTGCCTTTCCCGCACCTGGATTCTTCATCGCAGACCGGATGGTATGAATACCCTTGACAAAATCTTCCTTGGAGAGGTCATAGTAGAGTGCCCCCAGAATGGTGGTGTCACCTTTGGACAGGAAGTGATGTGCCGCCTCCATAGGATGGTCGTAAAACGACCAGACGTCGCCGCCGTGGACGTGGATGTTGACAAATCCCGGCCCAACATAGCTGCCCTGTGCATCGATGATCTCCACGCCCTCCGGCACGGGGAGGTCTGTTTCTTTCCCGCAGGCCGCGATGCGGTCACCGTCGATCAGCAGCGCACCGTCCCAGACGATGCCGTTTTCCAGAACCAGCTTTGCGTTTTTAATATATTTCATTCTGCTCGTTCCACAGCTTTCTTTCAATATTTCGATATTTTCTGTACTTTTCTTCGTAATGCTCCTGTTTATCCCGCTCTGGCAGATAGGTGGTTTTTGCCGGAATGCAGGGAGGCTCTTCCCGGCTGTATGCGCCGCAGGCGATGCCGGACAGAATGGCAGCGCCCGCTGCCGCAGCCTCAGAGGTCTCCGGGACGGTGATCTCCATGCCGGTCACATTTGCGATGATCCTGCACCAGAGGTCGGACTTCGAACCGCCGCCGAACAGCACCAGATGGTTCACACTGCCGTAGGCATCCATTGCCTCCAGCAGAATGCGAAGCTGGAAAGCCACACCTTCCATGACCGCCATGGCAAAGTCGCCACGCTTGGTTGCCAGATTCACGCCGTAGAAGCAGCCGTCGGACTCCGGGTAGTTGTCCGGACTGCTTGGACCGTTCAAATAGGGGTAGCAGAGCAGGGAGCTGCTGCGCTCCATGGCCTCCGCCGCCTCAAGGTTGATGGTGTCGTAGCTTTCGCCGGGAAAAAGGGTATCGCGCAGCCAGCGCAGGACAGAGGCCGCCGTGTTGAGCACACCCTCCGTGACCCATGTTCCTTTCCGCACATAGCTCGACCAGCCGATGCGGGTATCGCCTTCGGTCTTTGCCTCCGTCCAAAGCTTTTCCACCGCAGCAGCCGTCCCGAGAGAGACCGTCATCGTCCCATCCTCCAGCCCCGCGCCGAGGGCGGCACACTTCTGATCCTGTGCGCCGACGGCCACCACGCATGCTTCGGACACGCCGATCTGCGCCGCCACCTCTGGCAGCACCGTGCCGACGTTCTCGCCGCTCCAGCAAAGAGACGGCAGCTTTTCTTGGGGTATGCCAAACAGGTTCATAACCCGCTCGCTCCATCTGTGATTGCGGATGTCATAGTAGATCGTTCCTGATGCCATACTGTGGTCGGTCACGGCCTTGCCGGTCAGCTTTCCGATCAGAAAGTCCATCGGCATGAGGAAATACCGCGCCCGCGCAAAGATTTCCGGCTTGTTTTCTCGCAGCCAGAGAAGCTTCGGCAGCGTATAGGCGCTGTCGTTTCGTTTTCCGGTCAGCG
The DNA here is from genome assembly GCA_016296635.1 of Oscillospiraceae bacterium. Taxonomy (GTDB): domain Bacteria; phylum Bacillota; class Clostridia; order Oscillospirales; family Oscillospiraceae; genus CAG-170. The sequence continues at coordinate 25,387 of JAEDIZ010000012.1, forward strand.
TGAACAGCTCTCGGAATGAAATGTGCGTTTCGATTTCCCTCACCTGCTCCTCAGCCCGCACGTCCAGCCACGAAAGGGCATTGTAAAGCGGGTGCATCGTCTCGTCCACCGGCACGATGGTGATGCCCTGCGAGCTGATGGAGATGCCGCGGACAAGTTTCCCGCTGACTCCGGCCTTTTCCAGAACCGCCTTCGCTGTTTTCACGGTGAGCGACCACCACAGCTCCGCATCCTGCTCCACCCATTTTTCTCTGGGCGTGATAAGGCCGTATTCCCGGTATTCGTCTGCGATCAGGTGTAGCTTTTCGTCAAAGAGGATGCTTCGGCAGCCTGTTGTTCCCAAATCGATTGCTAAATCGTACATAGCAGCCACTTCTCCTGATTGTGAATGGTCGGCGCAGCACCGCTGCGCCGACCGCTTATGTTGGAATGGTTTTGGTTCTCGGGCTTATGCAAAGAGGACAACGATGGACGGCCCTTCATAAAGCTCTGCCTGATGCAGCAGGGATTCGACCTTTTCCTTGTCCATGTCCAGAGTGATGGTCTTTGCGCACACGCCCTTTGCCTGATTGCAGGCGAAGAACGCGTCCAGATTGCCGGTGTGCTCCGCAGCCTTCTTGTAAATAGTGCGGTCCTGCACAGCGAAGAGGTTGACGTTTTCGCCGGACGCAAGCGCACGGTCGATCGCCTTCCAGTCCAGCGGGCAGTCACGGCTGTCGCCGGCATAGATCCAGAAATACTTTTTATGCAGGAACTCGATGGAAGAGCGGATGTTGGTGCAGGTGGAGCAGTGTGTGTCATCACGCACGTGATCGTCCAGCAGCGCCAGCAGCGCGCCATCGCACTTTTCAGTGTCGTCCTTCACATCCAGATATTCATAGCCTCTTGCAGAAACAGAGGGGATTACGGTGTTGTCCGCAAGGAACAGGACCTCATTGAGGATCCAGTCCCGGCGCTGTTCCCATGCTGCCAGCATACCCAGACCGAAGTCCACGTTGTTTTCCGACAGGGAATTTGCCACGACCCAGCGATTTTCGCCAAGCTCCAGCAGCTTCCGCACGTCGTTCGCATAGTTTTCGCTGTCCAGACAGCCGTTCCAGTATTTGTTATCGCAGGGCTCTGCCTTGCCTGCAAAGGCGGCGTACGCCTTACAAACGTAGTCTGTCGTGCAGGTGTTTGTGCCCAGCGCATAGGCGTCATCGACCCATACAAGCTCGGGAGCAGCAGCCTTAAGCGTCCGGAAAAATGCATTCTTCGGGCAGGAGCCGGCGCTCTGGCCGACCAGAAGCGTCTGCTTTGCAGTCTTGGGCAGCAGGTTCCGGAAGGACTCTGCACAGAAAGGAGCCAGCAGCTTGATCTTGATCAGGCCGACCTTCTCCCCTGCCGCAGACAGCTTCAGGACAGCTTCCTCGATGACGGAAGTCTGTGCGCCGAAGGACACAAAGACATTCTCCGCATCGTCTGCGCCCACGTATTCAGCAGGCTTGTAGGAACGACCGAACTTTTCGTTGATCTCGTTCAGGTAGTAGCTTACGATCTCGGGAGTCTGTGCGTCCAGAAGGACGGGAACCTCGATATCGCAGCTGATGCCGCGCTTGAGCCCACGGGCACGGGTGCCACAGAACGCGACCACGTCGAACAGCTTGTTGATCTCCTTATTGTCGGGCAGTTCGACTGCTTCCCGTTTGCCGGCTTCCTTTTTGCTGTTCAAGCAGACAACAAATGGCTTATAACTCTTGCCGATCGTCAGATGGGCAAGAACGGAGAAGTCGATCGCTTCCTGCACATTGGCAGCATAGGCCACCGCCACTTCCGGTGCAAATTCATAGCCACACACCGCTGCATCCTCAGCTGCTACATAAAAAACAGCCGGAAGATCATTTGCGGCAAACTTGCCGACAAGCTTATTGACGTTCAGCGCACCGGTATCTTTGAGGAATCCAGAAGCCACTGCGCCAGCTTTCATTGCGCCGAAGAGCACGCCAAGCGTGTTTTCGGTCTGCTCACAGCTGAACAGCTTCGTCTGCTGGCCGAAAAGATTGACTTCGGCCAGTTCCGCTTTGTTTTCCAGTTCCGCTCTTGCATCGGCAAAGAAGGGACTGTCAAACTCGATGACATCCGAAAACTTGTAGGCAATGCTGGCGGCGGCAGTGCGCTGGTTGAGTAAAGTTTTTTCTACCACTTTGCTCTCCACACTTTCAAACGATCAGATTAATAATCCCAAGGAGTGCCCTTGAAGTGAGCGTTGTTATTCATCTCTTCCACATAGCTCTCCGTGTTGTCCTTGGTCACGGTGATCATGGGGATACCGACGAACTCAGGCAGAGTCTTGCCTTCGGTGCAGTGTTCGTACAGCAGTCTGACTGCGTCATACATCATGCCCTGTGCGCCTTGTGCGATGGTGGAGTACACATCGTCGGATCTGATCATGGCAAGCGTGTCCTCGGTGTCGTCGATGCAAGCGACCTTGAAGCCTTCAATGCCGAATTCCTTAGCGATACGAGCGCCGTTGGGGCCACCGGTAGCGTCGCAGACGACCAGGCCGACAACATCGGGATGCGCGGTGAACAGGTTGGTGTAAACCTCAGCCTGCTTGACGGAGTCAACGGTCAGCTGATCGTTGGCAACGAACTCCATATCGGGATAAGCCTCAGCCAGACGTGCGTAGCAAGCTTCGCGGATCTGGTTCTGCAGCTCGATTTCGAAGTTAGTCTGCGTGTAGAGCAGCTTGCCCTTGCTGCCGCAGGCTTCTGCGATGGAGTCAGCGAGCATCTTGCCCATCTCATTGACGTCCAGGCCGTAGTAGGTGTCTTCGTAGGTGGAATCCATAACAACGTCGATCACGGGAATGCCGGCGTCCTTGGCCTTCTTGATCGCGCTCATCATTGCACCGGAGCTATACGGATAGGTAATGATGCCGTCATAGCCGTTCGCAATTGCGATTTCGATCTGCTGGGCATAGCCGTCGGGATCAGAAGTGGTTGTGCCGAGGATGTCAACGGTGACGCCGTAATCAGCGGCTGCCATCTTGACGCCCTCATCATACAGAACGTATACGGGGTTGCCGATGGTGGGGTTCAGCCATGCAAACTTGAGTTCCTTTGCAGGCTCTTCCGTCTTCTCGGCGGCTGCGGGAGCGGGGGCTGCTGCTTCTTCCTTCTTCTCAGCAGCGGGGGCAGCGGTTTCCGTTTTCGCCGCGCAGGCTGCCAGAGAAAGAACAACGCAAATAGCCAGTAAGAGTGCTACGAGCTTTTTCATTTTGTTTCCTCCTAAATTTTGTTTTTTATGTTATTGGCTTTCGCCATTAACAATGAATTAACCGGTTGCATTTTTCATCATGTTGGCTTCGGTGATCTCATCTCCTCTTAGCTCTGCGGTGATCTTTCCCTCTGCCATGACGTACATTCTGTCACACATAGCTATGAGCTCAGGCAGCTCAGAGGAGATCATAATGATACCGATGCCCTTTTTGACCATGCTGGTCATGATTTCATAGATCTGTGCCTTTGCACCCACATCCACGCCGCGGGTTGGCTCGTCCAGGATCAGCACCTTCAGATCCTTGCAGAGCCACTTGGCCAGCACGACCTTCTGCTGATTGCCACCGGAAAGCTTCGTGACCATGGTCTCGATGCTGGGGGCTTTGATACTGATGTCCTTCATCTGCTTGTTGGCGATTTCTTTTTCCCGTTTCTTGTCAAAGATCACGCCCTTTGCAAGCTGATCGACACTGGCCACAGAGATATTCTCCCGAATATTGAAGTCCTTGATAAAGCCGGTGGCGCGCCGATCCTCAGTCACCAGTCCGATTCCGGCGTTGATGGCATCCCGGGGGCAGGTGATCTTGACCGACTTGCCGTCCACCCAGACCTCGCCCGCAGTCTTTTTAAGTGCTCCGAACAGGGCGTTGACCGTTTCGGAGCGTCCCGCGCCGACCAGACCTGCCAGCGCCACGATCTCGCCCGCATGGACGACCATGGAAGCATGATCGACCTTGTTTTTACCCTCGGTCTGCCCCTTCACGGTAATGTTCTCGAAACGCAGGATCTCGTCTCCGATAGGTACTTTTTCCTTGGGGTACATGACGTCCAGCTTCCGTCCGATCATCTCCTCGATGATCGTGTCTGTCTGCTCTGCCTCACTGTAGCAGTCGGAGGTATTGATGGTATTGCCGTCACGCATCGTGGTAATGCGGTCACAGACCCGGAATACCTCGGTCAGCTTGTGGGAAATATAGATGCTGGAAATGCCCATGGTCTTGAACTTTTTGAGGTTGTTGAGCAGGAACTCGACCTCAGTCTCCGTCAGTGCGGAGGTGGGCTCATCCAGAATCAGAATTCTGGGTTTTCTGGAAAGTGCCCGTGCGATGGCGACCATCTGCTGCTGAGATGTGGAGAGATTTCGGACGATGGCCTTGGGGTTCAGGCTCAGACCCACCAGCTTGAGATATTCCTCGCACTCCTGATACATCCGCTTGCGGTCAATGATGCCGTGCCGGTTCGGAATCCTTCCGAGGAAGATATTCTCCGCAATGGTCAGCTCCGGGTGCATGGAGATCTCCTGATAGATCATCTCAATGCCTGCGTGCTCCGAGTCCACCGGGCTCATGAAGTTCTGCTTCTTGCCGTCCACATAGATCTCGCCGGTGTAGCTGTTTGCGGGCCAGCTCCCGGACAGAACCTTCATCAGCGTGGATTTTCCTGCGCCGTTTTCCCCGACCAGTCCGAGGATCTCGTTTTCGTATAGCTTGATGCTGACATTAGAAAGTGCTCTGACCGGGCCAAAGATCTTGGTAATGTCCCGCATTTCAAGGATAGGCTCGCTCAAGATATCACACCTTTCTGGAGTTTCTAAAGCGGTCAAAGCCGACCGAGAAGATCAGAATGACGCCAAGGACAAGCTGCTGATAGTAGGGGCTGATGCCTGTAATGGTCATGCCGTTAGTCAGCATGGTCATAAATAGAGAGCCGAGGACAGTCGCCAGCACCGAGCCTGCACCGCCAAACAGGGATACACCGCCAATGACGCAGGAGGCGATGACCGTCGTCTGGAAGTCCGCGCCTGCATTGGGCTGACCGGAGTTCAGTCTGGCCGCAGTCAGAACGCCGCTGATGCCGGTCAGGAAACCACAGATCAGGAATGCAGAGAAGCTGATGGCTGCGCAGCGGATACCGGAAAGTCTTGCTGTTTCCGCATTGCCGCCGACGGCATAGAGCTTTCTGCCGTACACCGTGAACCGGAGGATGAAGCTGCCGATCAGGGCAACGATCAAAGCAATGATAACGACCAGAGGCAGGCCGAAGACCTCGACCTCCGCGATGGCGTTAAATTCGTCGGTCAGCGGGAACACCGGAGCGCCCTCACGGACAACAAGGATGCAGCCCTTGATGATGTACTGAACACCGATACCGCCTATGAACACGGGGATATCCAGCTTGATCGTGCAGAAGCCGAGCAGCGCGCCCGCGAGGGTCGTGCAGATGAGGCCGATCACAATGGAGACCGGAACACTCAGACCCGCCTGCAAGGCAATGCCCGTGGAAACGCCTGCCAGCGCAACCTGCGCACCGGCGGAAAGGTCGAATGAGCCGGTAATGAGCAGCAGCGTCATGCCAACGCCTGCGATCAGCGTAAAGGACGCCGTTCTCAGAATATTGATAATGTTGACATTGGACAGAAATGCCGGGTTCTTCGCCGCAAAGTAGACAAAGAACAGAACCATCGGGATCAGGACACCCAGCTCCCGCATATCAAAGAAAACTCTTGTCAGCTTCCCTTTGCTTTCTTTCTTCACGTTTGATCCCCCCGAAACTCAGATGTTATAGATATAGACTGTACCGATCCGATCCGCAGAGCCGATGGCGAGCTTCTTCCCGTCCGCGCTGATGCAGCAGGCGGAGAGGACGTTGCTTGCTACGATACCGTCCAGCTTGGCAGACGGATGGGCGATGTTGCCAAGCAGCTCCAGCCCCTTTTCATCGGTATAGCGGAAGACCATGCCGAGATCCTCCGGGTCGCCCGCGACGCCGTAGACCGTCTTGCCGTCCGGCGTCACAGCCATATCGCGGATCGGGCCGTTGTAGCCGCACATACCGAGGGAGTAGACCCGGTCGCCGTCCGCCAGCGCCAGCAATCCGTCTCTTGTGCCGACGAGCTTCTTGCCGCTTGCCATCGTGACCTCGACCACGGGCACAGCCATGAACTGACGGCCCGGGTAGTACGGCATAGCTGCCTGCACCGTGACAGAATTCTCAATCGCTGCCTTCAGCCAGCTCAGCTTTTCGGGAGCTGCCTTTTCTGCGGGCACGATTTCAGTCTTGCCATTCTTGATGCAGAACACATATTCTGCCTTCTCACCGCAAAGACCCCAAAGCTCGCTGCCGTCCCATGCCAGACCCTTGACCTTGGAATCGTCAATGTGATCGGGTGCCAGCTCTCTCCAGATGCGGTAGAAGCTATCCAGCTCTGCGTCAAAGGTGTTCGGGTTCTGGGCGCAGACGGAATCGTTCTGATCGAAGGGCAGGGAGTATCCGTACTGCTCCGGGTCACCCTCATGGAACATTCTGTCCTCCAGCATGTTGGGGTCAACAGAAACGAGAACGTCGCCTCCCTCGTCATACTGGCTCAGGTCGATCGCGTAGACACAGGGCGCCATCTTGCCGTGGAACTGCTCGACGGCGAGCAAGGTGTTTTCATGGATATACATCATGCTCGGGCAGGTGGACACGCAGGTGCTGACACCGAGGATGCCCTTCCATTCCGGACGGGCGCCCTTTTTGGTGATATCCCAGCAGAACAGACCTGCGGGGCATGCCGGACGCATGGGGTTTTCGCCATTGTTGACGGGATTGACGATATACCAGAGTCTGCCCTTATCATCAAAGTCCATTCCAAAGATACCGTTGCGGTTCTCACCCTTGGCATAGCGGAGAGTGTCCAGATACGGGCCCATGTTTTCGACTTCACCGGTCGCAGTATCCAGTGCAAGAATATCGGGGCCATACATGAAAGCCAGATAAACGCGACCGTCCGGTCCGATCCTGCCTACGGAGATGTTGGCGAAGGAAACACTGAAGTCGTACTGCTCACCGTAGCGGAAGAAGGGCACGCGGTAGTTCATGTCTACAACTTCCTGTTTGTCGGTGTCAATCTTGAAGAGGTAGCCGGAGCGGCTGGTAGCATACAGATTGCCGTCAGGTCCGGGTACCATGCGGAAAGAGGCCATCTCGGAGACCTTTCCCATGTCCTTTGCCTCATGCGTGTCAAAGTCATAGCGGTACAGGTGACCCTTCATAAAGCCCATGGAATAGAAAGCGTTGTGCTTCTTGTCATAGCAGGAACCGTAGAGGGACTCGTGGACTGCCGGAACACCAAGATTCTCGGCATGACCGGTCTCCAGATCATAGGTCACGATGTTGGAGCCGGCGAAGCCCTCCCACATATTGCCGAAGAAGGAGAACGGCATCCAGGTGGGATGCTGCGGAGCCTTATCGGTGGAGTGGGTGGTCATAGCGAGCTTGTGATCGTTCATAAAGGAAATGGACGTATGGAATTTACTCGCCCGAATGGCTCTGTCCTGCGGCAGAATGACCTTTTCCACGTCGATCAGCTTTCTGGCGCAGTCGGTCTTATAATCGTATTCATAGAGTCTTGCGTAGCCGCCGTTGGTCAGCTCACTTGACATGGACATATACAGCTTGCCGTCAGGCCCCATCGTGGTATCCCAGATAGAGTTGTGATCCTCTTCTCCCCAAAAAAAGTGGACTTTCGTTCGCTTTTGCGGGATCAGTTTAAAGTCTTCCGGTCCTTCCAAAAAATACTTTTTCATCAATATATCCTCCTATGGCGTGAATTATTTTTCAAAAACAGCATAGTTATTTTTGTTTGTGCATTTAATATACACCTTTATTTCTTGCATTTCCAGACTTATTTTTCATAAATGTAATTTTCGACATCTTGCACGGGAGTTTGACAGTTGAATTATAGAAAAAATGCTTGCAGGTCGCATAAAACCTG
>JAEDIZ010000102.1 GCA_016296635.1 Oscillospiraceae bacterium
GGCTTTCTGACGTTCCTTCCTGCGTTTGCAGTATTGTTCAATTTTCACTGTCGCCCACCGTCAGGAGGGCATAGTTAGACATACTTCGAGTTCTTAATCAGAGCGAAAAGCTACTGGCTGTAGCTTTCCACCCGTGCCTGCTCTGCTCCGACCTAAATGCTTTAACCCTTTCAGTACACGCTTAGTGTAGTACGGTAGCAGAGAGATTTACAGGTGGAAAAATGCTGTGAGGGGAAAATCTCTCCTCACAGCATAGTCATTTTCACAAGTGGGCGTAACGGCCCATAGTTTCAGACGGAAGCGTTCCGCTCCTCGGTACAAACTCAACAACGTGTGCGATGCAGATAACAGACCTGCAAAAGATGCACAAAGAACAATGATAATTCTTATATACCACAATATGTTGTGGTTGTCAATATAGGTGGTTTTATATAATGTGTTTTCCGAGGGCAGAGAGCAAAAACGGCAATACGCATTATCTCCGCATAAAATGCGTATTGCGGAGATAATGCGTATTGTGTGCGTATTAAAAGCGTATTAGTCGCTTGATGACAATTTTGTGCCTACTTGCGCATTACCTAAATACTATTTAAAATGAGCTTCTTCATATTTGCTTTCTCCTTTCGTTTTTGTGGCATGTACTGCGTCTGACATTTTGCATTCTTCTGTTTTTTTAATTATGTCTGTTTCCTTCCCTAACAGTGCACGAAAGGCCGCGCTACCCGCAATGCCGCCGCCCATTCCTCTCTTGTAAGCCTATTCTTCGGAGCCATCGTCCGTATCCTTTCATCCAAAGCTCATCGATCAATGCGCATTGCACGATGTGCATTGATCACTATATGACGCGATGATATTTCTGTCAGCAGGGAAATGTTTGGAGTAAAACAGACTGCCGCACTCTTCTCTTGCCCCACGGTGATGTTTCACACCAGTTCAGTTTTCGGATGTAGACTGGGCTCTGAAAAGCGTAAAGATATATCTGATTATTCATAAAAATACTTGCCATTTTATTTATAATTTGGTATAGTGTGAACGAGAATTTTGGTGTTGTGGACGCCTCGTTCATTGGCCTGGACTCCACACCCATTATGGCAAACACTGCGCAGAATAATCCCAAATCTTTTGTGAAAAGCAGGTTTTCACATGACAATCCCCCGAAATCCGACCCGGATTGTAATCTCGGTGTACACACTGCATCGAATCAGCACGTCGAGAAGAACTATGAATTCTACTGGGGTTACAAAAACCACATCCTTGTAGACTGTATCTCCGCTCTGCCGCTTTATGAGCTGACCACTACCGCAGAAGCTGCGGACTCTACTGTGGTTGCAACCATGCTTGAAAAGGCCAATGCGGTAATTCCTTAATGGCAACAGTGCGGCGAATCTCAACATCATCGCTCACATTTCCGCCTCGCGATCGCTTATGCTGCCGTTGTGACTGGCAACCGTCACTCCTTCCGAAGCCGGAAGACCTTGCGGCGGGCCGGTTAAAACTACATACCATATACGATTCCCGGCGCAGGTTTCTGCTGCGTCTGTTTTGTTGTACGCTGCATTCGCCCTTCTTGGTTTTCGTGCTTACGTTTTTTCCTTCCACTGTGCGTGTCTCTGGTTCGCTCTATGCCTTTTGCTCAGCTCTGTGCATATAACGAATCCATGTGTGCTTTGGCGAAGGATTTGACAATTGTCTCCCCCAAAGGGAGCAGATTTTCTCTGAGTGGTGTTAGCGTGAGAGCCTTTCATCCGGCTTTAAGTGCTGTTCGTCGGCTTTATATGCATGGGAAGTAACAGTCCTGTATATTGCTCTTAAGGAAACAAAATACGCATCAGGAGGTTGAAAATGGCACGTATTTATATAGAGCCTTCCAGGGCAAAGCACATTGCGCAAGATGAGATGGATCTAAGTAGGGAGCTGAAAGCCCTGTCGCAAGAAGTGAACAGTATCAGAGGCAACATGCGATACAAGATCGCAGGCCGCGCCCAAATTGCGGAGCGGCTGCGGCAGGTGTCTGAGCAGATTGCTGCAGAAGCCGGCGCGGCACGAAACATGGGCAATGGCCTGCAGCAGATCGTCGCGTGGTATGAAAAGACCGAGTACGGCAACCGCGACCGTCAGGTGGCGGATAAGACGAAGGTGCGGAAAGATACCGGGGGCGTACCTTTTGATTGGAGCAAGCTGATAAAAAAGGGATTGGAAAAGATTCTTGGCCCATTTGGCATTATTACAAATATCCCAGACATTCTGGATGGAGAGGACGGCAGCGTACCGAAGCATGTGCTTGATGGAATCGGCAGCATCACAGATGTGGTGGATGCCGAGGGCGGAACAGCGGCGAAATGGCTGAAAGATCTTTTTGGGTTGAATCCGATGGAGTTTACCTCGTATAAGGATACCTTTTTTGGCAAACTCGGCAAGTTCGATTCAACTGCAAATACGATTGGAACAGTGGCAAATTGGGGCGTGAAGCTGGTGGATAGCTTCGTAAAAAATGCTGAAGAGTTTGCTGGTAATTGGTGTGCCCGTTTCTGGGAAGAGACAGTTACAGAGGCTGGTATTAAACTGGTTGAGGGCGCCGCGGTTTCGGCGGGAGTATCTGCGGCAGTTGCTGGTATTTGCACTGCTGTGGGCGTTGCCTGCCCGCCAGTGTTAATTGTTGGCGTTGCTACGGCAGGTGTTACCATGTTGCTGGACTGGGGCCTGGACAACCTTGTTAGCTGGGCTACCAACGGAAGCGAGACCAGTTGGATCGAGCATGTTTCCGACCACATCTGCGATGGCGTTGACGCGATCCGTGAGGCGGTGGGGCCTGCCGTGGAGAAAGCGGGGCAGGTCATCAGCGACGGTATTGACACAGTGATCGATACCGGGAAAAAGGTGGTCGACTCAGTGAAGGACGGATTCAGCAACATATTCAGCGGCAGGTGGCTTCCCTGCCTTGCTATCTAAAAATAACATAACAACATTGCTTTATATTCAAGGAGGAACTTATCATGACGAACAACATCAGAGAATTGCTTCCCATCGGCTCCGTTGTCCTGCTGAAAGAAGGAACGAAAAAGGCCATGATCTTCGGTATCAAACAGACCGACAAGGCCAGCGGCAAAGAATACGACTATATCGGCGTTGTGTATCCTGAGGGAAATCTTGGCGAGCAGCTCCAGTTTTTCTTCCAGCATGAGAATATTGACCAAGTGTTCTTCCGCGGCTATGAGGATGAAGATCGTAGCAGCTTTATCGAGAAACTGGCGGCTTACTATGACAACAAAGAATAACGCGAAAGCGAGGAAACACCCTTATATGGCCGGTTCCATTTTTCTGGGGATACTCGCGCTGATCTTTGCGGCGAATGTCCTGATCAGATTTCCTTTTCAAAAAGCAGCAGATATTACAGCGCAGGGCGCGGCATGCCTGACTTCCCCCGGGAGGCAGTGGTTCATGGTCGAGGCCGGAAGCTATGTGGTGGAGGATGAGTTTGATACCGTTGCCATACGCAGCTCATTTCTGCCGCTGGTTTCCAGGCACTATACCTACTTCAACGTAGCAGTAACCTCCGGCGCGGATCGGTTTACACTGCCGGTACGGGTAACGGCCGCGAAGGCCGCGGCGCTTCGGCAGGGTAATGCCGTCAAGCTTTACGGTACGGTTTCCCAACTGGATGCCGCGCACAGAGGCCAGGCGGCAGATGTAAATGTATGCCTGAATGATAACGGCAGCACAGCTATGACAAGGCTCCTTTCGGCAGGTGTTTTCGCCGTACTGACGATCGGCTGTATATGGCTGGCAGTTCGGATCTTTGCGGCAAATCCCCGCGGATGATCCCAAAATACCGTTCATCATCAAAAACGTGCCATTCGTCAGGAATCACAACAAACCGCAAAACGAGATGCTAAGATAAGATCACAACAAAGGCACACACACAAAACAAACAAAAATAAATAAAAAATAGGAGGAACAAAAACATGGCAGAGATCAGAGTGACCCCGAAAGAGCTGCGCAATAAGGCCCAGGAGCTGCAGAACCTGAACAAGCAGTTCCGCGCTGAGGTGGAGAAGATGGTCGGCTACCGCAGCCAGCTGGACAGCATGTGGGACGGCGAAGCCCGCACCGCTTTTGACCGCGCCTTCGATACCGACAAGGTCAAGTGGGACACTTTCGCCCGCAACATCGACGACTACGTTCAGAAGATGATCGAAGCGGCCGAGACCTATGAGACGGCAGAGCAGAACAACCTGCAGACGGCCTCCGTCCGCAAGTAAAAGCGGCACCGAAGGAGGAAAACGCATCAAAGCTTCCCTGACTTAAAGCTGCACTTCTGACCGAAAGCGGCAGAAGCGCCCCTTACAACAAACATCTACTCCGCCGCAAGCCGGCGCGACAATAAAGAAAGGATAGAATATTATGGCTATTTCCGGAAGTCTGAGAGTAACCCCCGAGAAGATGCTCGCCATCTCCGCCCAGTTCGGCGACTCCAATAACACCGTCAGAAACCTGACCACCAGCATGCTGAACATCGCCACCGCGCTGAAGTCCACCTGGGGCGGCGAGGCTGCTACCGTGTACTATCAGAAGATCAACGGCCTTCAGGGCGATATGAACAAGCTGCACAAGATGGTCAAGGAGCATACCGACGACCTGCAGCTGATGGCCAAGACATACCAGACCGCAGAGCGTGCCAACCAGGCTACCGCCGCCAGCCTGAAGAATGACCAGATCGTCTGAGTCGGGAAAATGGCTGACAGACACATACCAACGGCCGCATAACGATCGTAGGCCAGCCCACCCGGACAAAAGGCTCTGGGTGGGTTGCCCCTGCTTTTCATTTTCCGTGGGCCGGCAAGCTGCACAGCAGGCCGGTCGACGGAAAACGAAAAACAGGAACACGACAGGAGGAACATTATGCTGTCATTCATTCTATCTCATATAGGCTATTTCATTGCGGGACTGGCAGTGATCCTGCTGCTTGTGCTCCGCCCGGTGCTGAAGCGAAAAAAGCTCCGGGAGCAGGAAAAGGAAATGTCTCTTCTGCAAAAGCGAAATGAGGCCTTGAACGAAACGCTTCGGAATCCGAAGATGAAAGCGGCAGAGAATACATCTGTGGGGCCGATGGAGATCCAGTGGGACGAAAAGGCCCTGGATCTTCAGCGTACCGGCCGAACCTCCGTGATGGTGGAGCTGGTGGAGTTTTCCACTTATTCCCGCCGGAAATATCTGTTCTCCGCAGAGCAGCCCATTCATATCGGCAGCGGCACAGAGAACCAGCTCGTTCTGCCCAGAGAGGGCGTCGCGGCCAGGCATTGCGAAATATTTGCCATCAATGGCGCGATGGCGGTAAAGGCGGTTGCGGGGGCAAAGGCGGTTCTGGCCAGAGGGAAAACCTCGGCGGTCATCAGCAGCGAAGGCATACTGCTGAACAATGGCGACCATATCCGTATGGGGACGGCAGATGTTCAGTTCCGCTGTTTTAAGGCGTAAGTTTGGGAGAATGAGGGCTTTCATATGAGTGTGGTACTTTCCATTTACAGTCACAAAGGGTTCCGCGAAATCACCCTGCCGGAACGCGGCGCCAACGAACTGCAGATCCTGCTGCAAAAGGATCTGTTTGCGCTGGAGAAGGATATTCGCCTGACGGCTGAACGCAGCGAAAGCGTATGGTCTGTCAGTATCCAGGATGATACAGCGTTTTTGCGGCAGGGGAACCGGCGTACCGATACGGTCGTGATCAAGGATGGCATGCAGTTTGAGGTGGATGCCGCCCATGGCAGCTGCATCACCGTGATCGCATTTCAGCAGAGCGATCCGCTGACCGTGTACAGCAAGTATAGTCTTACGGATATCCGGCAGATCACCGTTGGCAGAGACGAAAAGAACGACATCTGCTATAAAAATGACTTTGTCTCCGGCACCCACTGCGCCATTACCTTTGAAAACGGACGAGCGATCCTGAATGATTCCTCCACCAACGGAACATATCTGAATTTCCGGCGTGTTTTCGGAAGCACCGTGCTCCACTATGGCGACAGCATCCGCATTATGCGCCTGAACATCATTTATCTGGGCAACATGATCGCTATCGACACCTGCGATCATTTGCAGGTCAGGGCGCTGGAACCGCTGGATGCGGAGGGGTTGGCGGCGCTCTGCGGAGAGCCCACCGGTACCGGCGGCGTAAAGGTGCAATATCACCGCTCGCCCCGCAACCTGAGAAAGCTGCACACGGAGCCCTTCGAGATCGAAGCGCCGCCGGAGCAGCAGCCGCTGCGCGAGCAGCCTATTGCCATGATGGTCGGCCCGGCTCTGACCATGTCGATCCCCATGGTGTTGGGCAGCCTCCTGTCGGTGGTGGCCAGCCGCTCCACAGGAGCCAGTGCGGGTGCCTTTATGTATATGGGCATGGTCACCGCCATTGCTTCTGCGCTGATCGGTGCGGTGTGGGCGCTGGTCAATGTCCGGTATGCCCGCAAGCAGCATAAGCAGGTGGAAAACCAGCGTTTCGAGCGGTACAGCGAATACTTGGTCCGGATGCGCGACCGCATTGAGCGGGCATATAATGAAAATTCAGAAGCACTGAAGGAACGCTATATCAGTGGCAGCGAGTGCTGTGCTCTGGACGAACACTCTACGATCCTGTGGAACCGCAACGCTTCCTATGAGGACTTTCTCAGCGTTCGCCTCGGTCTGGGTGACGTTCCCTTCCAAGCGGACATTCTGGTACCGAAAGAGCGATTTACCATGTTTGATGACTCGCTGGCGGACAAGCCGGCAGTAATCCGTCAGAATTTTCAGACTCTGAAAGAGGTACCCGTTACTGTTGATCTGCAGAAGCACCGTCTGATCGGTATTACCGGTGGCGAAAACCGCCGCGAAGCGATCGCTATTGCCAAGGCCATCATGTCGCAGATTGCCGCCTCCAACTGTTATACAGAAGTGAAGATGGGCCTTGTTTATGACAGCGGCAATGACGTGGATCGCGGCACATGGGATTTTGCCATGTGGCTGCCTCATGTATGGTCCAGTGACAAGAAGATCCGATATATCGCTACCGACCGCTCCGAACAGGGAGAGGTCTTCTATGCTTTGACGCAGATCCTGCGGAATCGGAGCGAGGAAGAGGAGAAGAACCGCAATCTGAAACCGCGTATCGTGCTGTTTGTCACGGACACATCCCTGCTGGATGGCGAGGCAATCTCCAAGTACATTTTCAGCCGTGAGCAGGATCTGGGCCTTACCACTGTGATCCTAGCGGAAAAGCCGGAAGATCTGCCCAACGAGTGTGAGTGCGTGATCCAGAATGACGGGAGCTTCTGCGGCGTCTACGACACGCGGGACGGACAGCGCTACGGTACTCAGGTGCAGTTTGACCGGGTTAGTGATGAGAGCCTGTGGAAATTTTCCAGAGCACTGGGCC
>JAEDIZ010000103.1 GCA_016296635.1 Oscillospiraceae bacterium
ATAAACACAGGATTTGCGAGGTATTTTAATCTACTTAAGTGTCAAAGATGAGATTTTACATGAAAATTCGCAGAATAACAAGAGATTTTTTCTTTCTGCAAAGATCTGCGCTGCAGCGCGAAAACAGATACTTTCGGATTCCGGTTTTACTTTTTTTGTATTGTGTGCTATCATAGCGGAAAAGACAGTATTCCAGACGAAAAACGGGTGAAAGAATGAAAGGAAGAATTGAAATCCTGCCCAATGTATTTCTGACGGCGGTGCAGACGGATAAATTCAAAACGGGCTGCATGAGTCTGAATCTGCTCAGACCCTTGTGCCATGAAGAGGCGGCAGCGAACGCGCTGCTGCCGGATGTGCTGCTGCGCGGCTGCAGAAGCTTCCCGGATATCCGCTCGATCTCGGAGCGGTTGGACGAGCTGTACGGCGCCAGCGTGGGAGGCCTGATCCGCAAGCGCGGCGAGGTACAGACTTCGGGCTTCTTTGCCGATTTTGTTGAAGATGAACTGGTGGGAGAACCCGTTTTTGCGCCGGTGATGGAGTTCGTATCCGAACTGCTTCTGCATCCGGTACTGGAGAACGGCTGTTTTTCACAAAACTATTTTGAGGGCGAAAAGTACAATCTCGCAAATGTCATCGCTTCCTCCGTCAATGACAAGCGAGCCTATGCCATGTCAAGACTGCGTCAGATTATGTGTGCAGATGAAGCATACGGCATTGCAAGAGTCGGCGAGATGGAGGATCTTGAAAAGCTGGATGCGGCATCCCTTTATGCGCACGGGCAGAATATCCTTTCAACATCCCGCGTGGAAATGTTTTATATGGGAAGACAAGATCCTCAGCAGGCGGCAGAGGTTCTGCGAAGCGTTCTGACGGAGCTGCCGAGAAGCCGGTTCGTGGAGATCGGCACGAGCGTCAAGACGGATGTATCCCAAATCAAAACCGTGACTGAGCAGATGGATGTGACGCAGGGAAAGCTCTCTATGGGCTTCCGTACCGGCTGCACGCTGCGCGATAAAGACTATCCAGCAATGCTGATGATGAACACCATCTTCGGCGGCGGTATTTCCAGCAAGCTCTTCGTCCATGTGCGCGAGGAAATGAGCCTTTGCTATTATGCAGGCTCCGCATTGGACGCTCACAAGGGCGTGATGCTGGTCAACTCGGGCATCGAGTTCGATCAGTTTGAAACGGCCCGCGATGAGATCCTGCGTCAGTTGGATGCCTGCCGTGCGGGTGATATTTCGGAGTATGAATTTGACTCCGCAAAGGGGTATCTTTTGTCTGATCTCAAGGCAGGAATGGACAGCCCGGGGCGTTTGGATGAATTCTATCTGAGCAGAAGCTTGGCGGGATTGGATGAATCCATGGAGGATCTGGCTGCGCGCATCCGCGCTGTGACGAAGGAGCAGGTCGTTGAAGCAGCCGGAAAGGTTCAGCTGGACACGGTGTTCTTTCTTGAGGGGGTGCAGGCATGATCCGAAAAGATTTTGAACGGCTGGGTGAGCACTATTTCGAAGAACGGCTGGAAAACGGTCTGCTGATCCGCGTCATTGAGAAACCGGGCTTTGCCAGAAAATATGCGTTTATGGCAACGGACTTCGGATCCAATGATACCAGCTTTCTGCTCGACGGAGTTCGCTGCAGTACGCCTGCTGGCGTGGCACATTATCTGGAGCATAAGATGTTTGATCTACCGGAAGGCAACGCCATGGAGATGTTTGCAAAGCTGGCCGGCAGCAACAATGCGTTTACAAGCTATGCCATGACGGCCTACTATGTTTCCTGCACGGACCATTTTGAAGAAAATCTTTCCGTGCTTCTGCGGCTTGTGACAACGCCGTATTTTATGCCGGAAAGCGTGGAAAAAGAACGCGGCATCATTGCGCAGGAAATCCGGATGTATGAAGACAGCCCAGACAGTGCCGTGCAGGAAAATCTGATGGCGGCCATGTATCACCATCATCCGATCCGTGTGGGCATTGCCGGAACGGTGGAAAGCATTCAGGAGATTACGGCCGAAATGCTCAATACCTGCCACAAGGCGTTTTACGATCCGAGCAATATGATGCTCTGCGTGATCGGCGATGTGGATGCGCAGGCGGTGATTGAGCAGGTCAGACGCGAAACGCCGCCTTCCTGCGAGCAGAAAACAGAGCGGGATTACGGGCAGGCAGAGCCGCTCACTGTTGTAGAGCCCCGGGTCGAGGCACGCATGGAGGTTTCCATGCCGACCTTTGCCATCGGATTCAAGGCCGAGCCGGCCAAGAGTCCGGAAGAGAGTATGCGGATGGAAATCATCGGCGAGCTGGCAGCGGAGATCCTGGCGGGGGAATCCGCGCCTTTATATACAAAACTCTATGAGCAGCAGCTCATCGATTCCGACTTCTCCATGGGATTCGAGTCCATGAAGGGCATGGCGATGCTGGAGGCCTACGGTGACAGCGAGGATCCCGATGCCGTTTTGCAGGCGCTGGAGGAGGAAGCTGCCCGCATAGTCGAGCAGGGCGTGGAGGAAAAACAGTTTGTGCGGCTGAAGAAATCCATGCTGGGCAGACGCCTGCGGGATCTGGATTCCTTTGAGGGCGTTTGCTACCGCACCTGCGCTTATTATTTTGAAGGCACGGAATATCTGGATTATCCGCAAATGTTTGATACGGTTACTAGCCGGGATGTGGAACTTTTCCTGAAGCAGACCGTCCAAAAAGAGCGGGCAGCCATTTCCGTCATTTATCCGAAGGAAGTTTAAGGAGGCACGCAGAATGTTTCTTGTTTCGCCAATTACATTCCCCAATCTTGGAATCGAAGTCAACCCAAGCCCCGTAGCGTTCACGGTTTTCGGGAAAGATATTTACTGGTACGGTCTGATCATTGCCGTCGGATTTATCCTTGCGGTCTGCTATATGATGGTCCGGGCGCCGCTTTTCGGTCTGACAAGCGATGATGCTCTGGACGAAGTTCTTTGGGCGGTGCCCATCGGTGTGATCTGTGCAAGAGCCTATTACTGCATTTTCTACTGGGAGCTTTATAAAGACAATCCCATTTCTGTGTTTTACATCTGGGAAGGCGGTCTTGCGATTTACGGCGGCGTCATCGGCGGCGCGATCACGGTATTCCTTGTGAGCAAGATTAAGAAAATCAAGACCGGCACGATGCTGGATATGGCCGGCATGGCTGTCATTATCGGTCAGTTCTGCGGCCGCTGGGGCAACTTCATGAACAGAGAAGCTTTCGGCACCGAAACGGATTCCTTCTTCAAAATGGGACTTCAGAATGCGGCCGGTACCGTTACCTATTATCATCCGACTTTTTTGTATGAGTCTGTGTGGAATCTGATCGGGTTTATCGGATTGCATTTCTTTACAAAAAAGAGAAAGTTTGACGGGGAAATGTTCCTGCTGTATCTCGCATGGTATGGCCTCGGAAGAGCATGGATCGAAGGACTGCGCATGGACAGCCTCTACCTTTTCTCTACCGGAATCCGTGTCAGCCAGCTTGTTGCGGCAGTTTCTTTCCTTGCGGCAGTTACGATTCTGATCTGCGTTCTGAAAATCAGAAAGCCGGATTCGGCTGATCTTTATGTAAACCAAAAAAAGCGCGAAGCAGAAGCGGCACAGGAGAATAGTGACAAACTGTAAACTTTTTGGAAACTCTGCCCGTGAATATGCACAGACAAAGGAATCTGTGCTATACTGAATACAGAAATATACGAAAGGAGCAAATCATATGAACTTCAACGAAAACTTTGAAACTGTAAAGAATTTTGCACGCGAAACTGCTATGAGTGCAGCTGAAAAGGCAAAGAATCTTGCCTCCATCGCAAAGGCCAATGTGTCTATCTATGCCGAGGAGGACAAGATCCGTAAGGCAGAGCTGGAGCTCGGCAAGCTGTATTACCGCGATTATGCAGTCGGCGAGGAAATGGACATGGCAGAGTATCTGCCCTGGTGCCAGAAGATCGACGAGTCCCAGCAGCTGATCGCACAGCTGAAGGACACCATCGATGATCTTCGTGCGGCAGGCGCTCCCAGGGATGCAGAAGTTGTTGAGCAGGAAGCTTCGGAATGCGAGATCAGCATTCAGCCGGAAGAAACAACCGAAGAATAAGAAATTCAGCAGGCGCATTCGAAAAGAATGCGCCTGCGTTCTTACGGGAAGAAATGAACGGGCGGCTTTTTTATGAAGCCGCCCGTTTCCCGTTTACGCCGCACTCTGCTGGCCGGCAGATGCGGCTTTACTTTCGACAGCTTGCGTGGTATAATTGTTGCGAACGCAACGATTGGAGGCGCGCCGATGGATTTACTTTCTATGGATATGCATGATATCACCCGCTGTCAGAATCAGAACCGGCGGGAGTTTATGGCGCAGTTTGAGCTGGAGGGACTGCATGCCAAATATATTGAAGCGCTCTGCAGGGAACCGGGTATTTCGCAGGAGCGGCTGTCAAAGAAACTTTATGTAAACAAGAGCAATGTGGCAAGGCAGCTCAGTTCTCTGGAAAAGCTGGGCTGGATTATCAGAGAGCAGGATGCGGCTGATAAGCGCGTTCTGCGTGTGTATCCCACGCAGAAGGCAGAGGATATTTATTCGAAAATTACCGCAATGGAGCAGCAATGGGATGTCTTCATTACGGAGGGACTGACCGAGGAAGAACGGCAGATTGCGGCGATTCTTCTGCGGAAGATGAAAAAGCAGGCGGATGTATTTATGGAGAAGCGCGCATGAGGAAACTCGGAAGATATGTCAGACCCCATGTGGGATTCATGATTTTTACCATGCTCATCAAGCTATCGGGTGCGGTAGTGGAGCTGATGATTCCGCGGTTGATGGAAACAATTCTGGACAAGATTGTTCCGACGGGCAATCTGCGCAGAATCATTCTGTACGGCGGATTGATGCTTCTGTGCGCATTTTTGTGTCTTGCCTTCAATGTGATCGCCAACCGGATGACGGCACAGTCATCCGGCAAAATCACCCGCGCGCTGCGCTATGATCTGTTTGCAAAGCTGCAGAGCCTTTCCGCAAAGCAGATGGACAGCCTGACAGTTTCCTCCGCGGAATCCCGGCTGACCAGCGATACCTACAACATCAATCAGATGCTGGCACGCGGACAGCGGCTGGGCGTGCGCGCACCGATTCTGGTGCTGGGCGGCGTCTTTATGATGCTGAGCATGGATGCGGTGCTGGCATTGGTGCTGATCGCGCTGCTTCCGCTGGTGGGACTGATCGTGTACTTTGTAACAAAGACCAGCGTGCCGCTCTATACGAAGGAGCAGGGCGTTTTGGATCATGAGGTTCGAGTGCTGCAGGAGAACATCACGGGCGTTCGCGTCATCAAGGCGCTGAGCAAGACGGAATATGAAAAGAAACGGTTCAGCGAGGTCAATGACGAGCTGATGGCGGTGGATCAGAAGGCAAGCCTGATTTCTGCTATTACGAACCCGTCCTCGTCGCTGGTTTTGAATCTCGGCTTGACGCTGATGGTTGTTGTCGGTGCCTGCCGAGTCAATGCGGATCTATGCCAAAGTGGCATCATCATCGCGTTTTTGCAGTATTTTGTCATGATCCTCAACGCAATGCTGGGTGTCACAAAAATCTTTGTTGTCATTTCGAAGGGCGAAGCCAGCGCAAGACGCGTCGCGGAGGTACTGGCGGTGCCGCAGGATCTGACGGTTCTGCCGCAGCAGGAAGAAAAGACGGAAGAGAACAATGTAGCGCACATCGAATTCCGGAATGTGACTTTCTCCTATACGGGCATCGGTGCGAACCTTGAAAATCTCAGTTTCTCCCTGCGGCATGGCGAGAGCCTCGGTATTCTCGGTGAGACCGGCTCCGGCAAGTCAACGGTTTTGAACCTGCTGATGCGGCTATATGATCTGCAGGAGGGAAGTGTCCTCATCGACGGGCAGGATGTGCGGACGATTGAACCGGAAACTCTGCGGGAAAAATTCGGCGTGGCGTTTCAGAACGATTTCATTGCAGAGGGGACGATCGGAGAGAATATCCGGTTTTTCCGGGAAATCAGCGATGAAGATCTGCACCGGGCTGCACGGGATGCGCAGGCGGAGGAGTTCATCGAATCAAGAGAAAAGAAGATGGATGCAGAGGTTGCCATCCGCGGCAACAATCTTTCCGGCGGGCAGAAGCAGCGTCTGCTGATTGCGAGGGCTTTGGCATCGAAGCCGGAGATCCTGCTGCTGGACGATTCTTCCTCGGCATTGGACTATAAAACGGATGCGGATCTTCGCAGAGCGCTGCATCAGGGCTACGGTAAGACAACGACGATTCTTGTCGCGCAGCGCGTCAGCTCCATCCGCGGCTGCACAAAGATTCTTGTGCTTTCCGACGGCAAAACCATCGGATATGGCACTCATGAGCAGCTGATGGAAAACTGTGAGGAATACCGCACGATCGCCCGGTCTCAGATGGGCGAGGGAAAGGAGCTGGCGTAATATGGCAAGAGAAAAGCTGAATGCTGACGCCAGAATCCACACCGAGGGGTTGGAACGAACCAACGGCTTTAGCGGCGGCAAGCAGGAAAAAAAGGCAATTCTGAAAAGACTCTGGCGATATCTCGGCAGAAACCGGCTGCTTCTGGTGCTGGCGCTGCTGTTTTCGACATCCTCCAGTCTGCTGGCACTCTATGGGCCGAAGCTCTCCGGCAAGGCGATCAATGCCATTGATCTCGGTGCGGGAAAAGTCGATTTTGCAACGGTTTTTTATTGCGCAAAGCTGATGGCAGTTTGCTATATCGGCTCGTCCATTCTGACTTATGCGCTCAATGCCGTTATGATCCGGCTTTCCAAAAAGGTTGCACGGCAGATGCGGCATGATATTTTTGAAAAAATGTCCCGGCTGCCGGTCGAATTCTATGACAGACATCAGACCGGCAACATCATCAGCGTCGTGACCTATGATGTGGATACGGTCAACCAGTCCATGTCTACGGATATTCTACAGATTTTGCAGAGTGCAGTCACCGTGACGGTATCCTTTATCATGATGCTGACCATCGCGCCGAAACTGGTTGCGATCTTTGCAATCACGGTTCCGCTGACTGCGCTGTTTACAAGGTGGCTGGCGAACCGCGTTCGCCCGCTTTTCAGAGCCAGAAGCGCCAGACTCGGCGAGCTCAACGGCTTTGTAGAGGAAATGCTGAGCGGACAGAAGACCATTCGCGCCTACGGCAGAGAAGCTGCCGTGCAGGAACGGTTTGAAGAAAAGAATAAAACTGCGGTGGCTGCCTATACTGTGGCAGAGGCCAACGGCACCTTGACCGGGCCGTCCGTCAACTGCATCAATAATATTTCTCTGACGCTGGTGTGCGTGTT
>JAEDIZ010000104.1 GCA_016296635.1 Oscillospiraceae bacterium
GCATTTGAATCCGTTGCTGCCCAAATGCGCATGGAAGCCGGCATGGCAAGAAACATGCCGTTTTCGCTTTCTTTCAGCTGCAGACCGACTTCCTGTGCAGTTCCGTCGCAGAAGATACGGCCGCGCTCCATCACGGCAACGCGGCTGGAATAGACGAAGGCGTCCTCCAGCCGATGCTCGGTCAGAATGACCGTGGTGCCAAGTTCCCGGTTGATTCTGCCGAGAATGGAGAGAAAATCCCCGGCGGCAATGGGGTCAAGCTGGCTTGTCGGCTCGTCGAGAATCAGAACAGACGGCTGCATGACCATGATGGAAGCAAGATTCAGAAGCTGCTTCTGCCCACCAGATAAAGCGGAAACATCTTGATAAAACCAGGTCTGAATCCCAAAAAACGAAGCCATTTCCGAAACCCTGCGCCGGATGACGCTGGTTTCATAGCCAAGGCTTTCCAGTCCGAAGGCAAGCTCATGCCACACCTTGTCGGTGACAATCTGACTGTCGGGATTCTGCTGAACAAAGCCGATTTTTTCGCTTTGATCGCGCTGAGAAACCGCCGCAAGGGGCGTGCCTTCAAACAAAATCGTGCCGATTTTTTCTCCGTTCAGAGCGAGGGCGGATTTCAGCTGCCGCAGCAGCGTGCTTTTTCCGCAGCCGGACGGACCGCAAAGCACCAGAAATTCACCCTGCCGGACGTGTAAGGTAAGATCATCGATGGCTTTTTCTTTCTGACCGGGGTAGCAGAAGCTCAGATGTTCGATTGTAAACGTTTCCATGTCAGATCCTCCTTTCGGTCAAGGATGACGGGCGTCAGGCAGAGTGCGGCATAGACCAGCAGAAAGCTGAAAGAAAAAGGCGTCAGCGCCGCCAAATGAAAACGGGGGAAGTAACGGCAGGCGAATCCGCCGGCAATCCAGCCGGATGTCAGATAGATACCGCAAAAAAGCAGCCAAAGAAGCGCCAGCCGGTCACGGCTGTCAAAACGGTAGATGGAAAAGGCAGTCCGACCGGGCAGAACGTAGCCGCGGCTTTTCATGCTGTCTGCGGTTTCAACGGCATTCTCCAGCGCCCAGGTCAGCAGAATCGAAAAATTCGTGATGCCGCAGCGCACTTTTTGAAAAATGTTACCGCTGCCGTCGCGGCCGATCATGTGCTGCGCCTGCCGGACGGAAGAGAGCTGCGCTTTGAATTTCGGGACAAAGCGCAGCGTCATGGACAGAAGCAGGGAAAGCGCGGGGATGATACGCCCGAACAGATACATGAATTTGTCGGCGCACATCACAGCGCTGTAGCAGCCAAACCAACTGATGACAGATGCCAGCATTGCAGCTGCGGCAAGTCCGTAGAGAATCGATTCCAGCGTAAGCGGATTTCCGTTCGGAAAATAACGAAGGATTGTCACGCCTTCATGGCTGAAGAGCGGATTGAGTACGGCGACAAAAAGCATCACCGGAACAAGCCAAAGCAGGTTTTTGAACATCTGCCTGACGCCGTTCAGATATGCCGAATAGCAAAGTGCGGAAAAAAGAGAGATCGCCAGGCAGGCCGGGTGCATCAGGCACATGGAAAAAACCAGCACCAGAACGAAGTAGAGAAAATTGATTACGGGATGGAAGGAAGAAAAGGTATCTGCGTGCTTCATTGGCTGACACCTCCGCCGCCGACATCATAACCGAGATCGCAGGTGTACTGCCATTCGATCCGGTCACCGTCGGAAAGAAGATAGCTGCTGCAGCCGTAATTGGGGAACCAGCCATTGACACAGTAAAGCCAGCCGGAGAGGCTGCCGCAGTCAAATTCATAAAGATTGCCGATGCCTTCGATGTAGGCGGCTCCGGTTCCGGGCGTGAAGGAAAATTCCAGATGGATCATTCGTTCCTGCAGCGTGCGCTGCAGAACATCAAAGAGACTTTCACCTTCCGTAAATGTAACCTCGACCGGGTAAAGGATCCAGCCGTCTGCCGGAATGATCTCTCGGGTGCCTTCATTTACTTCATCCATATGTTCCAGAATAGTTGTGCAGCGAATGCTGATGGTGCATGTCGGCGCTTGCATTGGCTCGGACTGCGTCTGTTCTGCGGAAACATCGGGAGTTTCAGACGCAGGAGTCGGCAACTCCGGCTGCAGCGCTTCGGGTTGTTCGGACGGCGTTTGCTGCACATCTTCAGAAGCGGACGGTTTGGAAGTCGTCTGCTCCTGCGCAGAAGGGGGCAGTTCAATTACGGTCGGCTCGGTGATAGTTTCGGGCAAAGGTAACGCAGGCTGCGATGGATCTTCTTTTTGCTGCACCGGCTGCAGAACAGAAATATCGGGAGCAACCGGCTTATCGATGACGATCTCCTGCACCGCAGGGGAATCGGATCCGCCGGTTTTGGAAACACTCCAGCCCTTTGCATCGGGATCGCTGCCGCCTAAATAAAATGCAGCAGCCAGCACCGCGAGGATCGCGATGCCGGCGAGCAGCTTGATTTTATGTTTTGCCCAGAACTGTTTCATGTCAAAGCTTCTCCGTAAGCGTCAAAAGATTATACAGAATCTGCGAGATTTCACAGCGCAGAATGGGTGTTTTCGGTGAGAGAGCAGCGCCTTTTTCAAGAAGACCCGATTTCCAGCAGAACGCGAGCGGCATCCGCGCGTAATCGGAGACCTCCGAGGCATCCGGGAAGGCGGAAAGCACGGCGTCCGGGTCGGAAACGGAAGGCTCCAACCCAAGCGTTTTTGCGCTGCGCGCGATCATGGCAGCGGTTTCCTGCCGGGTGATGGTGCCTTCGGGGTTGAACTTCCCGCTTCCGACACCGTTGACGATGCCCGCCCTATAGGCGGCACCGATGTATTCAGCATACCATTTTGTATCTGCGACATCCGAGAAAGCGGAGGTCTTTTCCAACTTCAAGCCGATTCCGCGGACAACGATGGCGCAGAATTCCGCTCTTGTCATGGTTTTGTTTGGCGCGAAGGTGCCGTTTCCCATGCCGTTGATGATGCCTTTTTCGGCGAGCGCTTCAATGGCAGACTGATTTTTGTGACCGGAAATGTCGGAAAATGCGGCTTTTGCGCCGTCAGAAATGCGGTACAGAGGAGTCTGCCCGGCGTTTGCCCGGTGGAGGGCAGTCAGCGCCAGCAGCGCCTGCTCGGTAGCAACGCGGTCAGCCTCGCTGCCTGCGGTATGGCGGAAACCCTGCCCGTTTATGAAAAAGGTTGATAGATTGTCAAGAGGCGAAAAACCGTTCTTGACGAATCGGCTGTCGGAGATATCGACGCCCAAAGAGCAGAGCGCGATGATGACCTGACAGACGGATTCGCAGGTTTCCTCGTGCATGGACTCAAAACCGCCCTTGGCGGTCTGCTGTGCGGAAAGCCAGGAAAGTCCACGCTGGACTGCGGCTTCCACGGAGGGCTGCTCCCGGTAGTTTGAAAGCGCCTGCAGAACCATTGCGGTGACATCGGCTTCTGCATTGGTCGTACCGATGGACCAACCGCCGCCGTCTACCTCTCTCGACAGAATGAAATCAACATATTTCTGCCGGGTTGTCTGCGTTTTGGCCGCAGAATTTACGGGGATCTCATAATTGCCGCAGTCAAAGGCGAGCAGCGCAAAGGCAGCCCCGTTGGTGCCCTGCAGCACGGTCTGATCAAAATCCGCCAGAGGCATAAGAAGATTGTACCCTGCTGCATCGGCAGGATTTCTGCCGGCGGCCGTCAGACCGAGAACGACACGGGAATAGTCCGTGTATCTGCGTTTGTTGAGGATGCCGCCGCAATTTTTTACGGCAGTTGCTACCGCGTCCGCGTATCCATCAAGATAGGATGCCGGCAGTTCTGCTTCTGCTCGTACAAGACCCAAAACGGCCCATTCGCCGCCCACGGCGCCATACTGCGGGTTTGGGCAGGAGGAGAAAACAAGCTCTGCCGTCTTAGAGAGAAGCTCGTCCGGAGCTGCAGCAAGACAGGGCAGCGCCAATGCGGAAAGCAGACTCAGAATGAGAAGGACGGCAGCCAGTTTTTTCATCAGCTTCATGAAAACCTCCGATAGAAAGATGAACCGCGCCCCGGGCGATTGCCCGGGGTGCAGAAAATCGGTATTTTGAAAATGGTTGGTTATTTTTCGTATGCTTCGCAGAAACGGTGCAGAATGGCTGCAATCTGCGCTCTGGTTGCGCTGCCGGCAGGAACGAGGTTGCTGCCGATGCCGCCGATGATGCCGGCACCGCATGCCCACTGCAGAGAAGCATAGGCATATTCGCTGACGGAGAAAGCGTCATCGTAGCTGAGAATGTTTGTATTTTCACCGACAGAGACATCATATTCTCTGTAATTTGCATAGCGGAAAAGAATTGCTGCCAGCTGCTCACGGGTAACTTCGGCGTTGGGGGCAAATTTGCCTTCGGAAATACCCTTCACGATGCCCTTGCCGTTTGCCCAGATCACAGCTTTTTCGTAGTAGGAACCGCGCGGAACATCGCTGAAAATATTGTCGTTCATGAAAGCAGGCTCACCGGCCAGCCGGTAGAGGCAGGTGACGACCATGGCTCTGGTCATGCTTGCTTCCGGGGCAAAGGTATTATCCGACACACCCTTGAGAAGACCTCTTTCTGCGGCATAGGCCACATCGGAGGCATACCATGCAGACGGCGCCACATCGCTGAAAGAGCGGACGGAGGCGTCAATAGCAGTCAGTTTGCAGTAGGGAGGGACAATGGTCATGCCTTCTGCGGAAGCGGTCAGCGTATATTCACCGGTCTTTTCAACTTTAAACCTGACATGGCCGAGTTCATCGGTTGTGCAGACCTGCTTGCCGTTGGCAAAGACCTTGGCACCGGCAAGCGGTGCGCTGGTGCCCCATGCATCCTGCATCAGCACAAGCTCGACATCCTCACCTGCAATGCAGATGCCGTCGTTGGGGACAGCGGTAAAGTAGGTGTAGGTGTCGCTCCAGCCGATCTGATCGGCAAAGACATAGGCGGTCAGATGGTCAAAGTTCTTTACTTCCTCATTGAGATCTGTCAGAACCATGGCATCATTCAGATAGTAGCTGTATGCACCGCTTTCATCGCCCCAGAGCTTTGTGATGCTCTGACCGTAGTCAGTCTTTTCAGACGCATAGCCTGCAGCGGCGCCGCCTTCAAAGAAGTATTCGTGCGCCCAGAAAAGAGTGTCATCGATGTCGATTTTGCCGTTTTCGTTTTCGTCCATGACATAGACGGGAAAGGATGCAACGGTTTCGCCCTCTTTGCCTTCAACAAAGGCACCTTCGCTGCAGAGCGTAACATAGACCTTTGCGGTCAGTTCACCCTTTGCAAAAGCCATGGTGGCAAGGCCCATCAGAAGTGTGAGTACGAGAAGAATACTGATCAGTTTTTTCATTTTTTTCCTCCTTGATTTGCGCTCAATGGAAAAATCCGCACGGCCGAACACCGGCTGTGCGGATCAATCAATGTTCCGATAAGCAATCCGGTGCAGGCAGATTCTTTCCTGCAGATCCGCAGCGTATCTGACTTATCTTCCCGAAAGAAGCATCACAGTGACCTACTCGCGGGGACTCACACCCCATTCCGCCATCGGCTGAACCGACCGGATCTACACTTATTTTACAGTGTTCATCATACTATGGAATACAGAATATTGCAAGGGAGATTGGAAAAAAACATCCTATTTTTTCTTACGCTTTTTGCAGGCAACTGCAACAAGAATGAAGTAATAGGCAATCAGACAGCCGAGCGTCACAAAGGTCATAACGGGGGACTTCGGCGCCAGACCGATCAGAACCAGCATGGGAATACCGAACAGAATTGCAAAGCTGGAGCCGATGACGAGATTGTTGGCTGCCGGGGTTTCCAACTGCGGATCCAGCTCGCGCAGCAGCAGAACACCGGAAGAGATCGTGCCGGTCATCATGCCGTACATGGAAAGGAAGCCTTCGTAGAAATAATTCGGATAGACACGCTTGCATACGAAGCGCAGATGGAAATATGTAACGATGCCGCCTGCAGCTGTCATCAGCACAAAGGGCAGCCAGAGTCCGCTCAGATCCTCCAGTTCGATAGAGGCAATGCCCGCAACGATCATGACATCGAAGGCAAGACCGGAAATGCGGGAGAGCAGATAATTGTTCTGATACTGATGCGTGATGATTTTCGAGCCGCGCAGAGCCTTCAGCAGAGATCGCATGGCAATTGCCAATGCGGAGCCGACGATGAAGTTGAAACCCCAAAGAAGACCGTTTACAAGATTGCCGATGCCGGGAGCAAACCGGGTGAGTGCAGAGGTGATGCCCCACGTGATCAGATAAGTTGCAAGATACACGGCAATCACAAGGCAGGCCTGAATGGACAGACGGTCGAGAGATTCTGCAATGGGAACCTCATCCTTTGCCTGAAAACTGTCCACAGTCACGGAGCCGGAAATCATCTCGTGATCGATGCGGCGGAATTTTCCTTTCTTCACAAGGACATTCATGTAGATGACACCGACAACGCAGGCACAGACATAGCCCATGGCAGCCAAAGCCAGACCGAAGCTGCGGCCGCCTGCAAAGCCCCAGACGGTTTCGTAGGTCGTGCCGGTATTGTTGGCCTGTCCGGGACCCTGACCGAAGCCGAGCGGAAGCAGAATGCCGGCGGCTTTGAACATACCGGGCATAAAGGTATAGGCAAGTCCGAGGGAGATCACCAGACCGGCGATACCCTGAATCATATAGGAGCCGACAATGATCGCACCGCTGCGCAGTCCTGCGTGATCACCGGATTCCTTTTCGGTTTTCTCCGGAACACGCAGAGAAAGGGCAATAAAGCCGATGGCGATGCAATGATAGGTCAGCGATTCCATGAAGTTGAGATCGATCGATATGACGCCAAACAGCTTCATAAGAAGCAGCAGGAAACCGCCGATGACTGCGGTCGGCATCAGGCTTCTGCGCATGAAGGAAATTTTGCGTCGGAAGATGTTGGAAACAAGGATCGTGACAGCAATGATGCCGATCTGAAAGATCGAGTTCCAAAGCTCCGTGTTTGCAGATGAATAATCCATTAAAACAGCTCCTTTCCCTGGATAATGCGATAAAGGTAGACATACTTGAGTGCACAGAAAGAATCGGCACCTTTTATTTCATATTGAACAGCCTGCGGGCCAAGGTGAACGGTAAGTGTGTTGCGGGAATGGACAGCAACACCGGACAGATCCTCCGGAAGAAGCGTTTTACCGTCAAAGCAGACGCGGTCACGGTAAGCGGTCACGGTCCCCCTGCGGGAGGAAACGATCATATGATCCTCGCCGATCTCGTATGCCGAGATCTCATCGGAAAACAG
>JAEDIZ010000013.1 GCA_016296635.1 Oscillospiraceae bacterium
GTGGAAGGCGCCCGGGAAAAGGCAGAAAACGGCGAACTGCTGTTCGGCACCGTGGATACATGGCTTGTATGGAAACTGACGGGTGGCAAGGTGCATATTACGGATTACACAAACGCCTCGCGTACCATGCTCTACAACATCCATGAGCTTTGCTGGGATGAACGGATGCTGCAGGAACTGCAGATCCCATCTTCCATGCTGCCGGAGGTTCGCAGCTGTTCCGAGGTCTACGGCACCTGCAATATTCAGGGCGTGGAGGTTCCGATTGCCGGTATCGCAGGCGACCAGCAGGCTGCACTCTTTGGGCAGGGCTGCTTCTCGGCGGGTGACGCAAAAAATACATACGGCACCGGCTGCTTCCTGCTGATGAACACCGGAGAAACGGCAATCGAATCGAAGCACGGTCTTGTTACAACGATCGCAGTCGGCATGAACGGCAAGGTGCAGTATGCGTTGGAGGGCTCTGTTTTCGTGGGCGGCGCGGTCATTCAGTGGCTGCGCGATGAACTGCATTTCATCCGCGAAGCACGGGATGCGGAATATTTTGCCTCCAAGGTGCCGGATACCGGCGGTGTTTATCTTGTTCCTGCTTTTACGGGCCTCGGTGCACCATACTGGGATATGTATGCAAGAGGTGCGCTGGTGGGTATCACCCGCGGCACGAAGCCGGAGCACATCATCCGGGCGGCGCAGGAATCCATCGCCTATCAGTCGATGGATCTGGTGCAGGCGATGGAAAAGGATTCCGGGCAGACGATGTCTGAACTGAAGGTGGACGGCGGCGCCAGCCGCGACCGTTTTTTGATGCAGTTCCAGGCGGATATTCTCGGAAAGGACGTCCGCAGACCCATGATCCGCGAAACCACGGCGCTGGGTGCGGCATACCTTGCCGGTCTGGCAGTCGGCGTCTGGAAGGATACGGACGAGATCCGCAGTCTTTGGCATTGTGACGTGAACTTCGAGTGCCGCATGGATGAGGAAAGACGAACTGACCTGCAGCGCGGCTGGCACAAAGCTGTGGGCAGAAGCCTTGACTGGGAGGAGCACGTATGAGCACGATCGATCTGAGCGTGTGTCCCGTGATCGCTGCGGTGAAGGACGATGCGCAGCTGGAGCGTGCGATCCGTTCAGACAGCTCCGTGATCTTCTTTCTGTACGGTGATATCCTGAATATTGCCGAGCTGTGCGAGCGGGTCTCGGCGGCAGGGAAACACGCCATTGTGCATCTTGACCTGGTGAACGGTCTTGCCGGCAGAGAAATTGCGGTGGATTTCATCGCAAAGACCACAAAGGCGAGCGGCGTCATTTCAACGAAGCCGTCCCTTGTCCGAAGGGCGAAGGAGCTGGGACTGTTTGCAATTCTGCGCGTCTTCGTGATCGATTCCATGGCGCTGGCGAATCTGCAGAAGGAAATTCAGATGTGCGTTCCGGACGTGGTGGAGCTGCTGCCCGGCGTGATGCCGGAGGTGATCCGCAGCGTTGTGCAGAGCTGTGAAACGCCGATCGTAGCGGGCGGACTGATCGCTTCCAAAAAGGATATCATGGCAGCACTCGGCGCGGGGGCCGTGGCGGTTTCAACGACCCACGAGGAAAGCTGGAATCTATAAAATCAAGACCTCGGGTGGGAGATTTCCTGCCCGGGGTTTCTGTATATTGACAGTAGACGAACGTTTCTGTTATACTGACGGCAGCTGGGCGAGCCTCCCGTTTACCGGATCTTTCTCCGGAAACGATGGTTAAGACCCCGGCTTTTTTATTTCCATTTTCGTTTGCCCCACCGTTTTCCTGATGCGGCTGTGAAGGCCGTGGACGAGGCGGACAGAGAGCGAAAAAATTCGCAGACGGAAAAGGCAACGGAGGAAAAGACGGGGCCTCCGGATGATGAAAGCGACGTGCCTTTCAGCGCGGACGAGGAACGGCTGGAGGACAGAGTCGGCGGAGATGAGCTTCTGGACGCAGAGGATCTGATCGATACCGTGAAAGCAGTAGGCGCGGAAGTGGACGAGAACGGTTACATTACCGTGTATCACAGAACGAGCGCTGCGGTCGCTGACAAGATCAGAAAGACCGGAAGAATGACCGCAAAGGAGGACGGACTTTTCTTCTCGACAAAAGAAAACGGACAGAACGAAGGATACGGAGATACGGCGATCGTTCTGAAAATGCCTGCGGAATCGCTTGTGCTGGACGATATTTTTGATGACGAAGCGCATCTTCGGTATCCGCTGGAAGGAGCAAGAAGAAGTGCTGATGTATCTCGTTATATCAAGATGGCAGAGAATGAAGAATCTGATTATGGCATGATGTTCAGCATGGATGAAGCAAAAATACCAACACGCGAAGACCTGGAAAACAATCCGATGATTCAGGTGGTTGATATTTCGAAGCCGAAGACGAAAGGAAGCTACAACGAACGCCGTACAGAAATAAAAAGAAACGCGAAAGAAGTAATAAAAAAACCGTATCTCAACAGAGACACGGAAACTTTAGTATTTATTTCAACTGAAGCATACGGACATGCGTTTTTCAAGGGAAACGAATTAACTATTAACGCAACTGAGCATCTTCCGGAAATGATTGAAACGGCAAGACTGACGCACAAAGAGCCGGCAGATCATGGAAACCCATACGCAGAAAATATATACACATTTTTTGCTGCGGTGGACACAGGAAAAGCAATAGTTCCGGCTAAATTAAAAGTTAAGGAAATTATCGAGAAAGGGCAAAGACTTCCGGATAATGTCGTGGAATACTTTGCAGATAATCCAAATAAGTATTTTGGGCTTTACGATACAAAGGTGATGGAGGTAATAGAAATAGAAGAACCGGATGGTTCAGATGTAGCTGTTGACCATGAAAATGGTGCGCGGTACATCCCAAGCGGTTCTTCTAATGTTAGTATAATTGATTTGCTTCAAAATGTCAACAAAGACGCCAAAAAATATGTTCCACAACTATTTTCTGATGAAATAAATCAGGAAACAGAAAAGAATGGCGAATCAATGATGCTTTCGGCGGAGGAAGAAGAAAACTCTGCTGACATGGTGCCGTGGGAGATCCCGGAGAAGGAAGCGCAGGAGCGAGGATATCCGGTTCTGAACGGGCAGCAGGTCGTACCGATGAAAACGTGGGTGCATGCATTCGATGTGAACGAGGCAACCGGAGAAGCGTATGACAACTACGGCCTGGTCGTGGGGAAGGCAGAGGACGGACTGCTGGTTCGGTTTGAAAACAAGAATCAGAAGGGAAAGGACGGAAAGAACCTGGTACGCACGGTAAAGATGAGCCTTGACGAGGTGGAAGCCGTGCAGGGCGCTTTCCAGCAGGACGATGCGTATCTGAATCAGCTGCTGCAGCAGGAGTGGTTTTTAAAGTATGACAAAACAGGAAGCAAAGAAAATATGAAGCACCCCGCCCTGCGGCGGGGTGCTTTCTGTATTTTCTCTTCAGCGAACCAGTTCCGCTTCGGCGTCCTTGCCGAGTCTGCGGAGCATCGTCTTTTTGACGGCGCGGAAGATGTTCTGATAGCCGGTGCAGCGGCACAGATGGCCGGAGAGCAGCTTGCGCAGTTCATCGTCCGTGTATTCCTTGCCGGAGGCGAGGATCTCGGTCGCGGTAAGAATGAAGCCCGGGGTGCAGAAGCCGCACTGAATGGCGGTTTCGTCCATAAAGGCTTTCTGAATATCGGAAATGGTACCGTCGGGATTCATCAGACCCTCAAGCGTCAGAATTTCCTTGCCGTCAGCCCATGCAGCCAAGTACAGGCAGGAGTTGATGGCTTCACCATTGATCAGAACGGTGCAGGCACCGCATTCGCCGACCTCGCAGCCCTTCTTAACGGAGGTCAGACGGAAGTCGTTGCGAAGCATATCGGTCAGACTTGCACGCACGTCGATCATTTTTTCAACAGCCTTGCCGTTGACGGTGCATTTAACGAGTTTGTACTGTGCCATTACACTTCACCTCCGCAGCGCTTTACGGATTCAATCAGGCAGCGCTTTGCCATTTCGACTGCGATGTGCAGACGGAAGGCTTTGCTTGCGCGCCAGGAATCACGAGGGTTGATGTCATCGAGAACCTTGCGGGAGAATTCCTCAATGTTTTCCATAGTAACGGATTTGCCATTGATGAA
Source organism: Oscillospiraceae bacterium (assembly GCA_016296635.1). Lineage (GTDB taxonomy): Bacteria > Bacillota > Clostridia > Oscillospirales > Oscillospiraceae > CAG-170. Next base: position 4,133 of record JAEDIZ010000013.1, read on the forward strand.
TGCCTCGGCAGATACGGCTCTCATCGGGATGGGGCCTGCAACGCCGTAGGCGATGCGGACGCGGTCGAAGGTCTTCTTGTCAGCACTCAGACGGCAGTTGACGGAGCAGCCGGTGGTGGCAATTTCCATGGCGTTGCGCATGCCGTACTTGATGTAGAAGCCGGCAGCGTTTTCGTAGGATTCCTTGGAGATCAAGATACCGGTCTGAATTTCATCAGGATGCAGATCGACGACACCGGCCTTCAGATAGAAGTCCTTGATGGGAAGCAGGCGCTTACCGTCCTTGCCGGTCAGTTCTACGACTGCGTCCCATGCAAAGAGGGTGGAGGCGGAATCGGCGGAGGTCACACCGTTGCAGGTGTTGCCGCCGATGGTGCCGGCATTGCGGATCTGCGGGCCGCCGACCATATCGACTGCTTCGCCGAGTACGTTGATTTTTTCAATGATGATGGGATCGTGTGTGATGTGGGAGAAGGTGGTCAGGCTGCCGATGCGGATGGTGCCGTCCTCCTCGAGCTTGATGCCGCGGATCTCATCAAGACCCTGAATGGAGATCAGCTCCTTGCCTGCGCGTCTGCCTTCGCGCATCTGCACGAAAACGTCTGTACCGCCTGCAACGATCTGTGCTTCGGGATGCTGGATCCGAAGGGCAACTGCGTCTTCCACGCTGGCTGCTTCGTAAAGGGCTTTCATATCATACATAACGGTTCATCCTCCCCTCAGTCCTTGATAAGTCCGGCTTCCGTGAACTTCGCAAACAGAACGTGCGGTGTGATGGGAGCCTGATTGATGCTGATGCCGGTGGCGTTGAGAATGGCATTGCGGATGGCCGGTGCGCCGGAGCAGGCGGGCGGTTCACCCAAAGCCTTGGTGCCGAACGCAGACGTCGGCTCGTAGTTTTCAACAAACTCTGCTTCCAGCTTCGGATGATCCATGAAGGTGGAGAGCTTGTAGTCCAGCAGGTTATTGTTGAGCGGCTTGCCGGTCTTCGGGTCGAACAGAAGCTGCTCGGAAAGACCGTAGCCGATGGCCATGGACATACCGCCGTGTACCTGTGCCTCGGCAAGAGCCGGATTGATCAGCTGACCGCAGTCATGGACGTTCACGATGTTCAGCAGCTTGACCTTGCACATGGGAATATCGACTTCCACTTCTGCGAAGGTGCAGCCGAAGGAGTAAGCGTTGTTGCGGATGGTGTAGGTGGATTCGGCAGTCAGATGCTCGGAATGAACGGCATTGTACTGCGCGGTCTTGGACAGCTCTTCCAGACTCATCAGAACTCTGCCGTCCGTCGTACGGACGATGTTGGAGTCGATGATGTCCATGTTGAACACGGCCTGCCGGGTCACTTCGCAGGCGTATTTCAAAATGCGCTCTTTGAGCAACAGACCCGTCTGACGGATGGAGAAGCCTGCGGTATAGGTCTGACGGGAGGCGTATGCACCGAGACCGGTGGGGGTCACATCGGTATCCTGGCAGGAAACCACGTGAACCTTCTTATAATCGGCAAGGCCCAGAATCTCTGCGGTCATCTGCGAATAAGCGGTGTCGGCGCCCTGACCGATTTCCGTTTCGCCGACCTGCACCATGACGCTGCCGTCCAGATTGAGCTGCATCCGGCAGGAGGAGGTTTCAAGGGAGATGGGGAAGACTGCGGTGTTATACCAGAAGGTCGCTACGCCGATACCGCGGCGGATGGGACCGGTCTGATTGGCGTATTCCTGCAGCTTGCGGTCATAATCGATGGCAGCCTTGCCCTTTTCCAGGCACTGACGATAGGAGTCGGAATAAAGCTCGTTTTTGGAGAAGCCGTCAACAAAGCCGGGCTTCATGAGGTTGAGGTCGCGGAAAGCCAGCGGGCTCATGCCGAGTGCCTTTGCGCAGTCATCTGCGTTTGCTTCATCGGCGAAGGAGGCCTGCGGCATACCGTAGCCGCGCATGGCGCCGGCTGCCGGACGGTTGGTAAAGACGGTGTAGCTGTCAGCTTCTACGTTGGCGCAGGGATAATGCTGGGCGAAGGAGCCCATGGCCTTGGCTACGATGGAATGACCATGAGAGGCATAGGAGCCCTGGTTGGAGAAGCACTCCACCTTCTTGGCGGCGAAGGTGCCGTCGGGATTCAGCCAGCTGATGATATGGAAGCGGATGGCATGGCGCACGCGGTTGGAAACGAAGGTTTCTTCACGGGAGCAGTCGACCTTAACGCAGCGGCCGCCGACTTGTGTAGAGCACCATGCGCACAGCGGCTCATACAGGGCGTCCTGCTTGTTGCCGAAGCCGCCGCCGATGTAGGGCTTTACGATACGGATATCGCCCCAGGGTCTGCCGAGCGCCTGACCGACGATGCGGCGGACGATGTGCGGGATCTGCGTGGAGGAGACAACGACCATACGGCCGTTTTCTTCGTACGCGAAGCAGCCGTGGTTTTCAATATGGCAATGCTGAACGGTGGGCGTATCGTACCAGCCTTCGATCTTGATGAGGCCGGGAGCTTTGATGGCTTCCTGATAATTGCCGATGCGTGCATCGCTGTGCTTGAGAATGTTGTTGGGAAAGTTCTCATGCAGCTGCGGTGCGCCGTCCTTCATGGCTTCCTGCACATCCAGAACGAAGGGAAGTTCTTCGTATTCCACTTCGATGGCGCGCACGGCTTGCGCAGCAGCAACTTCATTTTCTGCGATAACGGCGCAGACATCGTCGCCGTAGTAACGAACATGACGGTTCAGAAGATTGCGGTCGGCAATATCCTGATGACCCGGATCCATAGACCAGGGATGACCTGCCGTGGGGAAGCAGGTATCCGGTGCATCGAAGCAGGTGAGGATCTTTACAACACCTTCGATGGCTTCTGCTGCTTCCGTATGTACGGCCTTGACAAAGCCGTGTGCAATGGTGGAATGTTTGATTTTGACGATCAACGCATCCTTGGGGGCAAGATCGTCGTAGTATTTGGTTCTGCCGGTCGCTTTGTCAAACGCATCGACACGAACCTCGCTTTTACCTACGCTGCTCATTCCGTATACCTCCGTATTGTATGCCGGAAAGATGGAAAAGACTGCTATACTCCGGCTTTTACTTTTGAATTATTTAAATTGTAGCATAGAAAAAGAAAAAGGAAAAGTAAAAACGTTATCCTAATTAGGAAACAACGATTTTTTTCGCAATGGCCGAACTTTTTGCTGAAAACTTGAATAATTGCTCAAAAATGGGTAAACTGATTTGTATAAAAAGAACAGAGAAAGGCGGGCAAAATCAATGTCGGAATCTGCAAGGATCGGCTGTCTTGTGATGGCGGCTGGGAACAGTGTTCGGTTCGGAGAAAACAAGCTTGCCGCGAAGCTGGACGGAAAGAGCCTGATCAGGCGTGCACTGGAAGCAGTACCGGCGGAACTGTTTTCCATAGTCACGGTTGTAACGCAGTATGAAGAGGTGGCGCACCTGGCGGCAGAGTTCGGCTTTGCCTGCATCCATAATGCGCACCCGGACTGGGGCATCAGCCACACCATCGAACTTGGAACGAAGGCAATGTATGACTGCGATGCAATTCTATATATGGTATCCGATCAGCCGTTGCTTTCGGAAGATTCCGTTGCGAAGGTTGTGCAGGGGTGGAAAGAGCATCCGAACAGAATCGTTGGTGTTGGCCATAACGGGAAACGGGGGAATCCGAACATTTTTCCCCAGTACTTTTTTGATGAGCTGCTGCGGCTCGAAGAGGACCGGGGCGGCAATGCTGTTATCCGGGCGCATGAGGAGCAGCTGATGCTGGTGGAGGTCGGACAGCAGGAGCTGACAGACTGCGATACGCCGCAGGCGCTGCGCGATCTGAAGAAAACGATCGACGCCGAATGAAACGCTAACCCTTTTAGAAAAAGAGAATCCCTCTGCTGCGATGCAGCAGAGGGATTTTTCGTATCGGTTAACGATCCTCGCGGAAGTACGGCAGGCCCAAAGAACGGGGCGGCTGATCTTCCTTCTTCTTGCGCATGGACACCATGAGTAGGACGAAGATGGTGACGATATAGGGGATCATCTTGAAAATTTCCTGAGAGCTTCTGGTCAGACCGGGGATATAGAAGTAAGCCCAGTACAGAACGCCGAACAGGTAGGAACCCCAAATGGCGCGCATCGGCTTCCAGGTTGCGAAGATGACCAGTGCAACGGCCAGCCAGCCGAGTGCTTCGATGGTACCCTGATTTTCCCAGGTACCGCGGATGTAGACCATGACATAGTAGCAGCCGCCGAGACCGGAAATGCCGCCGCCGATGCAGGTTGCGAGGTACTTGAACTTGGTGACGTTGATGCCGGCAGCATCTGCGGTAGCGGTGTTTTCACCGACGGCGCGCAGGCTCAGACCGGTACGGGTCTTGTTCAGGAAATACCAGGTTGCAATTGCAAGTGCAATGGCAACATAGGTGAGGAAACCGTAGGAGAACAGAAGGGTGCCGAGACCGAACTTACCGGTGAAGCTGTCAAAGAAGTTGACGAGCTTGGAAGAGTAGGCACGGAACGCTTCGGAAGTGGCAGCGACAGAAACCTGGCCGACGCCGCCTGCCAGCTTATTCAGCGAGCCGCCGAAAAAGTTGCCGATACCGGAGCCGAGAATCGTCAGTGTAAGACCGGTGACGTTTTGATTCGTACGCAGAGAGATGGTCAGGAAGCTGTAAATGAGACCGCCGAATGCAGATGCAACGAAAGCGCAGACCAGACAGAGAATCACGCAGATTGCGCTGCTCGGAGTAATGCCCGCGTTGACGCAATAGACGTTCTCATACATAAATGTTGCGGCCAGACCAGCAATACCGCCGAGGTACATGATACCGGGAATACCCAGATTCAGGTTGCCGGACTTCTCGGTAATGATTTCGCCCAGCGCACCGAACATGATAACGGTGCCGAAAATGACGCCGGAATGCAGAAGCGTCGGGAAGGAGGTCAGAAATTTCAAAATATCGTTCAGAAAATTCATATCATTACCTCCTTAGTCTTTGTGGCTGAACTTCACCTTGTAGTTGATGAAGAACTCGCTGCCGAGGATGAAGAACAGAATGATACCGGTGATGATTTCCGAAACATATTCGTTCAGACCGTAGTCGGAAGCGATCTGAATAGCGCCCTTGTTCAGGAAGGTGATCAGAGCGGAGATCAGAATCATAACGAACGGATTCATCTTTGCAAGCCATGCGACGATGATGGCGGTGAAGCCTCTGCCGCCGGCAGTATCGGTAGAGATGGTGTGCGAGACAGCAGAGACAGCCAGGAAGCCAGCGAAGCCGCAGACAGCACCGGACAGAGCCATGGTACGCACATAGATGTGATTGACACGGATGCCTGCATAGCGGGCGGTATTTTCGGAGTCACCGACAACGGCGATTTCGTAGCCGTGCTTGGTATAGGTCAGATAGAGGTACATAAACAGGGCGAGCAGCAGAACAATCAGCAGCGTCCAGCCATAATCCTTGTTGTAGCCTTCAGAGAAGAGATTGCCGATCCAGCCGACATTCTTGACAGCGCCGCCGTTGTTGATGGCGCCGACGGAGTTGGATCCCGGAGGATTCTCCCATTTGGACACGCAGAAGGAGGTCAGCTGAATGGCGATGTAGTTCATCATCAGCGTGAACAGCGTTTCATTGGTGTTCCAGATGGACTTGAAGTAGCCGGGGACGATGCCCCAAAGTGCACCGGCAATGATGGCGGTGATGATCATGCAGACAAACAGCAGCACAGTGGGGACTTTGCCGGCAAAATTGATCATCCAAAATGCTGCGGCAATACCGCCGACCAGCATCTGACCTTCTGCACCGATGTTCCAGAATCTCATTTTGAATGCAGGAGCAAGGCCAATGGCGATACAGGTCAGGATCATGCAGTCACGAATGGTGACCCACATACGCTTGTTGGTGCCGAATGCACCGGAGAACATGGAAACATAAACCTTAACAGGGTTCAGTTTTACAATTGCATAAATGACGATGGCGCTGACGACCAGAGCCAGTGCAATGGCGATGGCACGGATGGCCCACGCCGAACCGCGGGAAATACCGTTTCGTTTGGAAATATGCATCAGTTGCCGCCTCCGATCTTTGTCATCATCAGGCCGACCTGTTCTTTGGTGGTGTTCCGTCCGTCAACGATGCCGGAAACCTTGCCGCCGCACAGAACCAGAATTCTGTCGCAGAGTTCAAGCAGGACATCGAGATCTTCGCCGACATAAATGACGCTGACACCCTTCATCTTCTGATCGGTCAGCAGGTTATAAATGGTGTAAGAGGTGTTGATATCGAGACCGCGGACTGCATAGGCCGTCATCAGAACGGTCGGGGAGCAGGCGATTTCACGGCCGACAAGAACCTTCTGTACGTTACCGCCGGAAAGACGGCGCAGCATTGTGCGGTTAATATCGGGGGTGACAACTTCCAGCTCATCAACGATCTGCTGTGCCTGATCCTTCGGGAATTTCCGGTCAAGAAGCGGGCTCTTGCCGCGGCGGTAGGTACGGAGCATGATGTTCTGAATGATATTCATGCCGCCGACGAGACCCATGCCGAAACGGTCTTCGGGAACGAAGGAGAGCAGAACACCCTTTTGAATGATATCCAGAGGATCCATGCCATTGAGCTTGACGGAATTGCCCTGCGGATCAATGTATGTAATGGAGCCGCCGTCTTCCAGATGCTGCAGACCGCCGATGGCCTCGAGCAGTTCTCTCTGACCGGAGCCGGCGATACCTGCGATGCCGAGAATCTCGCCGCCTCTTGCGGTAAAGCTGACATCATCAAGCATCTTAACGCCGTCCTTGTTCTTGACGGTCAGATGATCGACCACGATGCGGTCACGCTGATCCTCACAGTAGGGACGGTCAATGTTCAGAGAAACGGAACGGCCGACCATCATATCGGTCAGGGACTGCTGAGATGCGCCGACAGTGGGCGTATCGCCGATATACTGGCCCTTGCGGAGAACCGCAACACGGTCGGAAACAGCGAGAACTTCATGCAGCTTGTGGGTAATGATGATGATTGCCTTGCCGTCTTTCTTCATATTGCGCATGATGGTAAAGAGCTTGTCTGTTTCCTGCGGAGTCAGAACAGCGGTCGGCTCATCAAGAATCAGAATGTCGGCGCCGCGATAGAGCACTTTGACGATCTCAACCGTCTGCTTCTGAGAAACAGACATCTCATAGATCTTCTGATTGGGATCAATGTCGAAGCCGTAACGGTCGGCGATTTCCTTGACCGTCTTATTGACTTCGTTCATGTCCATTTTGCCCTTGTTGCCATCCAGACCGAGAATGATATTCTCTGCTGCGGTAAAGACATCGACCAGCTTAAAGTGCTGGTGAATCATACCGATGTGCAGATTCAAAGCATCTTTCGGAGATCTGATATCAACTTTTTGTCCGTTGACAAGAATTTCGCCCTTGTCGGGATAGTAGATGCCGGAGAGCATGTTCATAAGCGTGGTCTTGCCGCTGCCGTTTTCACCGAGCAGAGCCAGGATCTCACCCTTGTGGAGTTCCATGCTGATGTCATTGTTTGCAATGACCTTACCGGCAAATATCTTGGTAATGTGCCGTAGTTCGATTGCGTTTTCCAAGCAAGTCATCCTTTCATTCAGGAATTCGCTCCGCCAAGGCAGGAGAAGGCGGAAAGTCTGCTTCAGCTAATCAGAGCAGAAAAGCCAAACACAGCGAATCGTTATAAAACTGACTTTATTCTATCATTTCATTAGGCAGTTGTAAATAAAAAATCTAAAAAAACTACAAAAAAATATAGCGAACCAAAAAAATATTTAGGTAAATATGCAAAAAGAATGGCTGCTGAAGCAGCCATTCTTTTTTGATTATCAATTAGTTCAGCTCGGTGATGCCGTCGATTCTCAGAGCGAAGGCAGGAGCGGACTGGAAGTAGGACTCATGGAAGTAACCGTCGATGATTGCTTCGTCAGCGTCGTTGACCCAGTCACCATCGGTATCGGTAGCAAATGCAGAGGTGACTTCTTTGCCGCCAACGGTGAAGTTAGCGGTATCGAAGACATGCAGCGTGCCAGCCTTGATATCAGCGATTGCCTTTTCGACAGCTTCCTTGGTGCCTTCAGCGCAAGATGCGCCAAGATCGGTGATCTTGACAGCGTCAGCTTCGTAACCTGCGGACCAGTTGGTGTCGAAGGATTTGCCGTTCATAACAGCCTCGATGATGGAGGTGTAGTAGACGGACCAAACGTTGGTCGGGGAAGTCAGAGCAGCGGTGGGAGCAACGGAGAGCATGTCAACGTTGTAACCAACGGAGTAGACAGTGGTGCCGGCCTTCAGAGCAGCTTCACAAGCGGAAGGAGCACCGGTGGAGTCAGCGTGCTGACCAATGATGATGCAACCGCGGTCAATCAGAGCAACAGCAGCTTCGTTTTCGCCGGTGATGTCAAACCAAGAGTTGGTGTACTGAACATCCATAGCGATGTTGGGAACGATAGACTTGATGCCGAGGAAGAAAGCGGTGTAGCCGGAAACGACTTCTGCGTACGGGTATGCACCAACGTAGCCGATCTTGTAGTTGCCATCTGCGTCAATGTTCTTGTCTGAAACTTCGCCGTTGTCGATGAGCTCCTGCAGCTTCAGACCAGCAACGATGCCGCCAACGTAGCGAGCTTCGTAGATGCCGGTGAAAGCATTGTGGAAGTTGGGCAGGCCGGCAGCACGAGCGGTATCACCGGTCATAGCAACGAACTGGACGTCGGGATATTCCTCAGCTGCCTGCTGGCAGTAGGACTGATGGCCGTAGGAGTTGGTGATGACGAGCTTGCAGCCCTGCTCTGCGCAGTCAACGCAAGCGTCGTAGCACAGCTCGGATTCGGGGATGGAGTACTTCCAAATGACATTGGACTCATTCAGGCCCAAATTTGCAAGAGAGGTCTTGATGCCTTCAATGTGGGAGTAGGTGTAGCCTTCGTTTTCGTCACCGACGAGAACGACGCCGACCTTCATGTCGCTGGCTGCAGCGGGCTCTTCGGCCTTGGGTTCTTCAGCCTTGGGTTCTTCGGTCTTGGGTTCTTCAGCCTTGGGTTCTTCCGTCTTCGTTTCGGCAGCAGCGGGAGCTTCAGTCTTAGCAGCGCAAGCAACCAGAGCGAAAACCATTACCAGAGCCAGAAGCAGAGCAATGATCTTTTTCATTCTGTAATTTCCTCCTAAAATTTTTTCAGCTTAAAGCTGTTCATCCTCCTGCGCGTTATTTTACGCAGAAACAGATTGATAAGTGTATTTTACATTCATATTGACGAAAATGCAATTGATTTTTAAAGAAAAAATCATGTATTTTTGCATAATTGGACAATGTCGAACAAAAATATTTTTAGGTATTTTGCTGCATTAGTAGAAGTGCAATATTCAATGGATAAGATTTCGTGTAGATTGACAAGAATCAGTCATGGAAATGGCGCATGTATTATGATAGAATAAAAAAGTAGATGCTTTCGCTTTTTTTCGGGAAATGCAGGAAAAAGCAGCCGCTTTGAAGGAGAAATGTTATATGAGTCGTACGGTCATAAAAGGAGATCTCTGCTGGAGCAGAGGAATGGACGAGCTGAATACAGTACAGAACGGATATCTGGTCTGTGAGGACGGAAAGATTGCCGGAGTGTTTGACCGCCTTCCCTCCCGATTTGCGCAGGATCCTTTGCAGGATTTCAGCGGCTGCCTGATTATGCCCGGCATGACGGACCTGCATGTGCATGCGCCGCAGTTTGCCTTCCGCGGACTCGGAATGGACATGGAGCTTTTGGAATGGCTGAACACTTATACATTCCCGGAAGAGTCCAAATACCGCGATCTTGCATATGCCGAGCGTGCCTACGGCAGTTTTGCGGATCATCTGCTGCATTCGGTCACGACCCGGGCAAGCATCTTTGCGACTGTGCATGTGGAGGCAACGGAGCTTCTGATGCAGAAGCTGGACGATGCAGGTCTCTGCACATTTGTCGGAAAAGTGAATATGAACCGAAACTGTCCGCAGTATCTTTCGGAGAACTCCACAAACCGCTCTCTGAAGGAAACAGAGCGCTGGCTGCGGGAAATCGAGGGCAGGTACCGCAGAACAAAACCGATTCTGACACCGCGGTTCATTCCTTCCTGCACGGATGATCTGATGTACGGTCTGGCGCGGCTGCGTGAAAAATACGAGATCCCGGTACAGAGTCATCTGTCAGAGAATTACAGTGAGATTGAGTGGATCAAAGAGCTATGTCCGAGATCCAGACATTACGGGGATGCGTATCAGCAGTTCGGTTTGTTCGGAGACGGGTATCCCTGCATCATGGCGCATTGCGTGCATTCTACGGAGGCAGAGCAGGAGCTGATGCTAAAAAACGGCGTTTTCGTGGCGCATTCACCGGAATCCAATATGAACCTGGCTTCCGGTGTGGCGCCGATCAGCCGCTATCTGGACAACGGACTGAAGGTCGGTCTTGCTTCCGATGTGGCAGGCGGCAGCCATGAGAGTATGCTGAAGGCAATCACCCATGCGATTCAGGCTTCAAAGTTGCGCTGGCGGCTGCTGGATCAGAATGTGAAGCCTTTGTCCTTTGAGCGGGCATTCTATTTGGCAACCATGGGCGGCGGCGCGTTTTTCGGAAAGGTCGGCAGTTTTGAGCCGGGCTACGAGATGGACGCCGTTGTTCTTGACGATGCTTCGCTGGATCATCCGCAGGAACTGGATGTGCGCGCACGGCTGGAACGGGCGGCTTATCTTGCCGATGACCGGAACATTACCGCAAAGTTTGTCTGCGGAGAAAGAATTCTTTGAGTTTTGAAACCTTGACAGACGGATCCTATCATATACAATAAGTACGGATACATCGGGAGATTTCTCCCAGACAGTTCGTGACCATCCTGTCGTAAAACAAAACTACGGACAAAATGGGCGCGATGCGCCCATTTTTTGCGTTCCTCGGAGGAAAAGATGAAAAAACTGAACACCAGACAGATTGCACTCAACGGTATCATCGCAGGCCTCTATGCAGCGGTGACGATTCTGACGGCCTCGTTCGCTTACGGAAATATCCAGTTCCGGCTGGCAGACAGCCTTTGCCTGCTGGTGGCGCTGGAGCCCTCGCTGACGATCGGCCTGAGCCTCGGCTGCCTGATCGCAAATCTTTTTTCCACAGTCTCCGCACTGGATATCTTTGTAGGAACAGCTGCCACCCTTTTGGGATGCCTGCTGACGGTGAAGCTACGGAAAGCGGCGGTTCTGCCGCTGCCGACGATTCTTGCAAATACATTGCTTGTCGGCGCAATGCTGGCTTTTGTGCTGACACCGGAAGCATTTTGGAACGGATTTGTTCTGTTCGGCGCAGAGGTGGCGCTCGGCGAAACGGCAGTCCTTTATGTGCTTGGTGTGCCGTTGTATCTGTTTGTAAAAAGAACCGGTTTGATCGACAGATTGCTGGCGGAGAGAAACTGATGTGGTTCAGGCTGTCGAGGATGCCGATCCCTACAAGATACATACGATATTCAACCCGTCGGAGATTCCGGCGGGTCTTTTCCTTTTTTGCGCAAAAAAGGAAGGCCGCCTTTGAAGGCGGCCTTCCGGGAAAACAATATGAAGACAATTATGCCTTGCCTGCGCAGCCGAGAACGTCGATCAGCTTGTGGCGGACGAGTTCCTTGATGTTTGCACGGGCGGGCTTCAGATACTGACGCGGGTCGAAGTGATCGGGATGCTCGTTGAAGTACTGACGAACGGTGCCGGTCATAGCCAGACGCAGGTCGGAGTCGATGTTGATCTTGCAGACAGCGAGCTTTGCAGCTTCACGCAGCTGTTCTTCGGGAACACCAACTGCATCGGGCATGTTGCCGCCGTTGTCGTTGATCATCTTGACATAGTCCTGCGGGACAGAGGAAGAGCCGTGCAGAACGATGGGGAAGCCGGGCAGACGCTTGACAACTTCTTCCAGAACGTCGAAACGGAGGGGAGGCGGGACAAGAATGCCCTGCTCGTTGCGGGTGCACTGTTCGGGCTTGAACTTGTATGCGCCGTGGCTGGTGCCGATGGCGATGGCAAGGCTATCGCAGCCGGTCTTGGCAACGAATTCTTCGACTTCTTCCGGACGGGTGTAGGAGCCGACAGCGTGGCTGACTTCATCTTCGATGCCAGACAGGGTGCCGAGCTCAGCTTCGACAACAACGCCGTGGTCGTGTGCGTATTCAACGACCTTCTTGGTGATCTCAATGTTCTCAGCAAAGGGCTTGCCGGAAGCATCGATCATAACAGAGGTGAAACCGCCGTCCACGCAGGACTTGCAGGTCTCAAAGCTGTCGCCGTGATCGAGATGCAGAGCGATGGGGATTTCGGGGCACTCAATGACAGCAGCCTCAACCAGCTTTACCAGATAAGTGGGGTTTGCATAGTTGCGGGCGCCTTTGGAAACCTGAAGGATAACGGGAGCCTTTTCTTCGCGGCAGGCTTCGGTGATACCCTGAATGATCTCCATGTTGTTGACGTTGAAAGCGCCGACAGCGTAACCGCCGTCGTATGCCTTCTTGAACATTTCAGTCGTTGTGACCAGAGGCATAAAGACATCTCCTTATTTATTGATTTTCTACGAAGAAGTTTAGCAAATTTCAGTTATTTTTTCAATAGATGAATTTACAATTTCCAAACTTTATGGTATATTCGGTTTGTTCATTTTATTCATGTGATTTTTTGTTTCATGAAACTGGAGGAATTATTATGTCTGAAACTCTGAAAGGTGCTCTTATCATCGGCCAGTCCGGCGGCCCGTCTTCCGTCATCAATGCCAGCGCTTACGGCGTTATCCGTACCGCACTGGATGCAGGCGAGATCACGAAGGTCTACGGTGCAAACCACGGTATCAAGGGCGTTCTGAATGACAAACTGCTGTGCATGGACGAGGAAGACCGTGCCGAGCTCGATCGCCTGCCCTATACGCCGTCCTCTGCTCTCGGTTCCTGCCGTTATAAGATCAAGGATCCGGATGTGGATGACACCGATTATAAGCGCATCCTTGAGATCTTCAAGAAGTATGATGTCCGTTATTTCTGCTACAACGGCGGCAATGACTCCATGGATACCTGCAACAAGATCTCCAAGTATATGAAGAAGGTTGGCTATGACTGCCGTGTCATGGGTGTTCCCAAGACCATCGACAATGACCTCTTCGGCACTGACCATTGCCCGGGCTACGCTTCTGCAGCAAAGTATATTGCTACTTCCGTTATGGAAGTTGCAAGAGACGCACAGGTCTATGACACCGGCATGATTACCGTCATCGAGTGCATGGGCCGTCACGCAGGCTGGCTGACCGCTGCTGCTGCTCTGGCCAACGAGAAGGAACATTGCGTTGACTTCGTTTATCTGCCCGAGGTCGACTTCGACATGGACAAGTTCATCGCTGATGTTTCCGAGTGCTACAAGAAGAACGGCAACTGCATCGTTGCAGTCTCCGAGGGCGTCCATTATGCCGACGGCAGCTTCGTTTCCGAAGCAAAGACTGCAGCTACCGACGGTTTCGGTCATGCCCAGCTGGGCGGTCTGGCAGCAACTCTTGCCAACATCATGAAGGAAAAGACCGGTGCCAAGGTTCGCGGCATCGAACTGAGCCTGCTGCAGCGCTGCGCTGCACACTGCGCATCCCTGACGGATATCGAAGAGTCCTTCATGTCCGGCAAGACCGCTGTGGAAGAAATGCTGAAGGGCACCACCGACAAGATGGTCGGTTTCGAGTGCAGCCGTGAAAACGGTTACGAGTGCAAGGCCAAGCTCTTTGATTTGGCTGACGTTGCAAACTTCGAGAAGAAGTTCCCGCGTGAGTGGATCAACGCTGAAGGCAACAATGTCAACAGCGACTTTGCAAAGTATGCGCTGCCTCTCATTCAGGGCGAAACCAAGCTCGAGAAGGAAGACGGTATGCCCAGATTTGCAAGACTGAAGAAGGTCTTTGCCGAATAATCCCGGAAATAAAGAGAAGGAGCTGACGCATTTGCGTCAGCTCCTTTTGCTTATGTATCTTTTTTCCACACCTTAAGTCCCTCTCTGCCTTCTTCCGTGACGGGCTTGAGCCATCGCATGGAACGGAAGTGCAGCAGACACAAAATGGCTTTCGGAATATCCTCGCCGAGATAGGCAGCGGCAACGATTGCAAGGAAGGGAAGATGCAGCCAGTATGCTGCGGCATAGGCTGCGGGAATGCTGACCATCCACAGACAGCCGAGATCCAGCAGCATACCCGTCAGCGTATCACCGCCGGAACGGTAGATACCGACAACTTGAATATAGGCGATGTTTCGGATGAAATTTTCCAGAGAGCAGAAGATGGTGACAGCCAAGGCGGTCTGCAGGGCAAGGTCGCTGAGGGTGCCGCCGGTGGAGAAGATGGAAATCAGCGGATAGCGCAGCAGAATGATGATGCCGCCGATTACTGCGCTCAGAATCGGCACCAGCACGGAGAATCTGCGTGCGTCCATAATTCCGTGCTCGATTTCACCGCGGCCGATGGATTTGCCGACCATGATGACGCAGGCATTGCCGAGACCAACGAAAAATGCAAAGGCGAGATCGGAAAAAGTGCGGTAGATGGTGATGGCTGCGTAGTATTCATAACCCTGATTGGAAAAGATCATGTTGAGAACCAGCGTACCGATGGCCCAAAGGCCCTCATTGAGCGTGGGCGGCATGGCGCGCTGATAGAAAATGCCAAGGTTTTTCAGCTTGAACGAGAAGAATTCCTTCACGGAGCCGGAAAGTATATTCTTTTCCGCGAAGGAGAAAATGAGAAGCAGAACGGGACCGAGCCAGGAGGAAATGCAGGTGGCAATGGCTGCACCGGCAACACCCATGGCGGGCAGACCGAACTTGCCGAAAATCAGCGCATAGTTGCAGACTGCATTGCAGATCGTGGTGAAGAACGAAACATACATAGGCAGCTTCACGCGCTCGGTATTTCGCAGGACGGTCGAAAGAATACTCGTAAGTGCAACTGCGGGATAAGAGAAGCAGACGATGGACAGATAGCGGCAGCCGATGTCCAGTACGGATTGGTCTTTGTTGAAAAGACGAATGACGAATTCCGGATTGCAGAAAGCAACCAGCAAAAACGCCAACGTCATGACAAGACCGGTAACGATGCCCATTCCCAGCACGCGCCGGATGCCTTTCATGTTCTTGATGCCCCAGTATTGGGAGATAAAAACAGACATACCGGAGCAAAGCCCGAAGCCCAGCATGGCGGCCATCCAGCCCCATTGCGACGCCATGCCGACAGATGACAGCGTGAGATCACCCAAACGGGAGACCATCATGGTGTCGACTAGCTGGAAAGAGCTGGTCAGAACATTCTGAATAGCAATCGGCAGCGCAAGTTTTGCGGCGTTCTGCCAAAAAGGTTTGTCACCGAAATAATGGGATAATTTCATAAGATGCTCCAGTACAGTAATAATGGAAAGAAAAACAATGGGGAGTACAATTGTACTCCCCACGAAGTTTTTTCATAAGTGGCGTGAGACACTTAAGCCATGCCGGCGGTGATGATAGCCATCTTGTAGACTTCTTCTGCGTTGCAGCCGCGGGAGAGGTCATTGATGGGTGCATTCAGACCCTGCAGGATGGGGCCATAAGCTTCGAAGCCGCCCAGTCTCTGTGCGATCTTGTAGCCGATGTTGCCGGCTTCAATGCACGGGAAGATGAAGGTGTTGGCATAACCAGCAACCTTGGAGCCCGGGAACTTCAGCTGGCCGACAACGGGAGAAACAGCTGCGTCGAACTGCATTTCGCCGTCGATGGCGAGTTCGGGAGCCAGTTCCTTTGCGACCTTGGTAGCTTCAGCGGACAGAGCAACGGTGCCGCCCTTGCCGGAACCCTTGGTGGAGAAGCTCAGCACAGCAACCTTCGGATCGATGCCGAAGAATTCAGCGGTGCGTGCAGACTCGATGGCAACCTCAGCCAGCTTCTGTGCGGCGGAGAAGGTGACTTCGCCGGTGGTCTTGTCCACGGTATCTTCGTAGGAGATGTTGATAGCGCAGTCGCCCATGCAGTACTTTTCGTCCTTGCATTCTGCGTCCTTGCGGAACAGAATGAAGGAAGAAGAGACGAGGTGTGCGCCCTTCTTGGTCTTGACCAGCTGCAGAGCCGGACGGACGGTATCAGCGGTGGAGTAGGTAGCGCCGCCGAGCAGAGCGTCAGCTTTGCCCATCTTGACGAGCATGGTGCCGAAATAGTTGCCCTTGGAAAGAGCAGCGCGGCATTCTTCCTCGCTCATCTTGCCCTTGCGAAGAGCGACCATGGTAGAAACCATTTCGTCCATGCCTTCGTAGGTAAGCGGATCGATAATCTGAGCCTTGGCAATGTCGAAATTGCCCTTTGCTGCAGCAGCCTTGACTTCGTCAACATTGCCGACCAGAATGACATCCATCAGATCGTCCTTGATCAGACGGTCAGCAGCTTCCAGAATACGGGCATCGGGGCCTTCTGTGAAGACGATGGTACGGCGGGTTGCCTTCAGCGCATCAATCAGTTTTGTAAACATTGAGATTCCCTCCATTTTTGCGGACTTCCGCAATTTTCTATTCTGCATTATACAACGAAAGTCGCCGGGAAGCAAGGTTTTTCCAAAAAAACTGTGCGGAGTTTCTTTCAGTCGGGCAGCAGAATGCAATGCCTCCGGCGGCCTCGGTGTTTCGCATTATGTGTCATTTTCCGTATCACGATGAATGGGAAGCAGCGTGATTTTCGTTTCTTCGCCGGAAAGATAAACCTCTTCACATTTCTGCTGCGCTTCAATCAGAATATTCAGCGCCTTTTCCGTGGCGCGCATCATGGTCAGATACATCTGCTGATAATCGGGCATACATATCACCTCGTATGTTTCTGAAAAAAACATAGCATATTTTATGGAATTACGCAAGTGCGTATACGCAGAAGCGAATAAAAGAATACGATTTCCGAGAGGTGATCGTATTTGTCAGTAAAAGATGCTGTTGCGGAGCGATTCAGCTCCATTTGCAGAAAGAGAAATATCAAGGCAAACGAGCTTGCAACACGAGCAGGAGTAACGCCTTCGACTGTGTATAGTATGTTGGATACAAGAAGAAGGGACATATCCATTCTGACAATCAAAAAGCTTTGTGACGGATTGGATGTTTCGCTTGGAGAATTCTTCAGCAGCCCGGAGTTTGATTCTTTGGAGCAGGAGATAGAGTAAATTGCGGAACGCTGAGGACAGCGTTCCCTACGAAAAAATGAACCCCGGGGGATTCCAAAGGGACTGCGGTCCCTTTGGTCGTCTCAGGAAAAGAATTCCCAAGGGAAAACCCACACGAAAGGGTTTTCTCTTTGACACGTCTTTGGGTACTTTCGTCGTGCAGCGAAAGTATCCCGCCGGAGGCATAATGCGGAACAAAACAAGAGCATGTAGGGGCGGCCAGTGGCCGCCCTTATGTTCTGGTTTCGTCCGGCTGTTTGAAAGAAAGCAGTTTGAGCTCCGGCCCTTCATCGGAAAGATAAACCTCTTCACATTTCTGCTGCGCTTCAATCAGAATATTCAGCGCCTTTTCCGTGGCGCGCATCATGGTCAGATACATCTGCTGATAGTCGGGCATTGCAATCATCTCCTCAGAAACAGAATAGAACAAAATGTTCGTTTTTTCAATAGAATAATTTGTTCTACATATACTGTTTTTGGTGATGTATGTGGAACGATATCAAAGAATCAGAAATCTGCGCGAAGATGCAGATCTCACACAAGCAGAAATAGGCGAGGCAATCAATGTTCCACAGAGGACGTATGCCTATTATGAGAGCGGACAGAGAATGGTTCCACCGCATGTACTTTCCGCTTTGGCTGATTTTCATCATGTCAGCGTAGATTATTTACTTGAACGAACAGACAACAAAACTCCCTACCCGAAGAAATAATCATCCGGGCAGGGAGTTTTTATTATCAAAGATAGTCTTTGAATTTTTCCGCAAACAAAGTGTTGGCGTACTGTTTCAGTTCCTTGCTGTATTCCTCGTAGGCCAGCAAAATTTTTTCCGCTTCGGCAGTCAGGGTGGCACCTCCTCCGTTTTTGCCGCCGGTGGTGGATGCAAGGAGCTTGAAGCCGAGGTTTTCCTCGGAGGTTTTGATGATGGTCCAGGCTTTGGAATAGGCCATGCCCATGGCCATGGCGGCTGCACGCAGGGAGTGATGCTCCTGCACGTTTTTCAGAAGCGCCGCAATGCCCGGGCCGAAGCACTTTTCCTCGCGGAAAACGCGGATCGCCAGGACGGGATGTAAGTTCTGTTCCATATCGCCATGATAGCACGGCAAGAGCATCTGTGTCAACGCAAAACCATGCGTTCGCGCATGACGAAACCTATTCGCTGAAGATACGCCGCTGCTTGACCTTTCTGATGCTGCGTGTTATTCTGAAAACAGAATATCGAAAAGAGGAATGCTGTTTGAACCTCAGGAAAAAGTTGGAGATTCGTCCCGGCGTGACAGCGCTGATCGGCGGCGGCGGAAAGACAACCTGCATGTACGCGTTGGCGCAGGAGCTTTCGGCAGATGCAAAGGTTATCGTCTGCACATCGACACATATCTTTCCGCCGGAACATCTGCCCTGTCTGGTTTCACCGGAGGTTGAAGAAGTCCGGCAGGCGCTGCTGCGGAAGAATACAGTCTGCATCGGAACAAACAGCAAAGAGGGAAAATTCGGAGCGCCAAACCTGCCGTTTTCCGTGCTGGCGGAGCTGGCGGACTATGTGATTGTGGAGGCGGACGGCTCCCGGGGCAGACCCCTCAAGGCTCACGCTTCGCATGAGCCGGTGATTCCGGAAAATGCAGATCAGGCGATTTTGCTGCTTGGCATTTCGGGCATCGGAAAATCAATCCTTGAGGCGGCACATCGGCCGGAGCTTTACAGCGAACGGCTGGGTGTTTCTCCGGATACGATCGTGACACCGGAACTGGCGGCAGAGTATCTGAAGCTGGAAAACCTGCATACAAAGGTGCTGATCAATCAGGTCGAAACGCCGCAGCAAAGAGCGGACGCAGAAGCAATTGCAAGGCTGCTGAACTGCTCCGTCTGCACGGGTGCATTACAGAAAGGGTGGCTGGAATGCTTATATTGATTCGAGGCGCCGGTGATCTGGCCTCCGGCATTGCGCTGCGGCTGCACCGCTGCGGTATGCAGGTCGTGATGACGGATCTGCCGCAGCCCATGGCCATTCGCCGGACGGTCTGCTTCTCGCAGGCGATCGTACACGGAAAATGTATGGTAGAGGATGCGGCGGCGGTCAGATGTGAAACGGAAGAGGAAGTAAAAAAAACACTTTCCGAGGGTGTGATTCCGGTACTGGCTGATGAGACGGCAAGCTGCAAGACATGGCTTCAGCCGGATGCCATGGTGGACGCGATCCTTGCAAAGAGAAACCTCGGCACCAGAATCACGGATGCACCGGTGGTTGTGGGTGTCGGCCCGGGCTTTACCGCCGGGCAGGACTGCCATGCGGTAGTGGAAACCATGCGCGGTCACACGCTGGGGCGCTGCATTTATGAAGGAAGCGCGCTTCCGAATACCAACATTCCCGGCCTCATCGGCGGCTTTGCCGGTGAACGCGTGCTGCGCGCACCGGATACGGGCGTGTTTCACGCGCTGGCAGAGATCGGAGATCACGTAAAGTCCGGCGACTGTGTGGGGCAGGTGAACGGACAGCCCATGTGCTGCACGATTTCAGGCGTTCTGCGCGGTCTGATTGCAGACGGGACGCCCGTCACGAAGGGCCTCAAATCCGGAGATATAGATCCCAGAGATGACGAGAGCTACTGCAAGACGGCATCCGACAAGGCGATGGCCATAGCGGGCGGCGTACTGGAGGCAATACTGCATCTCAGTGGATCTTTTCCGTTATAAGTACATTGCAGCCGCTTGACGTGCGCACGGTACGCCTGCGCACCTGCTGCCTTCTTCTGACGAAAAATCTCTCGTTGAGAAAAAATAAAAAACTTTTGTGCCACAGCGGATCTGAAAAGGCAGGAACGGATTCGCAACCCCATATTTTCTTTCCGCAGAAAGAAAATACCGTGTCGCACCGCCACAAAAGAAAGGGCTTTCCCATGCGGCATCATGTATCGCTTGCGCAAATTTACAGTGCAAAGTGACCGCCCGAAAGTACCGCAAAAGGAATGACCTCCCGCAGCCCGTCATAGCTGATGATGCCGCAGGGCTTCTGCGTATGGAATGTCGCGTGTGTCGGAAATTCCACTTGCGGCGAGGGAGCGGCAGAGCCACGATTCGAGTCGCTGATCGGGTACCGAAAGTTTCAGACAAAAGGAAAACATCCAAAGAAAACCATATGGTTTTCTTTGGCACGTCTTTGGATACTTTCGCCGTGTAGCGAAAGTATCCCGCCGGAGGCAGAACAAGCCGATTGAAGGCAGAACAAAGATGTTCTTTGCAAAATACTGTTTTGGAGATTGAACATGGAAAACGAAATCAAACTGACAAAACTTGCTTCCTGCGCAGGCTGCGGTGCAAAGGTGGGCGCCGGTGTACTGGCACAGCTGCTGGACGGCATCCGTGTCCATCAGGACCCCAATCTGCTGGTGGGCTTTGATAAGAGCGACGATGCTTCCGTATACAAAGTGTCTGACGAGCTGGCGCTTGTGCAGACCGTGGATTTTTTCCCGCCCATCGATGATGATCCTTATACCTTCGGACAGATCGCGGCGACCAACGCGCTTTCTGACGTTTACGCCATGGGCGGCGAGCCGAAGCTCTGCCTCAATATCATGGCGATTCCCGAATCCATGCCGAAAAGTGCGGTTCACGATCTGCTGCGCGGCGGCTATGATAAGGTTTACGAGGCGGGTGCGCTCATCACGGGCGGCCATTCCATCCTTGATGACGAGCCGAAATACGGCCTCGCGGTTACGGGCTTCGTTCACCCGGACAAGGTTCTGACCAACAGCGGGGCGAAGCCGGGCGATGTGCTGTTCCTGACGAAACCCCTTGGCATCGGTATTCTGACAACTGCCGCCAAGGCAGAGCTTCTGGAGGAAGAAACGAAAAAACTGGCGGTACGGCTGATGACAACGCTCAACAAAGCTGCCCGCGATGTGATGGTGCGCTACTGCGTCCATGCCTGCACGGATGTGACGGGCTTCTCCTTCCTGGGGCATGCCTGCGAAATGGCGGAAGGCAGCGGTACGGAGCTGCACATCGACACAAAAAATATCGATATCATACCGGAAGCGTTGGAATTTGCAAACATGGGCATTCTGCCTGCGGGTATGTACCGCAACCGGAACTTTGCCGAAGGCAAGGTGGACGCGGGCGATGTGGAGCTGGCGGTGCAGGATGTGCTGTATGATCCGCAGACGGCGGGCGGCCTGCTGATCGCCGTGGATGCAAGCGATGCGGACGAAATGGAGAAGGAACTCAAGAATGCGGTTCCCAGCTGTCAGAGAGTCGGCACGGTTGAACGCTGGCAGGGCGGCGCAAGAATCATTCTGAGGTGATGGGATGAAACGGTTTTTTCTTTCTGATGAAGATTCTCTTGTGATCCTGCCGCCGGAGAACGGCGAGGGAGCAACACTGGAAATCCTTTCCGGAAGCACGATGATGTTTTTTGAATTCTCGGCGATCGAATCAGCCGAATGTCAGAAAAATGTGCATATGGATGTGCGCAGCTTCGATGCGCTGCTGCTGGTGGCGAGTGATGCGATGTTCGGCGAAAAGCAGCGGCTGCTGATCCCGGAGAGTCACAGAGATTATCCGGCGCTTTTGCAGGCGCTGAAAACCTACGCTCCGGCGCTGGATCTGAACGTCGAGTCGGAGTTCCGGTTGGAGCAGTGCGAGCACGGCGGACACCATCACGCATAAGAAAACCGCAGACGCAAAAACTACCTCCTGTGAAAACGGGAGGTGTTTTTATGCAGAAAAAGCAGAAAGCAGAACAGGCTGTCGAAAGAATCATGGCAGAAGGGCCGAGCTTCACGGATCCTTTGGGTATGTGGACGGGAAAACCTGCCGATGAAGAGGAACTGCCCGTGCAGGATGCGGATGATCTGTAACAAAAGAGCGAAGGCATTTGATGATGCTTTCGCTCTTTTCGCAGCAAAAAACTTCCTGGAAGCCTTGGAAAAAATATGAAACTATGATATGATTAAAAAAATCGCGATTTTTCGCAGCAGGATACAAAGGACGCAGAAACATGGAACAGAATTTGACATTTTCAGATCTTGGCCTGTCGAAAGAGATTCTTCAGGCGTTGGAAAAGAAGGGCTACGGCTATCCGACACAGATTCAGGCGGAGGCGATTCCGCCGTTTCTGCAGTGGAAGGATGTCATTGCCAAGGCCCCCACCGGTACCGGCAAGACCTTTGCCTTCGGTATTCCTATGATTGAGCATATCGATACGGAATCCGAGAATCTGCAGGGACTGATCCTTGCACCCACCAGAGAGCTGGCCATTCAGATCTGTGACGAGTTGAGAGGACTTCTGACATTTTATAAAAACATCCGGGTTGCTGTTGTCTACGGCGGCGCAAAGATCGAAGGACAGATCAAGCAACTCAAAAACCATCCGCAGATCGTGGTGGCAACGCCGGGCAGACTGATGGATCATTACAACCGCAAGACGCTGCGGCTGGACAAAGTACAGACCGTTGTTCTGGACGAAGCTGACCGGATGCTGGACATGGGCTTTTTTGATGACGTGACGAAGATCATCGAAAAGGTAAAGAACCGCCGCAATCTCGGACTGTTTTCCGCAACGATTTCCCAGGAAGTCATGACGGTTTCGTGGATGTATCAGCGCGATGAGGTGGAGATCACGGTTAAGCCCGAGGCAGAAAACCGTCCGGACATTACGCAGTATTCGATTTCCTGCCCGCCGCTGGAAAAGGTGGATACGACCATCAAGCTTATGCGGACGATGGGCTTTGAGAGAGCAATCATTTTCTGCAACACGAAGGCCATGTGCCAGCGCCTCAGCGACGATCTGCGCCGGTTCGGCGTGGACGCGGACTGCATTCACGGCGATATTCCGCAGACAAAGCGCGAGAAAACCATGCGCTCGTTCAAGGAAGGCAAGCTGCCGGTGCTGATCGCAACGGATGTGGCTTCCCGCGGCATTGATGTGGACGATGTGGACTGCGTCATCAACTACGATGTGCCGGAAGAAAATGAGTATTATATCCATAGAATCGGCAGAACCGGCCGCGCCAAGAAAAAAGGCGTGGCGATTACGGTGCTGGGTACATGGCCGGAGCAGTCGAAGCTGGAGGAGATCGCAAAGTATTCGCATTATCAGATCCAGCCGGTGAAGTTCCTTGAGGACGGAACGCTGGTGGCGGCAGAGGTAAAGAAGCCGCAGCCGCGCAGGAGAATGCGGTGAGAGCGGCAGAGCGGGGCATGATGCTCCTTTGCTGTCAGCTGGCAGATCCCAAGGCGAAGCCGCTGACGCTTGCACAGTTTCGGAATCTTTCAAAGCGGGCAAATGAAATGCGGATGGCAGACGGCGATCCGATGCAGGCTGTGCGGGAAAAAGATCTGCTGCGGCTCGGATACGATGAAGCGCATGCCGAGCGGATCGTGCAGCTTCTTTCCCGGGAAAAGCAGCTGGATCGGTATCTGTCTGCCATGGAGCGCTCCGGCATCAGTGTTCTGACGCGCATTTCAGAACAGTATCCCGAAATGCTGGCGAGAAAGCTCGGCATATCCTGCCCGCCGGTTCTGTTTGCGAAAGGAGATCTTTCACTTCTTGCGCGCCGTGCGATCAGCGTGGTTGGATCCAGAAAGCTTACACCCGAAGGGCTTGCGTTTGCACAGACGGCAGGCCGTCTGATTGCTGAAGAAGGTTTTGCTCTCTGCTCTGGCGGTGCGGAGGGTGCAGACCGGACGGCGCAGCGCGCGGCGATGGAAAACGGCGGCAGCGCCGTCATCTTTACGCCGCAGGAGCTGTATAAATATCGGGCAGGGAAAGATACGCTTTATCTTTCTGAAGATGGATTTGATCTTCCCTTTACGGCGCAGCGGGCGCTGCACCGCAATCGGCTGATCCACGCCATGGGAGAAAAAGTACTTGTGGCGCAGGTGCGAAACGGTATCGGCGGCACATGGAGCGGCACAGTTGAGAATCTGCGGCAGGGATACAGTCCGGTTTTCGTCCATGACGATGATTCCGAGGGCGCAAGAGCGCTGATGGAGCGGGGCGCCACGGGCGTGGAAAAGCTGACCGGAATATCCGCATTGGAAACTGCGCAGCTGCATTTTTGATCTGAATATAACGGTTCGTCTTTTCAAATCTGATTGAAAAGACGAACCGTATTTCTTTTTTCGATAATTCATAAAATGTTCGAGCAGAATTAAAGTTTTCTTTCTATATGGTTAATCATGCTCGATTTATTGCAGACACTTGAATTAAAGGTGTATTTCCTGCTATGATAAATCGAAAATACATGATCTGAATGATCAGAGGAGGATACATATGGACGAATTAAAAAGACTGGCAGGCGCGGGCATCGTTCCCGTGGTCGTGGTGGATGATGTAAAGGACGCAGTTCCCACTGCAAAGGCTTTGTTGGCAGGCGGCATCGATGTCATGGAGATCACCTTCCGCACCGCGGCTGCAGCGGATTCCATCGCGGCAGTTGCCAAAGAGTGCCCGGATATGCTGGTAGGTGCAGGCACAGTCATCACGCTGGAGCAGTGCAAAAAGGCCGTGGAGATGGGCGCAAAGTTTATCGTTTCTCCGGGCTTTGACGAAGAAGTTGTCCGCTGGTGCGTGGAAAACGGCGTCGCCGTAACCCCCGGCTGCGTGACGCCCACCGAGATCATGGCTGCTATGAAGCTTGGTCTCAAGGTTGTGAAGTTCTTCCCGGCAAGCGTCTACGGCGGACTGTCTGCAATGAAGGCGCTGTCTGCGCCCTTCGGCGGCATCAAGTTCATTCCCACCGGTGGCGTAAACGAGAAGAATCTCGGCGAGTTCATTGCGGCTCCCTTTATCCACGCGGTCGGCGGCAGCTGGGTCTGCACGAAGAAGGACATCGCTGAAGGCAATTTCGATAAGATCACGGCACTCTGCAAGCAGGCAAGATCCATTGCGCTGGGCTTTGAACTTGCACACGTCGGCGTCAACTGCGAGGATGCGGAAAAGGCAATGAGCCTCTGCAAAACGCTGGAGGATGCTTTCGGCCTTGCAGCCAAGGAAGGCAACAGCTCCGTGTTTGCAGGAACTGCCGTGGAAGCCATGAAGAGCATGTATCTTGGTGCCAACGGCCATATCGGACTCAAGACCAACAGCGTGGATCTTGCGGTTGCCGAACTGCAGAAGAAGGGCTTCACCGTCAACGAAAGCACCGTGAAGTACAAGGGTGAGCGCATGAGCGTGGCCTATTTCAACGAGGACTTCGGCGGCTTCGCCATCCATGTCGTGCAGAAGTAAAGGAGAGGATACATATGAAATTTCTGACTTTCGGCGAGATCATGCTTCGTCTGCGCGCACCGGGACATGAACGGTTTTTCCAGAGCAATATGATGGAAGCCACCTTCGGCGGCGGTGAGGCAAATGTGGCAGTTTCTCTTGCCAACTACGGCATGGACGCAGAATTCTTTACCGTCCTGCCGGAAAACGACATGGGAAGCCACTGCATCAATGAACTGCGCCGTTTCGGCGTGGATACGAAGAAGATTCAGCGCGGCGCAGGCCGCATGGGCATTTACTTCTTAGAGAACGGCGCCAATCAGCTGCCGAGCAAGGTCATCTATGACCGCGCTTATTCTGCCATTTCTCTTGCAAAGCCCGGCGATGTAGACTGGGACAAGGTGTTTGATGGCGTGGACTGGTTCCACATTACCGGCATCACCCCGGCAATTTCCGAAAGCGCCATGGAGCTTTCGTTGGAATCCGTAAAGGCCGCCAAGGCAAAGGGCATCACCGTTTCCTGCGACCTCAACTACCGCAAGAATCTGTGGAAGTACGGCAGGAAGGCCTCCGAGGTCATGCGCGAGATGGCAAAGTATGTGGATGTCGCCATTGCCAACGAGGAAGACGTGCAGAAGTCGCTGGAGATCACCGTGGATGTGAACGTGGAATCCGGTGAGCTGGACAGAGAAAAGTACAGACTTCTCGGCAACAAGGTTCTGGAAACCTACCCCAACATGAAGATGATCGCCATCACGCTGCGCGAGAGCCACTCTGCCGACTGGAACGGCTGGGCAGCCTGCCTCAATGACGGCAAGGATTTCTATGTGTCGAAGAAGTATGAGATCCGGGACATCGTCGACCGTGTCGGCGGCGGCGACTCGTTCGCAGGCGGCCTGATCTACGGCCTCAACAGTTATGAAAGCAAGCAGCAGGCACTGGAATTCGCAGTCGCGGCTTCCTGCCTGAAGCACAGCATTATCGGCGACTTCAACCGCGTGGGCGTTTCCGATGTGGAAAAGCTCATGGGCGGCGACGGTACCGGAAGGGTACAGAGATAATTATCAGCAAAAAGGAAGCTGCCCGCGGGCAGCTTCCTTTTTCTTTGTTCAATATAAATGCAGAATTTCAAATACCTTTGTTGCGATACGCACAAGTTTCCGTTCATCTCGTACATAGTCGAGATCTGCATCTTTGGCAGATTCGGGACGGACATGGAGATAGTAGGCAGCGTTATGAAAGTTCCATTCAGCGGACAGGCTTTCCTTGCTGCGCTTGGTCAGATCGGACTGCACAAGCATGGAGCAGATCCGCAGACGCTCCTTGCGCGAACGGACACGATAGGAGTTGGCGAGTTTGATGCGTCCGGGTTCCAGTGTGAGGATGCAGTCATCGCCGTATTTATGCAGCAGCTGCTGAACCTCGCTCAGAAGTTTTTCGGTTTTTTCTGTCATTTGTTTTTCTCCTTATCTGACCTCACAAACCGTATTTCAGCTTGATCCGCTCCAGCTTTTCCAACATCGGTTCGGCACCGAACCAAAGGAAAAGCACAGTTGCGGCAGCATGAACGCAGTCCACCGGGAAGCCGGAGGCGTAATAGGCCAGCAGCGTTTTCCAATCAAGGATGTTCGCCCACATAAGTGCTGCCGCCGGATTCATAATGCCGCCGTAGAAAACAACGGCATAGAATGCGCCGAAGATGCAGAGCAGTGTGCGCGATCTGCGCAGACCGCCTCTGCGGAAAAGAAGTCCTGCCAGACAGCCCGCCAGTCCCATGGCGAACATCTGCCATGGCGTCCACGGCCCCTGCGAGAAGAGCATATTGGAGGTCAGCATCGTGACGGCCCCCACCAGAAAACCGGTTTCGCTGCCGAGGGCAACACCGGCAAGAATGGTCAGTGCAAGCACGGGCTTGAAATTCGGCAGCATGAAGAATGCTGCGCGGCCTGCCACGCCAATGGCGCAGAGTACTGCGATGACAACCAACTCTCTTGCCTGCGGCTTTCTTCCTTCAAAGGCAAGGAAGAACGGAAGCATACATTCAAGCAAAATCAGGAGCATGGTAAAGTAATACTTCTGATTGTGAAGCAGGCGGATGCTGATGAAAAGTGTCAGCGGGATCAGAATGACGGAAACGACGACTGCAGATACAGTTCTTTTTGGAAGAGGCTTTTTTTCTAGCAGGACGGGAGAAGCAGCCTTTGACCGTCTGCCGATGGCAATGGCGAACACAATGAGTGCAGCAGTAAAAATCAGAACCGGATGCATTTGCGCGCTTGATGAAAGCTGCAGTCCGTTCTCTTTGATCAGAGAGGAAAGATCTGTGCTTCGAACGGCAGTAATAAAGGCGTAAAGCGCCGCGATACCGGAAATTCCGGCAAGAATCCTGCGCCATATGGGAAGCGGCTTTGGTTTCCAGTCAGGTGTTTCTTCTGCAGGAGCCGGCAGCGGCTCCGCCGCTTCGGGAAGGGGAGACGGCTCCGGAAGACGCCCTCCGCAGGCAGCGATGACATCTTCTGCGGTAACGGCGCACGGGAGCAGACCGCGGCTCAGACGGCCTGCAGCGGTGGTATAGAAGTGATTGCCGGAAAAGAAGGGGCGTGGGGAATCGTCGGCGGTGATGCTGCCGTCAAAGAACATGGCGCACCGATGCGCATGGCTTGCGCAGAATTCAATATCATGGCTTACCATGATCACCGTTACGGCATTTTGCAGAAGCGACTGCAGAATCTGCGCAAACAGCTCCTTGAATTCTGCGTCCAGCCCCTTGGTAGGCTCGTCCATCAGAAGAATATCGGGCTCAAGCAGCAGTACCTTTGCAAGAGCGGCGCGCTGCTGTTCGCCGCCGGAAAGATCGTACGGATGCCGGTCGAGAAGCGTCTGCAGCCGGCAGAGAAAAACGATACGGGAAACGGCGGCATCCTTTTCTGTCTGCGGCTGTTTTTTGTCACGCAGAACTTCAAAAAAATCCTCGCGGAGCGTTTTTTTGACGAAAAGCGTCTGCGGATTCTGCGGGAGCATTCCGATGCTGCCGTGAATCTCAATTTCGCCGCGGTAGGGCGTCAGAAGTCCGCTCAAAAGTTTCAGGCTTGTGGTTTTGCCGGTGCCGTTCCCGCCGAGAATGGCAAGAAACTCACCCCTGCGAACCTCTAAATTCAGTCCCTTTACCACGTCGGGGGATTCCTTTTTATACCGGAACCAAAGCTCGCGGGCGGAAATGACGGTGTTGTTTTCATAGCTGTGCTTCGGTTCATCGGGGATGGGAAGTGCCGGAGTTTCGGAAAGATGCTGCGAAAGCCAGGTTTTGCCGTCACGCACGGTGACGGGGCAGGGAGCATTTGAATCCGTTGCTG
>JAEDIZ010000105.1 GCA_016296635.1 Oscillospiraceae bacterium
GTCAACAACGTGCAGAAAAACAAGGGTGGCAATTTTATGCACTACGGCGTTCTGGAAGCTGGTGAGCTGAAGGTCGGCGATACCGTTACCGCTTCGATTGACACGGCACGCCGTAATTCTGTCCGCCGCGCCCACTCTGCGACCCATCTGCTGGATGCCGCACTGAAAGCCGTGTTGGGCGACCATGTCCATCAGGCAGGCTCTTTGGTCGAGCCGGACCGTCTGCGTTTCGACTTCACGCATTTTGAGGGTATCGATGCGGAAAGCCTTGCAAAGATCGAAGCGCTGGTCAATGAATGGGTGCTGAACGGTTATCCCGTCGTAACGGAAGTGCTGCCCATTGAAGAGGCAAAGAAGAAGGGTGCAGTTGCCATGTTCGGCGAAAAGTACGGCGAAGTGGTTCGCGTGGTTGAAATGGGCGATGTTTCCATGGAATTCTGCGGCGGCACGCACCTCGACAACACTGCAAAGGTTGGCTCGTTCCGTATCACAAGCGAAGGCTCTGTGGCATCCGGTGTTCGCCGTATTGAAGCTGTTACCGGTACGGAAGCTTTGTCCTGCATGATGAGCGACCGTGAAAAGCTGCGTGTGTGCGCTTCTCAGGTTAAGGTCACGCCGGACGCTCTTTCCTGCAAGCTTGAGAGCCTGCTCGATGAGATCAAGGAATACAAGCGCGAGATCGAGCAGTACAAGGCAAAGGAATCCGCAGGCAGCGCAGGAGATCTTTTGAAGAACGGCAAGGCAGTCGGCGGTCTGAATGTTGTGACGGCAAAGATCACCTCCGGCGATGCCAACAGCCTGCGTCAGATGGGCGATGCGCTGCGCGATAAGGATGCTTCTGTTGTCGCAGTGATTGCACTTGTCGGAGAAAAGTTGAGCCTGCTTGCGGTCTGCGGCAAGGACGCTGTTGCAAAGGGCGTCAAGGCCGGTGACATCATCAAGACCATTGCACCCATTGTCGGCGGCAAGGGCGGCGGCAAGCCGGACAGCGCCATGGGCGGCGGATCTGACCCTTCCAAGGTCGATGAGGCTCTGGCAGCCGTGGAAGGCTTTGTATCCGAGCGTGTTTGAGTTCAGAATGAATTAAATTGGAGGAAATACCATGTCTGATTGCATTTTCTGTAAGATCATCGCAGGCGAGATCCCCACAACAAAGGTTTACGAGGATGACAAGTGTCTGGCATTTCTCGACATTGCCCCTTTGGCTCCCACGCATTTTCTCGTTGTCCCCAAGGAGCATTTCGCATCCGCTGCGGAAGTGAACGAAGAGAATGAAGCGTTGATCGGTCATATCTATACCGTGATCGCAAAGATCGCAAAAGAGCAGGGTTTCGCAGACGGCTACCGCGTTGTCACCAATGTTGGTGCACTCGCTGGACAGACCGTACATCACATTCATTTCCATGTCCTCAGCGGCAAGGAACTGGGCAGCTTTAACTGATAGAACAACCCCCGTCGGCTATTGCCGACGGGGGTTCGATTATTTTGCATGCTCAAATTCTGATAGATCTGTTTCTTGCGAAAGTTCCCATGCTTTGTAGAGGAGTCTGCCTGCTTCCAGCCTTGTGATGGGCTCGGCGGAGGTCTGGCGGGAGATTTCCATGCCGGCATTGGACAGAGCATCCACAGCTTCGGCGGCCCAAACAGGCACAGAGGATTCCTCAAAGGCGGAGAACACAGATTTGGATTCATTCTGCGGAAGATCCAGAATGTTCTGCAGCATGACAGCCGCTTCAGCCCGTGTCAGTGCTGCCTGCGGACGGAAGACGAGTCCGTTTTCCGAGCTGACGCCGGTGATCATGCCGTTTCGGAGTGCGGTGACAATGAATGGCCGCATCCAGCCCGGAGTCTGTTCCTCGTCGGCAAAGCCGGAAGTCAGGGCGGCGTTATCCCGGTTTGTGCCGAGAAGCTGCATGGTCATGATCAAAAATTCACCGCGGCTGACGGTGCTGTCCGGTTCAAAGCAGAGATTGCCTGCTACGGTTTTGCCGGTATACACGCCCTGATCCTTCAGCCACATGGCAACATAGGCATCGCTGTCATCGCGCATATCGGTATACATGGCCTTATCGGTCGGCTTTACGATTTTGATTTTCACGCAGGCTTCATTGGAAACATTCCCTTCGGAATCCGTTGCGGTGAACAGGAAAGAATCCTTGCCGACCTTGTTGTGATTTGGCGTATAGGTGAAACTTCCGTCGCTGTGGAGCTCAACGGTGCCGCGGGTTGGCTGTTTCACAATCTGATAGGTAAGTGCCGTGCCCGAGTCATCCGCAGCTTTCAGAACTCCGGTGTTTGCAATGTTTTTATAGGTTTCCATGGCAGAGTCCGTGCAGACGGGTGCCTGATCCTTTGCGCCGAGAAGCTTGAGCTTCATGGTCTGCTTTTCCTTGAGCGTGCCGTCGGAGATGGGACAGTAGACGATTTCACAGCTGCCGCTGCAAGTTTCAGCTGGCTTCAGGCTGATCATGCCGAGTGCATCCGAAGGGATGACATCTCCGGAGCAAAGAACACGCGGGCCGTAATATACTTCGCCCTGCGTGCCGGACGGGACGCTGACGAGATAAATGCCGTCGATGTCCGTTTCGTTCTGCATAAAATCAGCATCGGCAAAGCAGTAGGAAGAAAGGCCGGAAACGGTGATTTCAGCAGCAAAGACCGAAGCGGACAATACGGAAAGTGCAAGCAGCATAATGATGAGCCTGCGAATTGCAGTTTGATGGTGATTCAAGAAGATCCCTCCCTAGAAAGTTGTACTGGTATTTTTTACAGCTTTCAGGGAAATATTCTCCCAAACAGAAAAAAATTCCGGAGCAGCATCTGCTGCTCCGGAAATGTATTAAAGTTTCGGCCTGATATACCGGGCGTTGGAGTCCGGCGCGGGGTGCATTTTGATGCTGGAAACAAATCCCATGGCAAGGAACATTGTGACAATGGAGCTGCCGCCGTAGCTGAAGAAGGGGAGTGTCAGACCGACAACGGGGAAAAGACCCAGGCACATACCGACATTAATCAGAATCTGTGCAAAGAGCATACCGGCGATTCCGATACAGATCAGTCTGTTCATGAAGTTTTCGGATTTGACGCCGATATAAACAATACGGGTGATAATGGCGAGCAGAATAAGCAGAACGGCCACGCATCCAAGCATACCGAGCTCTTCGCCGATCGAAGAGAAAATAAAGTCATTTCTCTGCTGCGGCAGAATACCTGCCTGCACCATGGTGCCGTTGTAAAGACCCTGCCCGGTGATGCCGCCGTTCTGCAGAGCGCGGAGGGAATAGTTCGTCTGATAGCGGACGCCCTGCGCGTGCGGGTCGATGGTGGGATCAAACAGAACCAGAATACGATTCTGCTGGTAATCATCGAGGAATGTCCAAAGGAACGGTGCGGCAACGACCAACGCGGCTAAGCCGCCTAAAAACCAAAGAATGTTGATGCCGCCGACGAAAGACATAATAATAAAAATCAGAAGATACTGCAGGGCAACGCCGAGGTCATCGGAAGCCACCATGATAAACACAAACAGAAAGCCGGTAATCGCGGCGATCTGAATCACCGTCCACGGAGCGGACAGTTTGTTCTGCTTGACGCTCATGGTTTTGGCAAGGATCAGAATAAAGAAGATTTTACAGATTTCGGCGGGCTGAATGTTGAAGGGCAGGAAAGGGAAGTCAAGCCAGCTTCGGTTACCGCCCTGCTCAACGCCAAAGGGCGTAAACAGAAGCCCGATGAATAAAATGCTGAAAATCAGAAGGATTTCACGGCGTTCGGCAATAATGTCTACATCGATCAGCGTCAGGAAGACGAAAATAAAAACACCGAGAATCAGCGCCAAAGTCTGCGTTTGCACATAGCTTGCGCTTCCGAGATAATTTGTTGCGCTGGATATGACAACAATGCCATAGACGGAGGCTGCGATGCAGAGCGCAAGCAGGAGCATATCGGCTTTTTTCACAAATTCACGGATCGCACGAAAAACTGTCTGCATCTGATCACCTCCAAATCAATCTGTCGAATCTTTAGCATTATAACAGAGATTTCCCGAAGTGTAAACCGGAATGTGAGAAATTAAGGAAACCTTTGCAAAAGAACGCAGATTGTGATAGGATAAACAAAGATTGCGGAAATGAGATGAAATCATGCAGATAACGACGCGCGGACCGGAACAGACGGAACTATTGGCTGAAAGAATGGCAAAGCTGCTTGTTCCCGGTGATGTGATTGCATATTATGGCGGACTCGGTGCCGGAAAAACAGCCTTTACAAGGGGGCTTGCAAAAGGCCTCGGTGTTTCAGACTGTGTGACCAGTCCGACTTATACCATTGTGAACGAATACCTTTCTGGGATGATGCCGCTGTTTCATTTTGATATGTACCGGCTTGACTCGGCAGATGATCTGTTTGACATCGGCTGGGAGGACTATCTTTTGCGCGGCGGTGTCTGCGCGGTGGAATGGAGCGAAAATGTTGACGATGCATTGGAGCCGACGGTAACTGTCAGGATTGAACACTGTGATGGTGACGAGAACGCAAGACGCATAACGATCGACGGAGGTGAACGCTTTGAACATCTTAGCCTTTGAATCTTCGGCAAAGGCGGCTTCTGTTGCGCTTATGAAGGACGGGAAGCTTCTGGCTGAATATACACAGAATTCCGGTCAGACACATTCGAGAACTCTGATGCAGATGGCAGAGGATCTGCTGAAAAACTGTGATATGAATGTGCAGGATCTGGATGCGGCTGCGGTTGCGGCAGGGCCGGGCAGCTTTACCGGCGTAAGAATCGGCATGGCGGCGGCAAAGGGAATTGCATGGGGCAGGGAGATTCCCTGCTGCGGCGTTTCCACGCTGGAGGCAATGGTGCTTGGAGCTGCAATGTGTGACGGTGTTTACTGTGCCTGCATGGACGCAAGACGCGGTCAGATCTATAATGCAGTCTTCCGCATGGAAGACGGAATACCGGTCAGACTCTGTGAAGACCGGGCAGTTTCACTTCTTGAGTTGGAAGAAGACATAAAAAATGTCGAAGAAACTGTATTCCTGGTTGGCGATGGGGCGCAGTTGTGCTATAATAGCTTAAAAGATCGGGTGCGGTCGTTAAAACTGCTTCCGGAGCATCTGCGGCAGCAGAGAGCGAGCGGCGTTGCTTTGGCTGCGGAAAAGAAGCTCGCAGCAGGGGAGGATTGCTCCGCTGTGTCGCTAACGCCGAATTATCTCCGTCTGTCGCAGGCCGAGAGAACCCGACTCGAAAAAGAGAAAAAAGAATAATTTATATAGAGAATGAAAGGAACAATCAGTATGGAAAAGAATTTCGGTGAACATGTACATGTAAATGAGCATCCTCTCGTTGCCCATAAGCTGACGATCATGCGCGATAAGAATACTTCGACCAAGGATTTCCGCGAGCTTGTCGGCGAAATCGGTATGTTCCTTGCCTATGAAGCGACCCGTGATCTGCCTCTGACCACGAAGGAAGTGGAAACGCCGATCTGCAAAGCGGAGCTTCCGACGCTGGCTGGCAAGAAGATCGCTGTCGTGCCCATTCTTCGTGCAGGCCTCGGTCTTGTTGACGGTGTGCTTCGCATGATCCCGTCTGCCCGCGTTGCGCATATCGGTATGTACCGTGATGAAGAAACGCTGGAGCCGCATGTTTATTTCTGCAAGACCCCGAAGGATGTTGCCGAGCGTGATATTATCATCGTTGACCCGATGCTGGCTACCGGCGGCAGCGCTGATGCAGCCATCAGCGAAATGAAGAAGCGCGGCTGCAGGCACATCAAGCTCCTCGTTCTGGTTGCAGCTCCCGAAGGCATCAAGTGCATTACCGAGCATCATCCCGATGTTGATATTTACTGCGGTGCAGTAGATGATCACCTGAATGAGCGCGGCTATATCGTTCCCGGTCTGGGCGATGCCGGTGACCGTATTTTCGGCACAAAGTAAGAATCATAATAACCGGAAGGGCGGCTCGGTGAGTCGCCCATTTTTTCGTTTGAAGTCAGATTTCGGTTTTAGAAACAGCTTCTTTTTTTGCGCTTTCCTTGACTTTTCCTGCCGGAATGGGTATAATCCAATCGTATAATCGGCAAGTATGGGTAATACCCCGCTGCTTTGAGAAATATTCTCTGAAAGGAAGACTCGTTATGATCTATACGACGGAAGTTCAGCATATGTGTCCCGTTGCCAAGGGCGCATATCATGGCCCCGCTCCCATTCCCGAAGAGGGCAAATGGGTTCAGGCAAAGGAAATCAAGGACATTTCCGGTTTCACCCACGGTGTAGGCTGGTGCGCACCGCAGCAGGGTGCCTGCAAGCTCACTCTCAACATTAAGAACGGTATCATCGAAGAAGCTTTGGTCGAAACCCTCGGCTGCTCCGGTATGACCCATTCCGCAGCAATGGCCTCCGAGATCCTGATCGGTAAGACCATTCTGGAAGCTTTAAATACCGACCTTGTCTGCGACGCAATCAACACCGCTATGCGTGAGCTGTTCCTGCAGATCGTTTACGGCCGCAGCCAGTCCGCTTTCTCTGAGGACGGCCTTGCAGTCGGCGCTTCTCTGGAAGACCTCGGCAAGGGCCTGAGAAGTCAGGTCGGCACCATGTTCGCTACCAAGGAAAAGGGCCCGCGTTATCTGGAAATGGCAGAAGGTTACTGCTCCAAGGTTGCTCTGAACAAGGACAACGAGATCATCGGCTACGAATTCATCAACTTCGGCAAGATGATGGACTTCATCAAGAAGGGTGACGAACCCGCAGAGGCTCTGAAGAAGGCTACCGGTCACTACGGTCAGTGGGATGCCGCTGTCAAGTATATCGACCCGCGCAAGGAATAAGAGAAGGAGGACACGAAAATGGCTTTGTTTGAAAGTTACGAAAGAAGAATCGATAAGATCAACCGCGTCCTCACACAGTATGGCATCGGCTCCGTTGAAGAGTGCCGCGAAATGTGTCAGGCCAAGGGCTTTGATCCGTATGAAATCGCAAAGAGCATTCAGCCCATCTGCTTCGAGAATGTTGGCTGGGCTTATACTGTCGGCGCTGCAATCGCCATGAAGAAGGGCGTTAAGACCGCTGCTGAAGCTGCTGCCGCCATCGGCGAAGGCCTGCAGGCATTCTGCATTGACGGCTCTGTTGCTGAAGACCGCAAGGTCGGTCTCGGCCACGGCAATCTGGGTGCTATGCTTCTGTCCGAAGAATCCGACTGCTTCTGCTTCCTGGCAGGTCACGAGTCCTTCGCAGCTGCAGAAGGCGCAATCGGCATCGTTAAGAATGCCAACAAG
>JAEDIZ010000106.1 GCA_016296635.1 Oscillospiraceae bacterium
GGCCAAAGGTGGTCGCAGGCTGTCCGCCGGATGACTTCAGCCGTGACGGTCAGTACTGGGGCAACCCCATTTATGACTGGGAGAAAATGGCGCAGGAAGGCTTTGACTGGTGGTGCAGACGCATCAGAGCGGCTGCAAAGCAGTTCGATGTCGTGCGAATTGACCATTTTCGCGGCGTGGAAAGCTACTGGAGCATCCCGGCCGCAAACAAGACCGCACGAAAGGGACATTGGGTGAAAGGGCCGGGGATGCAGCTGATCTCCGCCCTTCAGGCAGCCTGCCCGGATGCGGATTTCATTGCGGAGGATCTGGGTTTTCTGACGCCGGAGGTACGCAAGCTGGTGGCGGATTCCGGATTTCCCGGCATGAAAGTACTGGAGTTTGCCTTTGATCCGGAAGAACCGAGCTGCTATCTGCCCCATAATTACGATGAAAACTGCATCTGCTACACGGGCACGCATGACAATGAAACACTCAGCCAGTGGTGCAGCGGCATTTCGGATGCGTCTGACCGCTATGCAAGGCAGTATCTCGGCATCACCGATCAGGACGATCTTTCGGATACACTCATCCGGGTCGGCATGGAGTCGAAGGCAAAGCTCTTCGTCGCACAGATGCAGGACTATCTGCGACTGGGCGCAGATGCGCGGATGAATGAGCCGGGTACTTTGAAGCCCCGGAACTGGCGCTGGCGGATGCTGCCGGAGGCGGCAGACGATGCGCTGGCAGAGAGAATCGCGGTGCTGACGGAAAAAAGCGGCCGCACAGACAGATAAGAACAACAGCAGCAGGCCAGACCACCGACTTGAATGAGCCCTTCGTTCTTTCGATGAAAACATAATACAGCTTCAACTCTGCCGCAAAACAGATTCCATGCATATGATCGGATGACCGATACCGATACAATATCTGCCGTCCGAAATGAATCAGGAAAATCATATTGTATTTTGGGGTTCAGTTTTGGTGCAGGTTTATGTTATAATGTGCTTATACATACAAATAAGAAAAGCAAAACAGTGTGAAAAAGAATCTGCTCCGCGCAGTGGCTCTTTGCCTTGCCGTTCTCTGCGCACTCAGCATGAGCGTCAGCGCAGCGCTCATCGTTCAAAAAGATACTGCCTGCCCGCTGGATCAGTTCTCTGATCTTGACAGCAGCGCATGGTATCATGATGGTATCGATTACTGCCTGAAAAACGGCCTGATGAAGGGCAAATCCACCACCTCCTTTGACCCGTCCGGCAAGATCACCCGCGCCGAATTTGTCACGGTTCTTTACCGCATTGCCCAGTCCGCAGGTGAAGGCTTCACCGGCGCGTGGGCTTTCAATCTGGATTATACCGACAAGGCAGACATTCCCGAATATGCCTTTGAAGCCGTTGCATGGTGCTCCATGAACAAGCTCGTAGGCGGCTATGCAAACGGCGCTTTCGGCCCCAAGGATCCCATCACCCGCGAACAGTTTGCGGCCATTCTGTATCGCTATGCCGAATTCATGAAGCAGGATGTTTCCGTGGATGAAAACACCAACTTTCTGAGCTTTAACGATTTCTGGGATGTCAGCGAATATGCCCGTACTCCCATGATGTGGGCCATTGAAAGAAACATTATCGGCGGTTCCAACGGCGATCTGAATCCCGCCTTCTCTGCTACCCGTGCAGAAGCAGCTGCCATGCTGCAGCGTTTCTGCAAGCTGAACGAAAAGACTCCCGATGCTGCTGCAGGCGGCTGGCAGATCAATGAAGAACTGGCTGAAACCAAGCTCCCCGCAGGCGCAAAGGAAGCTTTTGAGCAGGCTATGGATGGCATGGTCGGTGCTGACTTTACCCCCGTTGCCTATCTCGGCAGTCAGTTCGTTGCAGGCGTGAACTACGCTTATCTCTGCAAGGAAGTTACCGTGACCGCACAGCCTGAAACCAAGCTGGCAGCTGTGGTCGTTTACAAGAATCCGCAGGGCGAGGTTTCTGTATACTCTGTCAAGGATGTTAATCTGGCAGAATGCACCGCAGAATCCGAGACCGAATTCCTGCCCGCAAACTTTGCAGGCGGCTGGAAGCTCAACACCGACACCGCACAGCTTCCCGAAGGCGTTCAGGGCGCATTTGAAAAGGCAATGGAAGGTCTTTTCGGCGTTGGCTATACCCCGTTGGCCTGCATGGGCAGCCAGGTCGTAGCAGGTACAAACTATGCCGTTCTCTGCACCGCAAAAGCCGTGACTGCTGAGCCCGCCAATGCATTGGCAGTTGTTGTTGTGAATGCTCCCGTTTCCGGCGGCGCTCAGATTCTGCGTATCTGCGGCTTCTCCATCTACTAAGCATTTCTCTGACAAATCATTCACACTTCAGCATATTCCCTCTGACGATCACCGACTGTACAACCATCAAGCTGAAATAAAACATCTCCGCACATCCGAAATCAGGAATCCGAATCAGATGTGCGGAGATTAATTTTGCCGAAGAGCTATCCCCTTCTTCCGCCTTGTGGGATAATCACCCAGAGAAACAAACTGTCCGTCATACATATTTCTGTTCTGAACATATACAAAAGAGGCTCATACGCTAGTATAATATAAAAAAATCCTCACAAAAAATGCTGAATGGAGGACACGCCATGCCTTTTGAGATCATTCGCAAAGACATCACGGCGGTGCATGCTGATGCCATCGTGAACACGGCAAACCCAAGGCCGATCGTCGGCGCAGGTACGGACACCGCTATTCATGAAAAGGCCGGCCCGGAGCTGCTGGCCGCCAGAAAAAAAATCGGTGACATTCCCGTGGGCAGCAGCGTGGAAACGCCGGCATTTGGTCTGCAGGCAAAGTATGTGCTGCATACTGTCGGGCCGGCATGGATCGACGGCAGCCATCAGGAGCAGGCGCTTCTGCGAAAAGCTTACGATTCTGCCCTGCATCTGGCAGCAAAGCTGAACTGTAAATCTATTGCGTTTCCGCTGATGGCCTCCGGATCCTACTGCTTTCCGAAGGATCTGGCGCTGCAGACTGCGATAGATGCGTTTACCGCCTTTCTCATGGAGCAGGAAATGGATATCATTCTCGTGGTGTTCGACCGGAAAGCATTCCGTCTTTCCGGCAGCCTTTTCGGGGATCTGAAAAGCTTCATTGACGAGAACTATGTAGACACGGCGCACAGAGCAGAACACGCTGCCGATATGGGCAATCTTCAGTTTGACCGCCGCATGGAGGCGTATTTGGCACCTGCGCCAAGACGCAGAAAGCAGCCGTTTTGGAATCAACCCGAATCGCCAGCTGTCTGCGAAGCAACACCTGCGGTCTGTCAATGCCCCGTGGATTCGCTCGACAATCTGCTGGACGGTCTCGCGCCGACCTTCAATGAAACGCTCAATAAGTTTCTGATGCAGCACGAAGGCAAGGACTCGCAGATCTACGGCGACGGCTGCATGAGCCGCCAGCTTTTCAACAAGATCATCAATTCCAAAGACTATTCGCCGAAAAAGTCCACGGTGCTGCAGCTGGCCATCGGCCTGCATCTGAATTATGAGCAGACGCAGGAGCTGCTGCGCAGCGCAGGATATGTTCTCACACGCAGCGACAAGCGGGATGTGGTACTGGAATACTATATCAGAAACCGGGTTTATAATGTCGTTTCCATCGACCTGGCGCTGGATCAATTCGGCCTTGCCTGCCTTGGCAAGTACTAAAACTTCAAAAATGTCAACCGGCAGTTGACCGCAGCCTCCTTTGTATTTGTTAGAATGCAGACAACAAATATGAAGGAGGTTCTTTTTATGAACAAGAATTTGACGGAAATCGTTTTTCTGCTGGATCGCAGCGGATCCATGTCCGGTCTGGAGGCCGACACCATCGGCGGCTTCAACTCCATGCTGGAAAAGCAGAAGCAGGAGCCGGGGGATGCGATTCTTTCTGCCGTCCTCTTTGACCACGAGTGTGAAGTTATTTATGACCGGGTGGACATCCGCAAAGCAGAACCCATGACCGAAAAGCAGTATTATGTACGCGGCAACACGGCGCTGCTGGATGCCATCGGCGGCGCTGTGCGCCACATTGTAAACGCCCACCGCTATGCCAGAGAGGACGACCGTCCTGGCAAGACCGTCTTTGTCATCACCACGGACGGCATGGAGAACGCCAGCAGGCGCTGGACTTACCGTGATGTGCGGGAGCTTGTGGAACGGGAAAAGGAAGTCCACGGCTGGGAATTTCTGTTCCTCGGTGCTAACATGGATGCCATCTCTGCTGCCGCGGATCTCGGCATTTCGGCAGACCGCGCCGTGCGCTATGAGCATGACGCCAAAGGCACCGCGCTCAACTTCAAGGTCGTCGGTGAAGCCATGTGCGCCATGCGCTGCAATGCGCCGTTGAGCGCGGACTGGAAAGAGGAGATCGACCGCGATTTCCGAACCCGTCACCGCAGATAACGAAAAGGCCGTGCAGTGCGTCCTCCGCGGCGTATTGCACGGCAGCGGGAAATGAGATAAAATAAAGAAAAATGAGAAAACAAGGGGTTGTTTCCCATGAAGTTCCTGCATATTTCCGATCTCCATCTGGGCAAGCGCGTCAATGAATTTTCCATGTTGGAAGATCAGCGGTTTATTTTGAATCAGATTCTGTCGATCATCGATGCCGAGCAGCCACAGGGTGTGCTGATTGCCGGTGATGTTTACGACAAATCCATCCCCTCTGCGGAAGCAGTTCAGCTGTTCGATGAATTCCTGTTCCGGCTGGCAAACCGGAAGCTGCAGGTGTTTGTCATCAGCGGAAACCATGATTCCGCCGAGCGAATTGCCTTCGGCGGCAGACTTATGGACGCCAGCGGCATTCATATGTCGCAGGTCTACGCAGGCAAAACGCAGCCAGCGGTTTTGCAGGACGAGTATGGCGAGGTGCGGATTTATATGCTGCCCTTTCTCAAGCCTGCGAACCTCCGCAGACTGTTCCCGGAAGAAACCGTGGAATCCTATACGGATGCCGTCCGACTGGCGATTCGGCAGATGGATGTGGATACCGGCTGCCGGAACATCCTTGTGACCCATCAGTTCGTGACCGGCGCATCCCGCTCCGATTCGGAAGAGATTTCCGTCGGCGGCTCGGATAATGTGGATGCGGATGTATTTGATGACTTTGACTATGTGGCGCTGGGCCATATCCACGGCCCGCAGCAGATTAGCCGGGAAACCGTCCGCTATTGCGGAACGCCGCTCAAATATTCCTTCTCCGAGGCAGACCATCAGAAATCCGTCACGATTGCAGAGTTGCGGGAAAAAGCCAATGTTGAAATCCGCACAATACCGCTGCATCCGCTGCACGATCTGCGGCAGATCCGTAGCACCTATATGGAAGTGACGGCACGGGATTTCTACGCCGGTACCAAAACGGACGATTATCTGCACATTACGTTGACGGACGAGGAGGACATTCCGGATGCCATCGGCAAGCTGCGGGCGATCTATCCGAATCTGATGAAGCTGGACTATGACAACCGTAGAACGCGCAATACCGCAGCCATCGGCGCAGCGTCAGATATCGACCAAAAGACACCGCTGCAGCTGTTTGAGGAGTTTTATGTGGGGCAGAATGATCTTCCGCTGTCAGAGCAGCAGAGATCGTTCCTGCAGACCATGATCGAAAAAATCTGGGAGGGTGCGGAATGAGACCTGTCAAGCTTACCATCTCGGCCTTCGGCCCGTATGCCGGCAGAACGGAACTGGATCTGAATCAGCTGGGAGAGCACGGCCTTTATCTGATCACGGGCGATACCGGCGCCGGAAAAACCACGATCTTTGACGCCATCGCCTTCGCCCTTTTCGGCGAGGCCAGCGGCGATACCCGGGAGCCGTCCATGCTCCGCTCCAAATACGCTGATGCGGATACGCCCACGGAAGTGGAACTGACATTCTTATATCGGGGACTGTCCTATACCGTGAAGCGCAATCCCGAGTATGACCGTCCGTCCAAGCGGGGAGACAAGCTGATCTCGCAGAAGGCGGAAGCCGTTCTGACAAAGCCGGACGGCAGCGTTGTGACGAAGCTCAAGGATGTCAACGCGGAAATCCGCGACATTCTGGGTGTGGATCGAGGGCAGTTCTCGCAGATTGCCATGATCGCGCAGGGCGATTTTCTGAAACTGCTGTTGGCGGATACGAAGGATCGGCAGGCAATTTTCCGCAAAATCTTTCAGACCGGCAACTATCAGATTCTGCAGGATCGGCTGAAAAACGAATCCAGTGCACTTTCCAAGCAATGCGAATCGGCCAGAAACAGCATCAGTCAGTATATTGACGGCCTGTTTTATGCGGGCGATGACGAAACTTGCGATCAGCTGACCAAGGCGAAATCCGCATCGATGCCGATCGGCGAAGTGATTGACCTTGCAGCGAATATGATCGAGAAGGACACCGCGCTGCAGAAATCGCTGGCAGACGATCTGCAGAAAACGGAGCAAAAGCTGGACGCGGTTAATCAGTCCATCGGAAAAGCAGCCGAACGCGAAAAGGCGGAGGCAGACAAACAGGCCGCGCAGGAGGAACTTGCAAAGAACGCACTTCAGCTGCAAATGCTGGAAGAACGCTATGCAGATGCCCTCAAGCAGCAGCCGGAAACCGAACGGTTGGAGAAAACGATTGCAAAGCTGCAGGCAGAGCTGCCGTTTTACAAGGATTTAGAAGAAAAAAATGAAGCGCAGGCGGAAGTTCAGTCAAAAATCATCCGACTTCACAAGGAGAAGGAAGCAGCAGCCGGGAAAAAGCAACTCTGTGCAGAACAGCTTGAAAAGAATCGGCAGGAGTACGCAGGACTGCTTTCCGCAGAGGTGGAGCGGGAAAAGCTCTCGCAGAAAGCGGCGCAGATCTCTGAGCAGATGGATGCCGTTACGCAACTGCAGGTGGATATCGAAGCTCTGAACCGAACGGAAAAAGAGCTGGCAGACGCGCAGGCGGACTTCTCTGCCGCCTTTGCGGAGGCAGAAGAAGCGCGGACATTTTATGATGCGCAGAACGAAGCATTCCTGCACGCGCAGGCCGGCATTCTGGCAGCGCATCTGCAAAACGGGCATCCGTGCCCGGTTTGCGGCGCAACAATTCATCCCGCTCCGGCGGTGAAATCCGAAAAAGCACCGACACAGGCGGAGCTGCAGAAATACCGCAAGGCCGCGGAGCAGCTTCGCACGAAATCCGAAGCTGCCAGCGTCAACGCGGGCAGGATCAAGGGTATACTGGACTCCGGGATTTCGGCAGCCATTCAGAAAATCAGGCAGACCGTCGATGCGGATGTGTCAGCAGAA
>JAEDIZ010000107.1 GCA_016296635.1 Oscillospiraceae bacterium
AAAATCAAGGGTTTCCGGTCAAGGAGCTACCGGATAGCGACCACGATTTCGAGTCTTGTTCGCACTTGGCATTTCCGTGTCTGCTGTGGTCGGTGACGGCAGCTTTGGAAACGGCGAAAGCCCTTGTGCTGCAACGGATTTTGGACGCGCCGACCGGTATT
The DNA here is from genome assembly GCA_016296635.1 of Oscillospiraceae bacterium. Taxonomy (GTDB): domain Bacteria; phylum Bacillota; class Clostridia; order Oscillospirales; family Oscillospiraceae; genus CAG-170. The sequence goes on from JAEDIZ010000107.1 coordinate 162, forward strand.
GACCAGCTCCATATCAGAAAAAACCTGAGTTCAAATTGAAATGAGAAATGCCCCAAAACGACCAGCTTTTTGCACGCTGGCAAGAAAATACGCAAGAAGAAAGCCCTTGTCCGGTATGGCTTTGCGAGCGGCTCTCGGATAAATGCAAGAAAAACCGGCTCAAAACAAATCACACGAAGCACCCTTTCGGACCGAAACACAGAAAGGAGTCTTCGTTATGAAATACGACGCCAAGGAATTCAAAAGATACCCAGAGATTATGAGCAAGGAGCAGATGCGGATCGCCTGTCACATCAGCAAACGGACGGCTCTCTATCTTCTCCAATTCAACCTGATTCCCCACACCTTCACCGGCAAGAAAACCCGCTGCTACGCCATCAAAAAGAGCGATGTGATCGCTTTTATGAACGACCGTGAGGTCAACCCGGAAAAATACATAGCGCCGAAGAACTGGTACAAATACGGAGGCGAAATAGTTCGGCCCTATAAAATTCGCATCCAACCGCCGTGCGCCAAGGACGAGAAGAAGCTCCGGCGCTACTATGAGAGCAAGCTGGCTGCGCTGCCGGATGTGATGGATGTGGCCGCCGCCGTGGACTTCACAGGCTATAACCGACGCACCGTCTGCCAATGGATTCGCGTGGGGAAGCTGAAGGCGCTGTCGCTGCTGCAGAAGTACATGATCCCCAAATGCTATCTCATCGACTGGCTCTGCTCAGACGATTACAACAACACAAACCGAAAATCCCGCCGGCATATCGATATGCTTTGGGAGGCGCAGAAATGGAGAGATTGATGCGGACATTTTCCCTTGTTTTCTCAAAAAGAGGCACAGGGGCATCATTCCCTTGGCGTCTGTTGAAAAAACGCCGATTCTGTGATACTATAATAACAATAAGCCGAGCGTTTGCTGAAGCCACCGAAAAGCCGGGAGGGAACAAAAATGAGCAGTAATTTCCTCAACGATGAAAACAAGGGCGATATCATCATTTACCAGTCTGAAAGCGGCGAGACAAAAATTGATGTCCGGTTTCAGGATGAAACTGTCTGGCTGACACAGGCACAGATGGAGGAGCTTTTCCAATCTTCCCATGCAAATGTGGTTGAGCACATCAAAAACATCTATTCCGAAGGTGAGCTGGACGAAAGTTCAACCTGTCGGAAATTCCGACAAGTTCGCCGCGAGGGAAATCGCAATGTGGAGCGCGAAAGACTATATTATAACCTGGACATGATCATCTCTCTGGGCTATCGCATCAGGTCCTCCATTGCAACGCAGTTCCGCCGCTGGGCTACCGAGCGCTTGAAGGAGTACATGATCAAGGGCTTCGCCATGGATGATGAGCGCCTGAAGAATCTCGGCGGCGGCAGCTATTGGAAGGAGCTTCTTGACCGCATCCGGGACATCCGTTCCTCCGAAAAGGTGATGTACCGTCAGGTCCTCGACCTCTACGCTACTAGCGTGGACTATGACCCCAAAAGCGCCGAGTCGGTGGCTTTTTTCAAAATGGTGCAGAACAAGCTGCACTATGCCGCCCATGGCCATACCGCCGCAGAGGTGATTTTTGAGCGAGCCGATGCCGAAAAGCCATTTATGGGGCTTACCGCATTTTCCGGGGATTTTCCCACGGCGAAGGATATTGCTGTTGCAAAGAACTATCTCTCTGCGGACGAACTGAAGATACTGAACAATCTCGTTTCCGGATATTTTGACTTTGCGGAAATTCAGGCGATGCGCCGCCGGCCCATGTGCATGAGCGATTATGTAGAGAACCTGGACCGCATCCTTGCCTCCACCGGAGAAGCCCTGCTTACCGACGGGGGAACCGTAAGCCACACGCAGGCGATGGAGCAGGCAAAGGCGGAATACAGGAAATATCAGGTGCAGAATCTTTCTCCCGTGGAGGAGGAATATTTGCAGACCATTCGCAGCATCGAGAAGGCGGCAAAAGAGGGCGAAAAACGCTGACTCTGAAATGCCTTCACAGGGAAGTGATCCTCTTTGGGCCGGTATACTGCGGGTATGGATAGGGGCTGTCGTAAATATTCACAGGAGATTGTATATGGGTAACGAACAAGCGGAGATCGATGGCCTCCGCTTGCTTTATATGTTGGCTTCTGTAATTAGTCTGGAATCGATTCCTTGATTAAAGTCGACAATGCGCTTCCTTTTTGATGGTTTATGAGCCCCACGCCAAAGATGCAGACCTACTCTGGGCATGTGGCTTATGTGCGGGATTCACCGGGATCGACAACTACATACAGAAAGAAAATAAGGGCTTATCGGCTGACAGCGCTCTACCATGCGCTGTTGACGATAGGCCCTTATTATCCTGCTGCCGGACTGGCACCGTGAGATATGGCGTTTTACGGTCAAAAGAATGCGTTTCACCGTGAAACGCATTCATGAGGAAAAAACAGATTTCTTTTTGTCTCTCTCAATATATCTCGATATCTCATGTACCGAGGTATCATAAGTTTTGCGGAAAAGATTTATTCCGGCTCTTTTACTAGATATTCAGCCAAATAGACTGGGACACAGTTGATCCAGAAGGTATACAGCCAGTCGACCTGAATGGTTTTGGAATCCAGATAATACTTTTCAAAATAGCGCGTAATACCACACATGAAGAAACGGAGCACTTCTCTCAATTCCGGCGTTATCGCACCCGGAAAATGGTTCCATTTCAGCAGCCTTACAAGATCCTCAACGCCCTTGTTTTCTATTTCGGAGCGCAGGTCATTCTGCCCGTAATAGGATAGAGCGTTTCCGAAGCCCTTGAGGGTGCCGTTATAAAGAAAGTTGTCCTTGCAGCAAGTAAAAAACGTTTCGAGAGAGTTTCGCTTCCCATCCGTATACCACAGAGGCTCGACAGTTATCCGATAGAGATAGGCAAGCAACTCGTTTTTATCCCGAAAGTGATTGTAAAACGTCCTGCTGCTAAGACCGGAGAGCCCCACGATATCCCCGACAGAAATACTCTCAAAGGAGTTGCTCTCAAGCAATTCCCTCAAAGCCAATGCAAATCTCTCTTTTGTTGATGGCAGAGCTTTCACGGTACCCCCCCCCAGTTTCTGTTAGCATAATAAAATTTTAACACAGTTTTTGCAGAAATACAAGAAATGAACGATTTGATAACGGCTCAAAACGGGAGAATTAAATTCAGAAAAAAGGATAATTATGAACTAATACAGAAAAGTGGAAGATTGTGAATGTATTTTGCCCCATGTTTGTTTTAAAATTAACACATCAAACGTGTGAGTCATGACGCACAACAAATCAATCAGACAGGAGGTAATTGAATTGGAGACATACAAGAGCAATTACATTCAGAAAAACTACGTGGAAGGCAAGGTCATTATTATCACCGGCGCCTCCAGCGGCTTCGGCAAGCTGACTGCAAAGCGAGCCGCAGAGATGGGCGGCAAGATCGTTCTGGCGGCACGCAGCGAAGAGAAGCTGAAGGAGACCGTGGCGGAGATCAAGGCGGCGGGCGGTGAGGCCAGCTACATCGTAACAGACGTGGCGAAAAAGGACGATGTTTTCGCAATGGCTAAATTCGCGGTAGATACCTACGGCAGGATCGATGTGCTTGTTAACAACGCCGGGACGATGCCGCTGGCCTTTTTCAGTGAGCATGAGCAGGCGCTGGACAAATGGGAACAGTGCATCGACATCAGCATCAAGGGCACTATTTTCGGCATCTCCGCCGTCTATGACCAGATGATCAAGCAGGGACAGGGACAGGTGATTAATGTCTCCTCCATCTACGCCAACTTCCCCGTTGCGGGCGCAGGCGTGTATCAGGTCGCAAAGATGGGCGTGCAGTATCTGGCGGAATCTCTGCGCAGCGAGTGTCAGGGCAAAATCAAGGTCACGACCATTAAGCCCACCGGCTTTATGAAGACCAACCTTTCCAGCAGCGTGGTCGATCAGATGGCAATGATGCCCGCAGTGGCAGGCCCCCTTGAAATCCTCAGCAACTGGGTAGAAGAGGCTCCGCTGCGTCCCGATTTCCATGACATCAACAGCATGACCTACAACGATCCTGATCCACAGGTCTTGGCGGACAATATTATTTATGCCATCAATCAGCCTTGGGGTGTCAGCATCGGTGATCTGACCGTGCGCGCTTCAGGCGAATCCTTTGTCATTTGATTAGGAGGTGTTTCGATGAACAGCTATAGAACCGAAAACTACATAAAAGACAAGGTCATTGTCATCACCGGCGCTTCCAGCGGTTTCGGCAAAGAGACCGCAAAGAAGGCCGCCGAGTTGGGCGGAAAGGTCGTTCTGGCCGCGCGGCGTGAGGAATTGCTCCGGGAAATTACGCAGGAGATCCGTGAAAGCGGCGGCGAGGCTTCCTACATCAAGACCGATGTTCGTGTGAAAGATCAGGTCAATGCCATGGCGAAGTTCGCCGTGGACACCTACGGACGCATTGATGTGCTGGTCAATGATGCCGGCACAATGCCGCTTGCCTATTACAGCGAACACGCAATTGCCATGGAAGCATGGGAGCAAAGCATTGCTACCGCGATCAATGGTACACTGTACGGCATCGCGGCGGTCTATGACCAGATGATTGAGCAGGGGCAGGGACATATCGTGAACATTTCCTCCATCCTCGGCAACTATCCCGTGAGCGGTTGCGGGGTCTATAATGTGACAAAGGCCGCCGTCAGAATGCTGGGCGACAGCCTGCGCGTAGAATCCCGCGGGAAAATCAAAGTTACCAACATCAAGCCCACATCCGTGGCAAATACGGGTCTGGTCTCTACAGAAGTAGATTATAATGCAGGTCTGTCCGGCATTTACGGGAAAATCATTGACGCATTTATGGGGTTGGCGATCCCCGATCGTCTTGATACGGAGAGCATCCATTGCTTTGACTTTTCTCCGTCTATTCTGGCGGACAACATCATTTACGCCATTGACCAGCCTTGGGGCGTGAATATCAGTGAGCTGACTGTCCGCGCTTCCGGTGAAGCCATGTTTGTATAAGGAGGTCACATCATGAGCCATAAATTTTTGGAGCCTATTAAAATCGGTAATCAGACCGTGAAAAACAGAGTGATGTTCCTTGCGATGGCAAAGAATATTTCTAATTTCGACGACAGCGTATCCGCAAAAGACATCGCCTATGTGGAATCGGTCGCCGCGGGCGGCGTGGGGCTTCTTGTTCCCGGCGCAATGATCGTAGACCCGGAGTGGCCTTCTGTGCTGCCCTTGCAGCCGGGCATTTATGATGACCGCTTTATCCCCGGGCTTCGCAGGCTGGTGCTTGCTGCCCATAAGTACGACGCAAAGATCCTGTTCCAGCTTTGGCATCCCGGCGCAACCAACTATTCCGGCATTGATCCGAAGACTGTGGACGAGCTGACGAAGGACGAGATCCACGCCATTCAGGACAAGTTTGTGGCCGCTGCCAAGCGTGCTATGGCCGCCGGTGCGGACGGCATCGAGTTCCAAACCTGTCATGGCTATCTGGCCTGCCAGTTCATTTCTCCTCTGTTCAATCACCGCACTGATGAGTACGGCTGGAATAAGGTAGAGGATCGCACCCGTTTTGCCACGGAGATTTTGACCCGCATCCGCAAGGTCATCGGACCGGATAAAATCATCTCCGTGAAAATGCAGGGCTTTGACTACCCCAAGAGTGAAGGTCCCAACGGCAACGACGGAATCACGCCGGAACAGGCCGCCGAGGTCGCTCCCTATCTGGAAAAGGCCGGTGCGGATATGATTGCAGTGTCCGCCGGCGGCACAATATATCATCAGGACGATATTATGTCCGGCGATGTGCATCGTGCCGAAGGCTGGAAGGTTCCTGCTGCTACCATGGTCAAGAATGCTGTTTCCGTTCCCGTAGTAGCTACCGGCAGCATCCGTCACCCGGATTTCGTGGATCAGATCATCAATGACGGCAAGTGCGACATGGTCGGCATGGGCCGCGGCATTCTGGCTGAGCGCGAATGGGTAAAGAAGTGTGCCGAAGGTCGCGAGGATGAGCTTCGCTACTGCATCTCCTGCATGAATTGCTTCAATGTCAATCCGTTCAGCTATGAGCAGACGAACTGCTCCGTGAACCCCTTTGCCCTGCGCGAAGGCTCCAAGCGCCCCATCGTTCAGGACGGGGACGGCCGTCTGGTGGCGGTCATCGGCGCAGGCCCCGCGGGCATGGAAGCTGCGGTCACGCTCAAACAGCGCGGCTTTGACGTGGTGGTGTTCGACAAACGCGATGAGATCGGCGGTAACCTCCATGTTGCAAAGAAGCCCCCCTTCAAGGGCAAATTTGAGTGGGCTATCGACTATTATAAGTCCATGGCAAAGAAGCTGAATATCACGATGAAGCTGGGGAAGGAGGTCACGGCGCAGGAGGTTCTGGCTCTCAAACCCTATTCCATTCTGGTTGCAACCGGCAGCAACGTCATTTCCATCCCACTCGAGGGGCTGGATCAGGTACAGACGGTTCAGGCGCACGACGTGCTTGCCAACGACATGCAGTTTGCAAACAAGAAGGTCGTTGTCATCGGCGGTGGCATTACCGGGCTGGAGACTGCGCTGTATATCAACCGTCAGGGCACTAATCAGGTTTCCGTGGTGGATATGCTGCCCGAATGGCCGGTGGATATGCTGGATATGCGCTATCAGAACGAAGCGCTGCTGGAGGTCCGCCACTGCAACGATCAGGGTGTTGCCCTATTTTATAATAACAAGGTTGTGAAATTTGCCGACGGCAAGCTGTTCATTGAGAGCACCAAGGACGGCGAGGTGAAGGAGCTTCCCGCAGACGTGATCGTTCTGTCCGTGGGTGTGAAGCCCAACGACGCACTGTGGCAGGAGCTGCTTGCTTCCGGCCATCCCAGCGTCTGGAAGGCGGGCGATGCCATCGCCACCGGCAAGATCAACAAGGCAGTCCTCCACGGCAGCAAGTTCGGCTACAGCCTGAACTGAAGCATAGTAAGGCGCTGTTCTTGCACACCCTTTAAAAAGATACGATAATCAACATGGCAATGCCCGGCTCCAAAACAGAGCCGGGCATTGTGCTGCATATTGCTTTACC
>JAEDIZ010000108.1 GCA_016296635.1 Oscillospiraceae bacterium
GGCAGCTTCTCCAACACCGGCGCAGCAGATTCCGTTTCCTCTGCTGAAGCTGACGTTTCACTTTCCGGCGTCTCTTCGTCATCGGGCTGTTCAGATTCCGGCATCTCCGTGGGCAGCTCCTGCTCAGGCGCTTCCTCAGCGGAGGGCTCCTCTTGCGGCGGTGCTTCTTGGCAATCTTCCTCCTGAAGGAGCTCGTTTTCCTGCAATTCTTCCTCAAGCAGGGCGTTGTCTTCATTCATCTTGGCTCACCTCAACTTCGCTCTGTACTTGTGCAGGCTCGAGAACCGGTTCTTCCTGCTTCACTGCAGTTTCCGTTTCTTCCTCTAAGGCTTTATTCTGTTTGAGCCGCGCTTTTTCTTCTTTTTGTGCAGCCTTTTCCTGCTTTTTCAGGAGCTTCTGTTCCTGCCGAGCCGCCTTCTTTTGCTGCTTGGCAGCAATTTTCTCAGCCTTTGCAGCCGCTTTCGCTGCTTTTTTCTGCTGCTTGGGGCTCAACTGTTCGACTGCTTCTGACGCAGGCTTCGGCTGCTCAGCGTTCTCTTCGGTGTCTTCCGCAGGCGGCAAATCTTCATTTTCTGTTTCTTGTTCCGCTGCAGGATCCGTTTCGCCGATCGGTTCCGTTCCTGTTTCTGCGCTTTCGTTCTCCACAGAACTCGGAGCCTCTGCCTGGGTCTCATTCTCCGGAGCTGCCTCAGTTGCCTCCGGCTGCTTGTCCTTCTTTTTCTTGAACAAGCCCTTGAACCAGTCTGCAATCCTTCTGAAGAAGCACTTCTTCTTGTCCTGCTCGCTTTCCTCATAGACATTGAAAGGCTCAGGCTTCTTTTCTTCAGCGGGTGCATTCTGCTGGCGCAGGCTCTCTGCAATCTGCTCATCATTCCAGGCAAGATAGTCCGCAATAATCTGGAATATCCGGTTAATATTGCGCTCCACCGCGATCAGCAGACCGATGTCAAGCTGGCTGTCTTCAATAATGAAAATGCATTTTTCAGACACCTCAATCCCGTCCTCCAAAGCGAGGCTATAGGTCATTGGTGCATCATAGCATCCGGGTGTTACCGCAGAAATAAACGGCTGATTTTCGGCAAACAGGCTTACAAAGGTCTCGTTGAGCAAGTTTGTCAGCGTCATTCTGACAGAGTCAGTAAATGCCTCACCAAGCTTTGAGAAATCAAATTTCAATATCTGCTTGTGATGATATTCCCGTGTAGGCACACCATTGACCGTCACCAATGCGCCATTGTCGAAATCGTTATACGCGCCCAGTTTCCAGTATCCCGGTGTTTCTACGCTGAAATCGGCAAACTGATAGTGAATATCAATGTTATTCACTGTTTTCAGCGCGCCCATGGAACGGGAATCCTCCAGATGACGGAGCGTATAATTGCGCACCTGTCGGTAGGACAGTCTGCCTCCAATATGCTCGGAGGCGCGGCGCACCAGAATCCGATTGTTGGCTGTCGTGGAGATCATTTCATAATACTTGCCGTTCAGTGTTAAGAACTGGCCCGGCAGATATTTCTGATATACATGCCCCTTTAGCTCAGTGCCGATATAAACATCTTCGCTTTCCTGCTCGGCAATGTAGCTGGCATTTTGCAGGTCATCCAGAATAATGCGGGCAAACTCGGTGTTTTCAATCGTATACACATTTTCAAATCTGCCGCTTTCAACGGAATAGGCTCTCTTAAAGAGGATCGTGGCATCTCTCTCAAAGCATACTGTTTTACCATCGCTATCCGTAACGGAAAGGATCGGGCTTCCCTGCTTATCCAAGGCAGGCTGCACGCAGTCGCAGAAAATGACACAGACTTCCTTCCATACCTCGGAAACGGGGTCCTTGGTGTCTATGTTCATCATAATCATCTGTCGGTGCATTGTATCTTCCGGTACCGAATCGATGCACAACAGCAAGCACAGGGAAAGGATCGCATTTCTCCTGGTTCGGGCATAGTCTGCAGTAATATAGGGAATTGCCTTGGCATCTGCCGTAAACAGTTCCGTGTTGGAAGACATATACTCGCGCAGCATATACTCCGAAGAAATGACATTTACGAAGCCCTGCTGCTCCGCAATGGTAGCAAAATTGCGCCGTGTCTCGAACAGATTGTTTCGATCATCTTCAACCGTAATAAAGGAATAGTCACTGACCTTCTCATTACACATATTGAAGGAAGTTTGAAAACACCGGTCAAAGGTCTCCTGATTGGTCGGACGCTGTGCATAGTCCATCAGATCATAGTAATACTGCTTGGCGATCCAATGCGCATCCCGCACAGGGAACACATCTCCGCCATACCACACCGTCTTCTGTACCTGATGTTTTAACGCAACGATAGACAGCTCCGTGCCCATACCCAGGCATCTGGAAATACCGGGGAGAATACGGTTCTGCAGATACTCCGCATCGGCAGTCCAGTACATATAGGAGCTGATTCCCTGGGGATACTCCGTGGCAGAAACCTCAGTAATGTTGGTCATTAAAATGTGAGACAAGGCATCGACCAAGCCATCGCAGTTCCGATCTACCGAGCAGTACATAATCGCGCGGGAGCTTCCGCAGCATTTGATCAGCAGATTCAATCCGATCTGTGCAGTAGTCACAAGTCTTGAAGGCTCTACAACCACGACAAAGGAAACCTTTTTCAGGAACGGCAAATTGTTTTTGTGGATGTCCAGATTATGGACACCGGAACGGGAAATAATGCCAATATCCGGAAGCTCATCCTCGTTGCATTTTTTGCCGGACAGAACGGAAATCTTCCACAGGTTGGGGATATTGGATACCTCCTGCAGACCCTCCTCGCACCATTGATACAGATCATCCTCTGTGCCGTGGCGTCCCAGAACGATCAGCACCTTGCCGCCGGTCAGCAGGCACCGGTTCATCGCATAAAAAACGTAGGGGTTCAGCTTGTAATAGAACGGCGTATTGAACAGCAAGCTTTTGCCGGTGGCCAAGTCGTAGCCGCAGCGCACATAGTCCACACTGGGTTTCAGTCCGGCGTCCATCTTTTTGCGGATAAACGCGGCATAGTTTTTTCCAACATGACCGCCGTTTTTCTCCAGGTCAACAAGGACGTCCTCGATTGCGCCGCCTGTAATACCTCCATTGTTTACAGTGGTACCGTCTGCAGAAAGCTTATCGCCAAAAAGCGCCTTCAGCGGCTTACGCAGCAGCGGATACATGGCAATGTGTCTGGAATTATCGGCTTGCACTGTCAGGTCTGACTCACGCTCCCCGGGTTCCAGTCCGTCAATGAAGAACGCCAGCTCTCCGATGATGATCACGGCAAATACCGGATAAAAAGGAGCCGCGATCAGATGATTCATACATAAGCCGCAGGAGATCAGAAGTGCCAGTCCGGAAACAACACAGCAGCCATAATAGGCGGTTTTGATAAATGTACGCGCCTGTCCATAGTGCTCCTTAATATACCACTGGCCATCCAGCTCATCATAGTTGTAGAACACCCCTACCACCGAGCCGATAAAGGTATTTCTGCGCACCTCGATTTTTCCCAGTATCAGCGTCAGAATTCTCTTGACGATTACATACAGCACCAGCGCAAGGGTGTTGAACAGGACCAAAATCAGATAGACACCCCAGCTTGTATAGAGATTGCGAATGAATTCCCCGATACTCGACAGGTGTATCCGGTCCAGCAGGTCTGCCAGGCCCAACAGCAACTGCGGTAAAAGCTCTGCCAGGTCATTCAGGAAAATCAGCAGGACCACGCTGTAAACCACTGCCACAACAGGCATTATATACTGTCTGTTGCGGACCTTCTTTTTCACATTTGCCTTGCTGTTGAGAAACACAAAAAGCACAAACGGAAGGAAAGACAGGAGCAGTTCTATAAAAAACAGAATATCACTTCTCATAGATTCCCTCCATTCTGACCAGGATGCGCGTGACATAGCTTGATGGGACTGTCACTAAATTACCGCTGCTTATGAACTCAATCTGGCGGCAGTCACCGGCAAGGAACGGCGCGGGATACGCATATTCCGTTTTTTGGTCGAAATCATACTCGTAAGGGCGAACCATTGTTTCGTCGCAGAAGGAGTGGTCTCCGAAGAACTCCTGATAATTCTCGAAAAGATACGCCCGTCTTTTTCGGATATCTTCCTTATGCTTTTTGCGAATACGCAGACTTTTTGTGTATTCATCCATATTGTTCTGCGCGTAATTCTGAACGGCATGGCCTCTGCGCACATTACAAGTTGCACTCAAATATCCGGAAAACCGCTTCATCGATGACCGGATCTCGCTCATAATCCCGTAGGCAGTGTTGTTATAGCCCTTCACAGCGTTTTTGACAGATAAACGCATAAAGAACAGCGATATAAACAGAATGGCCGCAAGGATACCAATCATGACTGCACTCAGAATCACCGCAGTTGTTACAGTTTTACTTGTGCCATTGTTGGAAAACAGAAACGGCAGAAAACAAATAAGATACAGGCCCAAGCAAATCGCGCTGAGAATCATGGTGGTTTTCATGGTCATACGCCGACTGATTATCTTTTTGACATTCCCTGCCGCTTGCGCCAAACGTTCTGTGTAGCGTGATACATCTGTAAGATCAGGCGGCGTGGACTCCACCATCTCATCCTCAGCAGCATCTGTATAATCCCGAATATCGTCGATCTGCAAAGGTGTCAAACGGCTGATATTAACGTCTGATATTTCGCTGGACAGATGCATTTGGCTCACGCTTTTTCTAACGGAACGCGCCTGCTGCTTAACGATATAAGCAAGTTCCTTTTCCGAAACGCGATAGTTGCGATTCCACTTATGATACTCATTTTCAGGGTGATCAAAGAACAAGCCGTAGTCTTTATCAGCAAAGAGCTTTTCGGGATCGCAAGTCTCATCCAGCAGCACCGTCACATCCTTTGGGGTGCAGAACAGCGCTTCCGCAGCTTTGTCCGTCAGTTCCCCGGGGATCTCGCTGCGGATCCTCTCCATCTCGTTATCAATGATTTCCGAGGTGGCTGCCAGTTTTCTGTCATAGGATGTAACCAATGTACACAGGGGCGTGTCATCTGTTTCCGCCTCCAACCGGTACAGCCGCCTTGCCTGCATGGCACTGCCGGGAACCGGATTGGAAGCAAAAACCAACACAGAAGCCAAAAAGCGGATATAGTCATTGCGGAAATTCCGATGTGTCCGCGGAAGCAAATCAAATACCATGAATCGCATCTTATCAAAGTACATATTGCGGTCCGCAAAGGCAGAGTACTCGCTCTCCTGCCGAATATTCCAGTAGGTATCCGGGTCAAAAAAGCCGTTCTCCGCAGTTCGGATTGAAATGCAATGCACCTCTGCAGGATAAGCAACGTTCAGGTAATTCTCCGCGACAAAGGCTCTGCGAATATTCTCCTTCATGCGCAGCTCACATTTATACTGTTTCCGCTCCAACAGTTCCAATCTGACGCTGGGCTTCAAGTCATCCCTGCCGATTTTCTCCATTGCCCAATCATGGACATCCTGTTTTTCCTGTACATCGTTGAGAATATAGTCCTCCGGCCTGAAGCAAAGCCATGTGGTCAATTTCTGCAAAGGAAGCTCCATCGCACTTTTGTAAATGGCTTCCTTTTCTCTCGCCAGTGCTTCATAGTAAGCCTTCCAATCGGATTCCCACGCGTCCCAGGATTCCTCTGGCTCCGGCTGGCGCTTCGGCGCAGTCAGGGAAGTAATTGCGCTATAATCTACTATATCAAAAGGATTCTGCTTTCTTAGGGAATCCCCTGCGCTGTTATTGATAATAACGGCACGCCACTCCTTCCGCCGGCCTACAATGTCCAGCAGCCCGGGGGCAGAATCAAAAAGACTCTGCCCCGCGGGGTTCCAATAACAGAATGCCAGTTCCTTGCTTTCAAGAAACGGTTCGAAAAACAGCTTGTTTTCCTGCTGTATGGCATCAATATGTTCTTTTTCAGCTATTAAAACTGTGAACAAACCACTCATCTCCGTTTCTTTGAAGTATTAACCTTCTTCGCTCTCCTTAAACTCCTTTGCCACCTTATCCAGCAATGCTTCATAATCCTCCGGCTCCGGAGCGGACAGGATCACGTCTCGGATCTTCCGCTGAATAATATCGATTACCATATTCTCGCTTGCAGGGGGAGCATTCAGGTGCTCAACATAGAAGTGATAATTCCGCTTCAGCAAGTTCAATTCATCCGTCAACCGAGTGCAAAGCACAAACTTTACATCCTCCGCTTTCTCCCACTTTGAATACTCTTCGCGGAATACGTCAATGACTGCCTCAACCATAGCCGTAATTTCAGACACAAAGCGGCCGGAATTGGGCAGGGTGCAATAGAACATCAGCGGGATTGCAAACAAACTGGTGGCGTTCTCCACATAGCGCTTTCCATCATCTTCCAAGTCTGCAATGTTCCATTCTTTGCCCTGTATCTTGGCACGGTTTTCCTTATTCTTGCGCAGCTCCTCTTTCAATTCTTCCAGGCCCTTCTGCGTGCCATCACAGGAATTGAACTGACCGGGATCATCCAGATCATGGAGCAAATACAGGAGATTGAACTTGGCCATATCGCGGAAAAACTCGGTATTTTCGTAATTGCAGTTCTTGGCCTCACTCATGGCTCTCTTGCGATTCTTGATCAGCCCGATGTCCTCAACAACCTTGGCGTTGACATACAGCGCATCCAGAATTTCATAGAATTCGTCGCACAATGTGCCATTGGGAACCACCAGCTCCACATCGCGATTATCGGAGTCGCGGTACAGGAATACCTTTTTGCCGTTGGCGACAGCCGACAGGGAACGCTGCTGGATGGCATGATGAATCAAGCCATAGATAAATGCTTTATGTATTTTCCGGATAACCTGCTGCTGATAATTGAAATCCAGCTCAGGCATACTCTTGATGGAGTCCCAGTTTTTGTCGATATGGGTGGAAATAGCGGCGTTCTTGGTGGAATCCGGCCCGATAAGCCGGGAGTACTCACTGTATGCCTTGTGGTAGGTACCGGCATTCTTCTTGCCGGTTTCCGTCTCGAAAGGTGCCGCAAATTTTTTCAGCTTGTTCGGGGTCAGATTATACAGGGCATTGTAGAAATGGATCTCATACTTGGATACCGTTTCCACCGCTTCTCCGTTGGGGATCAAATCCTTGACACGGAACTTCCGGTTGTCCAAAAGGACCTTATTGTA
>JAEDIZ010000109.1 GCA_016296635.1 Oscillospiraceae bacterium
TTTCTACCGGTTTTCCTTGTATTTCAATGGGTCTGGGGTTGCGGAGCGAGGCCTACTTACAAACATTATATACATATTTTTCTGTAAATTCAATGGGGAAGGAGGCGGCGGTCTGATTTTCTTTTTGATGGTTCTATCCGGTTCTGCTGCTGCATAGGCTTGTTCAGGAGGGGTTGGGAATGAACAAAAGAGCCGAGCGCGTATTCTGCGCATGTATCATGCTGTTTTCCGTTTTTATCCGCTTCATGCTATGGGAGCAGGCGCCGAAGGAGCAGGGGACAAGCCTGCCGGAGATCCGCGTCATCCGCACTGAACAGGATCCGGCACAGCCGTCCGCGCCGACTGTTCAGACGCTTCTGACCCCGGCGCCGGACAAGTCAGCACCACCGGAGCCGCTTTCCTTTTCGGAATCGGAAGCAGCGGCCATCACAGTCGGCGGCAGGTGCAGCTATGACTTTGACAAAACTGCGCTTCTGACAAGGGCCAGCGCCATGGATTTTTCGCAGGCGGGGCCGAAGGTGCTGATCGTCCACACCCATTCCTCCGAGGCCTACACTCCGGAGCCGGGCTGGGAATATGAGGCTTCGGATCCTCTTCGCACGGAGAACGCGCGCTTCAGCGTCATCCGCATCGGCACGCGGATCGCAGAGATTCTGGAGGAAAACGGCATCGAAACCATGCACGACACCGCGCTCAATGACTATCCCTCCTATTCCGGCGCCTACGACCGCATGGCGGAGACGATTGCCGGGTATCTCGCGCAGTATCCGTCTATTCAGATGGTTTTGGATGTTCACCGGGACGCCGCCTCCGATGCCGCGGGCAATCCGGTTTCGCTGACGCAGGCAGTAGACGGCGAGACCTGCGCAAAGCTTATGCTGGTCATCGGCACGAACGAGGGCGGCTTGACACATCCGAACTGGCAGGAGAATCTCGCGAACGCCCTCAAGGTGCAGGCGCTGACCGAGAGAAAGGCACCGGGACTGATGCGCGATCTGGATCTGCGCACGGAACGTTTCAATCAGAATCTGACGCCCGGCTCCATGCTGGTGGAGTTCGGCTCCACGGGAAACACTTTGCAGCAGGCGCTCAGGAGCGCAGAGTACTTCGGCCGCGCACTGGCGGCGCTGATCAAAGGCTGCGCGGCGCAGACATAACGGCTACGGCTTTTCCTTTTGAAACAAAGCAAACGCCGGAAAACAAAACGTTTTCCGGCGTTTTTCGGATATTTACAGCGGCCAGCCGCGGTATTTTGCGATGATCGCGTCCATCTTTTCGTCCCATTCCGGCTCGACCGTTTCTCTGACCGCCGGATCGGCGTCAAACCATTCCACGATCCGCCTTGCGCCCTCACGGAACGGGATCTCACAATGGAAATCCGGCACGAAGCGCTTGATCTTGCTGTTATCAAACACCGCGCTGCAGGCGTGATCGCCCAGAAGGCTTTCCCGCAGGGACGGGTCGCAGTCGCCGATGAAGTCGGAGGTGATGTGGATGAGATTGGCCTCCACGCCCGCCGCGTGCGCCAGCTCCGTATAGATCCGGTTCCAGTCCAGCACCTCGTCGCTCGTAATGTGGAATGCCTCGCCGACGGTGTCGGGATTTCCGAACAGACCGACGATGCCGCGGCCGAAGTCCGTGTCGTGCGTGATCGTCCAAAGGGACGTGCCGTCACCGTGAACGATGATCGGCTTGCCCCGGCGCATTCTCTGGATCAGCGAATACGGATTTTTCCGGCTGTTGAGCGCCGTCAGCGGATTGAAATCCGAATAGGTCAGGCTCGGGCGGACGATGACGCCGGGGAACCCCTCGCCGATGGCTCTGCGCAGCGCATTTTCCGCAGCAAGCTTGTTTCTTGCGTAGTGGCTGTGCAGATTGCCCAGCGGCATATCCTCCGTGATCAGATAATGCTCCAGCGGCTTGCGGTAAACGGTAGCCGAGGAGATGAAAATATACTGCTTCGTGATGCCCTTGAAAATGCGCACTGCCTTTTCTAGCTGCGCGGCGTTGAAGACGCGGAAATCGACAACGGTGTCAAATTCGTATCCCTCGAGCGCCTTTTTCACGGCCTGCTCGTCATTGTAGTCCGCGATCAGAACGTGGGTTCCCGGATGCACGCGGCTCGTGCTGTTGCCGCGGTTGAGAATGTAAAGCTCCATGCCGCGCTCCAGCGCGATCTGACAGACGCCGTAACTGATGTTTCCGGTTCCGCCGACAAACAATACTTTCATATCAGCCCTCCCGCGCAATGTCGATGATGATTTCCATGCCCTCGCCGCTCTTCATCAGCTCCATGCCTCTGTCCAGCTCCTCCAGCGGCAGGTGATGCGTCACGATGGTCTGCAGATCCAGCATGCGGTTTTCCAGCACCGTGATCGCCTTCGGCATGGAATCGTTGATGATGAACGAGCCCATGACCGTCAGCTCCTTGCCCTGGATCGGGCCGAGGTTGCCCATCTCACGCAGTCTTGCGTTGGCAAAGCAGAGGAGCTTTGCGCGGTACTCCGCAACCTCGATGGCCGTGGGCAGCTGACCGCCGGCGGCGTCGATGGTAAAGTTGGCGCGTCTGCCCCAAAGACGGATCAGCTCCTCCTTGAGCGTCTTGCCCTCTTTCTCCAGTTCCTTCGGATCGAAGGCCGTGAAGCCGAGGCTTCTTGCCTTCTCCAGCCGGTTCGGCTTGATCTCCACGCAGGCGACTCTGCCGCCGCTCTTGCGGGCAAGCTGGGCAAACATCAGGCCGATCGGGCCGCAGCCGAAAACGACGCAGGTCTCGCCGGGATGGATGTCGAGCCGGGAGAAGCCGTTCATCGCGCAGGACATCGGCTCTGCGAAGGCTGCCTCATCCAGCGGCACGTCCTTTGAAATATGGAACGCCTGCTTTTCCTCGATCTTTACATATTCCGCAAAGCCGCCGGGCGTTGTGATGCCCATCAGCTTCATGTTCTGACAATGGTTCCGGTAGCCTGCGCGGCACGCGTCGCAGGTGCAGCAGTAGGTATTGGGATTGACGACGATGCGGTCGCCGATCTGAAAACCGCGGACTGCGCTGCCGATTTCGACGACCTCGCCGACGATCTCATGGCCGAGGATCCGTCCCCGCATTTCGCCGTAGCTGCTGCCGGGACCTTTGGAGAGATTGACGTCGGTTCCGCAGATGCTGCACACCAGCACCTTCGCAATGATGTCATCCGGCGCGCTGATCTGCGGCCGCTCGACCTGCTCAACCTCGAAATGGTTCCAATCCTTCAGAATCGCGGCTCTCATCATGTCTTTGCTCATATGCGTTCCCTCTTTCCTGAATACTTTTCACAAATTGCATCCTGTTTTTTGCGCTGTTTTATTCAATCTGAACAGGAACGGAAAATGATCTGAGAAGCGTTTTTTCCGCACCTCTCCCATTCAGTATATAAACACCTCCGGATTTTTTCAATAGAATACCGGGCGATATTCTCTCTTTTTCCAAAAAACCGGACTGCCTCTTCAGACAGTCCGGTCGGGTTTCGGTTTATTTCCAGCTGAGAACAAGCTTCCACAGCTTCTGCGCCGTTTGGACGTCCAGTTCCTCCGGAACATAGGCAGACGGCGCTTCCGCGCCCAGCAGGAAGCAATCAAAGGCCGCGGCGCAGAGGAAACTGCCCGCCAGAGACGGATGACGGCAGTCGGGGTTGTAAAGCTCCACTTCCGGCAGCGCCTTCACCGCCGCATCAAAGATCATGCCCACGGGAATGACGGGTGCACCGTTCGCCTCGCCCGCCTTGCAGTAGGCGGCAGCCAGTCCGTCCCGCATGGCTTCGTAGGTGGTGTTGTTTTCCGGCAGAAGGTCTGAACCGGGCTTATATGCCCAGGTTGCATACAGAGCCGGCTTTGCGCCCGCCTGCCGCACCTGCGCGGCAAGCCGCGTCACCGTTTCGCGGAACTGTGCCGGATTTTCGCAGGGGTTGATGGTCTGATCCTGCAGAACCACCCAGTCCCACTTCTTTTCCTTCAGATCGAAGCAGAATCTGCGATGATGCTCGGAGTTGCCGAACAGCAGCTCGGCAAGATAGCCGCCGCCCCGGGTCATCTGCCGGACATAGATAGACCTGCCGCGGGCGGCCTCCATCTCATGAAGAAGCCACGGCATATCGTTATAATAGGTCAGGCTGTTGCCTGCAAACAGAATATTCATCCTGAAACTTCCTTTCTTTCTTATCAGTTCGCCTGCGCCGGTGCATTCGGATCCGGGAGAGATACGATCTCGTCAAACTTCATCTGCATCCAGTCCGGCATGCAGCCTAACACATGCAAGTCGGCAAGCTCCTGCGTATAATCGCGCAGCAGCATGGGCCGGTAGCTGTTGAGAGGGCCTTCCGGGTTTTTCAGGATCACATTGACCGTCGGCAGGATCTCATAGCTTGAAACATAGGTGCCGGTTTCGTCCTTCGTGATCTCTACGCTGGCCATGGCGCCGAGGTGGTTGATCATGTTCGGCTGCTGCGAGAGGAAATTGCCCAGCGAATAGAACACCGGCACTTGCCTGCCGTCCGCTGCCGTCACCACCCAGAGCGGCTCCACCACATGCGGATGCGCACCGATGATCAGATCTGCACCGTTATCCGCCATAAACTGCGCCATCTGCGTCTGCGAGGGATCGGGCAGATACTGATATTCCACGCCCCAATGGGCAAACACGATGGTCAGATCCGCCTCTTCTTCCGCCCGGGCAAGGTCAGAGCGGATTTTATCCTTATCCGTCAGCATGTCCGCAAAATAGGGCTGACTGGCCACAAAGCCGTTCAGACTGTAGGTATAATTGAGAAGCGCCAGCCGGATGCCGTTTTTCTCCACCACATGGAGAATCTGTGCGTCCTCCTCGCTGTCATGCAGACCCAGCATGGTGATCTCCGGGTGCTTTTCCCGCCAGAAGGAAACCGTATCATAAACGCCGGCTTCCCGCTTATCGTACGCATGGTTCGTGGCGCAGGTCACAATATCAAAGCCTGCCGCCGCAAGCGCGTCGCCCACCTCGGGGGGAGAGCCGAAGACGGGATAGTTTGAAATCTCCTGCCGGTCATTGATGAAGATCGTTTCCTGATTGATGCAGGCAAGATCATACTGCGCTGCGATTTTTGAAATATCCTCATAAAACGGCGTGAAGTCATAGCCGTCCGCTGTCTGCGCGGAGGTATAGACCGACCAGTGGATCAGATTATCGCCCAGCGCCATCAGCGTCAGAGAAGTGCTTTCCGGCACCTCGGGTTCCGGCTCCGGTTCGGCTTCGGGCTC
Source organism: Oscillospiraceae bacterium (assembly GCA_016296635.1). GTDB lineage: Bacteria > Bacillota > Clostridia > Oscillospirales > Oscillospiraceae > CAG-170. Next base: position 5,266 of record JAEDIZ010000109.1, read on the forward strand.
AACTTCCGGCTCCGGCTCCTTCAAAAGCTCCACCTTCGGCACGACCGTGCGCGGCGGAGGCGTCTGCACCGGTTCGACCGGTTCAACTTCCTGCGCGGAAAGCTGCGGAGCCGCCTGCTCGATCTGCGGCGCATCCTGCCGCAGGAAAAAATACCGCGCCGCCGCTGCGCCTATCAGCAGCACCAATACAATTATTATCCAAACCGCGGCGCCTTTGCGCTTTCGCGGTTGCCTGCTTTCAAATTTCCCCATCATTTCCGCCCCTTTCCGCTACTTTCATTTTACGAAGGCCGCCGCCTTTTTGCAAGCGGATTCGCCCCTTCTCCGGCGCAGGAAAAAATTTTTATTTTCCTCTTTACAAATCGGGAAGGGTATGTTATATTGATGCCAGAAAAGAATAATAATTCTCATTATTAAGGAGACCCCATGGAACCAGTCAGAAAACACAGTCAGAAACGCGACGCGATTCTTTCCTGCCTGCGCGGAACGACCTGTCATCCGACGGCGGAATGGGTTTATCAGCAGCTCAAACCGGCGATCCCCGACTTGAGCCTCGGCACGGTCTACCGAAATCTTGCCATGTTCAAGAAAACCGGCGAGATCCGTTCCGTCGGCATCGTGGACGGCATGGAACGTTTTGACGCCAATATCGCCCCCCACGCGCATCTCATCTGTACCTGCTGCGACGCCGTTTTAGACGCGCACGGCATCGAGCTTCCCCCCGAGATTCTGCATAATGCCGCCTCTGCCACCAGGGCAAGGGTTTCCGGCTATCAGATTCTGTTCTACGGTATTTGTCCAAATTGTTTGGAACCCCACCAAAATTAAAATAAAAAAATAAGATAAACGGAGGATTTACACATGAAAAAGTATGTTTGCAAGGTTTGCGGTTACATCCACGAAGGCGAAGAAGCACCGGCTGAATGCCCCGTCTGCCACGCTAAGGCCAAGGCCTTTGAAGAGGTTCAGGGCGAACTGAAGCTGGCTGCAGAGCATGAATACGGCATCTATGCCAAGACCGTCAAGAATAACCCCGATATCTCCGACGAAGACAAGCAGTACATCTTCGAGCAGCTGAAGGCTAACTTCAACGGCGAATGCTCCGAAGTCGGTATGTATCTGTGCATGGCTCGAATCGCACACCGCGAGGGCTATCCCGAAGTCGGTCTGTACTGGGAAAAGGCTGCTTACGAAGAAGCAGAGCATGCTGCAAAGTTCGCAGAGCTGCTGGGCGAGGATCTCGAGGCCAACATGAAGGCTTCCACCAAACAGAATCTTGCATGGCGCGTTGACTGCGAGTTCGGCGCAACCCAGGGCAAGTTCGAGCTGGCTTCCTGCGCAAAGAAGAACGGCCTCGACGCCATCCATGACACCGTCCATGAAATGGCCCGTGACGAAGCTCGCCACGGCAAGGCTCTGAAGGGTCTGCTGGAGAGATATTTTAAGTAATATTTACCTAAAATATCTGGTAATATCCGAACTTTTCGACGAACTTTCTGTTTTCCTACTACCACGTTCCTCCACAGTTAGTGGGAGAATATGTGTGACTTAACCATCTCTCTTTTGACGGAATAGGAAGGCGATGGGACTGCAAGTGGGATTTGTTCCCACAGCAGAAAGACCCGCTGTGTCACTGCAACCAGTGGTATTGAGGACGGAAAACAAGGCATACCCATAATTTATAGTGGGGAGTGGTTGGCTCCCCACAAAAAATTAAGCTAACTAGGGAGGAATATGCTATGAAGTATGTTTGCAATCTGTGCGGCTGGGTCTATGACGAGGACGAGGCTGGCGTGAAGTGGGAAGATCTGCCCGAGGATTTCGCCTGTGAACTGTGCGGCG
>JAEDIZ010000110.1 GCA_016296635.1 Oscillospiraceae bacterium
ATTGTCCAAGGTGTTTGTTCATGTTTCTCGTTGTTTAATTTACAAGGTGCACTTCCCGCTCGGCAGCGGGTCTTCATTATACCACATCGTTTTCCAAAAGTCAAGAACTTTTTTCATTTTCTGTGATTTTCTCTCACCCGTCGACGATTTCTCGTCCGCAGCGAACTTCGTTATTCTAGCACATCGTTTCGCATTTGTCAAGAACTTTTTCGAACTCTCTGTCGAAAGTTTTTCAGGACTCAAGCCGTTTGGTGTGCTCCGTAACGGAGCTTGCACATAATATCAAAGGAAATCGGTTTTGTCAACCTCTTTTTTCACTTTTTCTGAAAGATTTTTTGAGCCCCCCACAAATTGTGTTAAGGCAGGAAACAGCCCCCAAAATATGGATGAGCCAAAGATCCAGAACTCCGTCGGCAGTCTTCCGACCACGAAGCTGAGCGCCAGTCCGGCAGCTGCCGCGCCAATTCCGAATGCGTTTTTCTTTTCACTTCCCGCCAAGAATCCGCAGATTTTTCCCGCGGTCTGCGCCAGCAGCATGGCCAGACACACAAATCCCATAAACATTGCACCGGACAAAAGCGGCTCAAACCGCTCCATCGCGCCGAACAGACTGAGACTTTTTGTCAGCAGATAGAACGGAAGCCGCTGCGCCTTGGTGAGCTGCGGTGAAAGTACTGCAGCGCAGAGAAAAGCCGGAACCGCCGGAAGAAGCACCTGCGCCGCAAAATTGCTTCTTTTTTGCTGCTCATCTTTCCCCGGCAGAAAAAACAAACAGGACGGCAGCAGTAAAAATGCAAATGCCTCCAGTCCGTGCCGCCAGGAACCCCATATGCCGCACCATTCCGGCTCGATCTGCTTGAGCGATGCCAGCGCGACAACGCCGTACAGCAGCGCCAATATCATCGCCAACACACCTGCCGCCCCGGCGCATGCCCGCAGTCCCTTCCTGCAGCCGATCGCTGCCATAGCTGCCGCCGTGACGGGCGCAAGAATCGCGATGTCATCCTCCGGGAAAGCGCTGGCCGCGCTGGAAAGCACGGACGCAAGCACCAGAACCGTCCACCCCGTGCAAAGCAGCAGCAGAACCGAACCTGCTCTTTTCCCGAACCCGGCTACCGCAAGCTCTGACAGCGTTCTGCTTTCTTTGCCGCGCAGAAACCCGAGCAGAGAAAAATAGACCGCTGCCGCAGCAGCGCCCAGCAGCACATACAGCCAGCTCAGCTCAGACAGCCGCAGCGCGCACAGAACGCTCAGCGCCGCAAACAGCCAGCCCGACCGTTCCCGCCCGTTCAGTTTATCCTGCAAGCAGAAGCCTCCCCTCTTTGCTGATGATCTGCGGCAGACGCACCTGCCTTCCCGTCAGCATCTGCGCGCGGATTTGGCTGAGCGTCATGCCGCCCGGATGCGCGTGCAGAAAGCTCGCCGCCTGCTCCGGCTCCGGCATCTTTCTGGTTACGCAGCAGAGCTTTGCCGCCGGGCGCAGATCGGAAGAAGCCGCGATGCGCGGCAGCAGATCCCACGCGGATCTTGCCAGCACCACATGCTCCACCGTGCCAAAAAAAACCTTGCCCTCCGCGCTTTTGCGCAGATCTTCCAGCGCCAGTTCCCAGTTTCCGCCCGTACCGGCAGCCCCGTGGTCGCATCGGATCCGGACAACTCCGTCCTTCTTTTCCACCAGCATCACCCGCACCGGCAGCAGCTCTGCCGCATCGGTGCCGCGCAGCGGCAGCAGGCCCGTCAGAAATAACGCTGCCGCTACTATTATATATAGTGTAAGTCTTTTCAATTTTCCGCCTGCTTTCTTCTGTTTTTCGGATGCAGTGTGCCATCGCGATGCTTCTGCAGCATCAGCCGCGGACGGATCAGCGCTCCGTCGGTCTTTGCCTCCGAGAACGGATCGAGATAAGCTGCATCCAGACTCCGCAGTCCCGCCAGATGGATGACCAGCAGAATGAAGCCCGTTGTCACGCCGAACAGTCCCGCCACTCCCGCAAAAATCGTCAGAACGAACCGCCAGATCCGGATGGCGTCCGACAGATCCCGGCTCGGCAGCGTAAAGCCGCAGATGCCGCTGGCGGCGGTCACAATCAGCGCCGCCGGAGATACGAGCTTTGCCTCCACCGCCGCCGTGCCCACCACGAGGCCGCCGATGATGGAAACCGCCGTGCCGATGGCCTGCGGCAGATGCAGTCCCGCCTCCTGCAAAAGCTCGAACGCCGCCAGCAGTCCCAGCACCTCCAAAATGGTGGAAAAGGGCACCTCTTTTTTCGATTCGATAATGGCCGACAAAAGCTTTGTCGGCAGCATCTGCTGATGATACATGGCCATGGCGGCGTAAAGTGCCGGCAGCAGCAGACTGAGAAACAGCGATGCATAGCGCAAAACCCGCAGGCAGGAGGCGGACACATAGTCCACCGCCCGATCCTCCGGCGATTCCATCAGCCCTGCCAGACGTACCGGCGCCAGATAGCCCACCGGCAGCCCGTCCACCAGCACGCCCACCTGCCCGGAAAGAAGGCCCTGACAGAACGCGTCCGTCCGCTCGGTGTACTGCAAAAGCGGAAACGCCGTCCGGCGCGAACCGGTGATGGATTCCTCCACGGCAGACGGCGAGAGCAGACCGTCAATGTCGATGGAAGCAAGCCGCTTCTGCATCCGTTTCACATATTCCTCATCCGTCAATCCTTCGATCCAGCAGATGCTCACACCGGTCAGCGTCTGTCTGCCCACGGTCTGCGCCGTGATCCGCAAAGACGGCGTGCGCAGATGCCGTCGGACTAAGCTCGTGTTGGTGCGCAGAGTTTCCGTGAATGCGTCTTTGGCGCCCTTGACAGTGTTCTCGGATTCCGGCGCCTCCGGCGAGCGCTTTTCGCCGGTTTTGACCTCAAAACAGAGCGCCTCCGGCTGACCCGGAAACAGCACCGCGCAGCTGCCGTTCACCAGCTCCCGCGCAGCTTCCTCCGCCGTCTGCGCGGATTTCATGGACGCGCACCAGACGCTGTGTCTGGCTCTGTCCAGAACCTCCGCCATGTCGGCCGGCTCCGTGATCTCGCAGAGCGGCCGGATGACCAGCTCGGCGATGTCGCCGCCGGAGGTGATGCCGTCGAGGAAAAGAATGTGTACGCTGTTTCCGCCGGATTTGATTTCACGCGCCACAAAATCCGCCGCGTTCCCGAAAATCGCCTGCACCGCCTCGACCGTCAGTTCCTGCATTTTTCCGCCTCCTGTTTTTTACCTGCTGCATTTTTGTTATTTTGGCGCAGAACCGGAAAAACTATACATGAAAACACGCGCCCTACAAGGCGCAATCTTCCGCGCAGAACCGCAAAAAGCGGCCCGACGATCCATACGCAGAAGCCCTGCGGCATCATCAGCAATGACGGGCCGTGGGAGGTCATTGCTTTTCCCGCACCGTCGGGCGGTCGATATGCGCCGAAAGTTAGCAAAAGAGATACATGATGCCGCACAGGAAAGCCTTTTCTTCTTCACCCCGCGGGGCGGTTCTTCTTTTCCGCGAAAAGAAGAATGGGGCCGCAAACCGCTCTCTGACATTTTATGATGTTTCGGCGCGCCGGATCGCCTTACCCCGCAAGGGTGCGGCTTTTGCGGTGTCAAACCGCTATGGCAAAATTTAATCGACAAAAAAATATCGATTCCTGCCGCGGCATGGTTGATTTCTTTATTGAGATGCGTTATTATATTTCTGAAATGTGAAAAAGCATTTACACATACCGTGATTTACATTCATGATTCCTATTTTGTAAGGAGAAGATTCCATGATTATCACACAGAAAAAACCCATTGAAGAACTGATGGCCATGGTTGGCGATGCCAAAACCGTTGCCATCGTCGGCTGCAGCAGCTGCGCTACCGCCTGCCAGACCGGCGGCGAAGCACAGATCGCAGAGCTGACAAAGACCCTCGAGGCCGCCGGCAAGAAGGTCGTCGGCACGACCATCTGCGATTACTGCTGCATGAACCTCGGCGTCAAGGGCAAGATGAAGCCCCTGGTCGCAGCAAAGCCCGACTGCGTCATCTGCATGAGCTGCGGTGACGGCGTGCAGTGCGTGGCCAAGAATGCCCCCGGCATCCCGACCTATCCCTCCAACAACACCATGTACCTCGGCGAAGCAGTCCGTTTCGGCGTCTGGGAAGAAGCCTGCCACTTCTGCGGCGACTGCGTCCTCGGTCAGACCGGCGGCATCTGCCCCATCACCCAGTGCGCAAAGAGCCTCGTCAACGGTCCCTGCGGCGGCCAGAAGAACGGCAAGTGCGAAGTCAATCCGGAAAATGACTGCGCATGGATCAAGATTTACAACCGTCTCAATGAGATCGGCCAGCTTGAAAAGCTCGGCAAGACCCGCGAAGACAAGGGTTACGAGAAGTTCAGCTATCCGAGAACGATCAGCTTAAAGGGGAAGAAATAATGAGTATGTTGAAAGAGGCCCTGGAGGCCGGTAAATTTGGCGTCACCGCAGAAATGGCGCCCCCGAAGGGTTATGATTTTTCTGAGCAGATGGAAGCTGCAAAGCTTCTGAACGGCAAGGTTCACGGCGTGAATGTTACCGATATGCAGTCCGCAAGCCTGAAGGCATCCAGCCTCGGCCTTTGCATCGCGCTGAAGCAGGCAGGCGTAGAGCCCATCCTGCAGATGACCGGCCGCGACCGCAACCGTATGGCGATCATGGGCGACGTGCTGTCCGCTGCTTCTTTCGGTATCGACACCATGCTGGCGCTGACCGGTGACCATCCCGTTGTCGGCGACTGCAAGGAGTCCAAGCCCGTATACGATCTTGACTCCGTCGGCATTCTGAAGATGCTGAGCAAAATGGAAGAAACCAACTGCGATTGCGGCGGCAACGAGATCGTCGGCGGCGCTCCCAAGTTCTATAAGGGCGCTTCCGTCACGCCTCTGTATGATCCGATTTATCTGCAGATCAATAAGCTCCGCCAGAAGGTCGAAGCAGGTGCTATGTACATCCAGACCCAGGGTATCTTCGATCTGGATACCTTCAAGCGTTTCCTGGACATGGTCGACCAGTGCGGCATCAAGACTCACATCATGGCCGGTATCATCCCGCTCAAGGCAGCAGGCATGGCCAAGTACATGAATGAGAACGTTCCCGGCATCGCTGTTCCGCAGGACATGATCGACCGTCTGGCCGCTGCCGCTGCAGAAGGCAAGGAAAAGGGCGTCAAGGGTCTGCCCATGCAGCTCGGCATCGAAATGGCTGCTGAGATGATCGCAAAGATCAAGGACGAAAAGCTCTGCGACGGCGTACATATCATGGCCATCGGCGCAGAAAAGAACGTCCCCACCATTCTGGACAAGGCCGGCGTTACCATCTGATTTTTACACACAAAAGACGGACATCCTTTCGGATGCCCGTCTTTTTATGTTGTCGTTAAAGCCTTCCCCCGGGGGAAGGTGGCGCACAGCGCCGGATGAGGGTCGATCCCGCGCCGTCGGCGCGGCAATCCGCCCCCCTGTCATCCTGAGCGAAGCGAAGGATCCTCGCAGCTTCGGCGGCATATGCAATGCGGTCGGTGCGCAGATTCTTCGCCTTTGGCTCAGAATGACACCGTTTGCCGGTTCTGCGTATGGAAGCTCGAACGGCGGGGGCAAGCCCCCGCCGTTCGAAGTGAAAACGATCAGACGTTCTTGATGACTGCGGCGATTGCAGCGTCAGCCTTTTCGACCAGCGCCTCGCGGCCGTTGTAGAATGCCTTGTCGGCCTCGATCATGACCTTCTCGGCAGCAGCCTTGGCAGCAGCTTCGTCCTCAGCATTGGCAAACGCAGTCTTGGTAGCGGAAGCAACAGCCTTTGCCGAAGCGATGTCTTCCTTGGCCTTTGCGATGGCATTCTTCATGCCCTTGATGCCGGACATGCCCATGGACTTCTTCAGATACTTCTGCAGCTTCTTATACTTGCCGGCGATGGAGATGTAAACCTCAGAAACACCGATGGCTCTGTGGAACTGCAGGTAGCAGTAGGTGTTGGTAGCTTCTTTGCCGTCAGCTCCCTTGATCTTCTTCTTGAACTCGGAGTACTTCTCCAGATCAGCCAGACGATAGACAAGGTATGTGCGCTTGCCGTTCTTTTTCTTGGTGACGCAGATCAGGCCATGCTCCTCATCGATGAGGATCTTTTCGCTGCTGTACCACAGGCCGAACTTCTTCACATGCTTGCCGCCCTTGGCAAAGTAAGCCTCATAGAGCTTCTGGCTGTCAGCCATCTGTGCCTGATCGCCCTTGTACATCTCAAGAGTCGCCTCGGCAGGAATAAAGAAGCCGCTGGCCTGCTTGGCGCAAGCCTTGCAGATCTCGTTGAAATCCGCCATCTGATAACGGCCCATCAGACCAACTTCTTTGCCGCAGACGCAGCAGTTGGTTTTGCCGAGCGTACCCTTCTGAACGGTGGTGTTGGAACTGGTATTCACTTTCATATCATAACTCTCCCTTTTCAATATATTGTTTTCAGTAACCGACTCCGGCAGCTTTTCCGGCTGCCGACAGAAGATCTTTTCCGCACCCGGCAGCACACCGGGCAGAGATGCGATCCTATTGCCTACTATTGTAAATAAAAACGATCCTGCCCACATCCCTAATATTAGGCTTTTTTTCGCCGCTCTTCCGTATTCCCCGTAGGGGCGGGCATTGCCCGCCCGACAGAACCGAAAGCGCCGTAAAGGCCGCACCCTTGTAGGATGGGGCTTGCCCCCACCACTTTTTTCGCATACAAAAACCCCGGACGGGTAGCCGGGTGTCCGTAAAACAGTAATCCAACAGAATTGCTATTTTACGGCATCTGTCAGACGGGGTTGGTCAACGAAAAAACACGCTATATTCAGCTTCAACGGCTGGATATGGCGTGTTTTTGCATACTCTCATTTCTTTTTCTTGCCAGGCACGAACGGTTGATATTTGAAAGTTGACATGAGATAATTGCTAATAACAGCCAGAAAAATGAGGTGTTTGAATTGCTGGAAGCAGTATACATCACTATAATATCCAACGGGACAAAGCTTGTGCTGAACGTGAACACGATTCTCTATATTCTGATGAAAAAGAATTATGCCGAGATCCACACATTCA
>JAEDIZ010000111.1 GCA_016296635.1 Oscillospiraceae bacterium
GGCTCGAACCTGTGACCCCCTGCTTGTAAGGCAGGTGCTCTCCCAGCTGAGCTAACCTTCCATTCCACGCGCCGCATCTCTCAACGACAGGTGTCATTATACAGACCAAGTGCCAAATTGTCAAGAGCTTTTTTGAAATTTTTTCTGTTTTTTCCGGAGGTCAAAATCCTTCGTCATGGAACAGTCCCAGGCTTGAAAAAACCTGCTCAATTGTGTTATCATAGTCACCGGTGTATTCCTCCTTTGTGCAGAAGCTCAAACAGTAACAGTCCTGCCCGTCATCGAGAACCGCAGCCCGGCAGACTCTGCCTCCGTCTTCGCCCAGAGAATACCACGCGAACTGATACTCCGGCATTCCGAAGCGTGTTGTCCGGATCATAAAAAGATTCCTGCTTTCAAAACCCGTGAGCGCTTTTGCTGCGCTTTCGATCCCGCAGTTCTGAAGAACCTCGGAAACGATCTCATAGTCGCCGTTCTCCTGCTCATAGACTTCCCGTCCCCGCGTGCAGGCAAAGGTCTGCTTTACGGTGTCCGCCGGTACATCAAAGGTGATCGCATATGCCGGTTCTTTTACGGGTGCGGACACCTCGATCGTGTCGTTTACCGTTTCCCATGTCATCGCGCTTTTGCTGCAGCCGCAAAGCAGCAGCATAGCCGCCGTCAGCAGTATCAGGTTCAGCTTTTTCATTTCTGCCCTCCTGGAAAGGATGTTTTCTATGCTCGTCTATCTGCTTATAATCAATGCACTTGCTTTCACGCTTATGTGTCTGGACAAGCATTATGCGAAGAAAAAAATGTGGCGGATCCCGGAGGCCACGCTTTTGGGTGCTGCTGCAATTGGCGGCAGTATGGGTGCGCTTCTCGGTATGTATCTGTTCCACCATAAAACGAGAAAGCCGAAGTTCTATATCACCGTTCCTTTACTTCTGGCGCTGCATCTGTTTCTGCTGATTCGCTTTGTTCTGTAATAATAGCAATCCCCCGAAGCCGTGTTTGGCTTCGGGGGATTCTTTGCTATTCCAGATTGCCGTTTCCGGTCTCCTCCAAAGAACTGATGTCATCTCGGAGGATGATGACCGCGTCCGGCTGATATTCTGCAATATAATCCGTCAGCGTCTTTTCGGTGTAATGGCGGAAATCAAGACTGCGCAGCTCGCGGCAGCCGCGGTATAGCAGGCATTCCATTGCATTGGTGAAAGAATCGCCCACCAAGAGCACCCGTGGAAGCGTCTGCTGGGCGTCCATCTTGAGAACAGTCTCCGCCTTGTCTCCACCCATATACGCCGTGTAGTAGGCATCACTGCCCTCACGGGCATCGATCAGCGGTGCATCGGTTCTTTCGCCGTTGTCCCAGCGCTGATAAGCAATCGGCTCACCGATATCCGTCTGCAGTGTCTGCTGCAGCGGCGAAAAGCCGTACAGCTTTCGATCATAGGTTCCCACGAAGGCAATTCCGCTGTCCGCGATCTCGGCGCCGGATACATCGATCGCCACACCCATTTCGGAAAGCCGGGCACAGACCGCCTCCGTGCTGATTTTTGCGCCGTAGAGGTTGTAGTGGTGATCCACAAGGGAATAACAGTTTTCCACTCCGGCAGCCGTCATATCAGCCGTCAGATCCAACGCCTCCACGCCATGGGCCTGCATGGCCGCCGAGAACGCCTCAGCCACGGCCTCATAATACGCCATGCCGTTTTCCATCCAGTCGGGATAAAAGTCCCGCAGCGCCGTTCTCTGCTCCGGCACGCTGACATAGAGAAAAACGCCGCCGTTTTCCTGCGTCACACGCTGAATCTCTTCCAGCCTTGCCGCCATGCGTTCCGCCTTGCCCGCAAGCCAGTCTGTGCGATAGTCGGGAATCGGTGCTTCCGGCAGCAGCGCCTTTTCCGCAATGACAACGTCCGAAACAATCGGTTTACGGCGCAGCTTCATTTCATAGCCGGTGCCCAGTTTCAGCAGCTGCGTCCGTCCGGCAAAATGGTCTTTCAGATACCCTTCCAGATCATCAAAGCTCTTTCCGCTCAAAAGTCCCTGCGCAGAAATTTCCGGGAAAGAAGCCAGCCAGCGGTTTTCCGCACTCGACCAGTTTTCACCGCCGCGCACGCAGCGGTATGCCGTCAGCACTCCCGCGCAGAAAACGAGTGCGAGGAAAGCCATCAGAAGGATCAGCTTTGTTTTTTTCATATGCTTCTCCCTCCCGTCAGAACTGTGCGTAAATAAACGCACGCATACCGGAACCGGTCAGCGCCAGCACGCTCAATGCCAGCACCGCAAGCAGCAGAAGCAGCTTCACGATTCTGCCAATTTTCGTCTTTTCCAGCTTTTCAAAAAGCTTCTGTCCGGCAGTCGTTGAAAGGAGAACTGCCGCAATCAGCTCCGGCCAGTACTGCCGCAGAAGCAGCGCAAAATACGCCGCATCGTTTCCTCTGCCGCCGAAGCCAAACATCGCAGAAAGATTTTTTGCCAGCATGGCAACGCTGAAGCTGTTAAAAATCACCCAGCCGATCAGGACGCAGAAAAGCGCATAGATCCGCTTGACAAAAACCGGCAGCTTTTCAAGCGCCTTCAGCAGCACCGTTTTTTCCAAAATCAGCAGCACCGCGAACCACGCGCCCCAAAGGATAAAGGGCCAGCTGGCGCCGTGCCACAGTCCCGTCAGCACCCACACCACGGCAAGATTCAGAATCTGTCTGCCTTTTCCCCGGCGGTTGCCGCCCAGCGGAATATAAACATAGTCTCGGAACCAGCCGGAGAGCGTCATGTGCCATCTGCGCCAGAAATCCGATACGCTGACGGCCATATAGGGATGATTGAAGTTTTCCGGCAGCCGGTAACCGAACAGCATACCGAGGCCGACGGCCATATCCGTATAGCCGGAAAAATCGAAATAGATCTGCCACGTAAAGAGGAACGCGCCCGCCCACATTTTTGCCGGTGTCAGCGCCACGGCGGAAAGGTTGAAAATTTCCGCAGCCGCCCCGGCCATCACATCGCCCAGCAGCAGTTTCTTTCCAAGACCGATCACAAACCGCTCCGCACCGTCCGCTGCATTTTGGGGAGAAACCTGCGGTGCAGCCATCTGCGCGCGGAAATCTGCATACCGCATCAAGGGTCCCTGCGCCGCCTTCGGGAAGAAGGTCAGATACAGAAGCAGATTCCAAAAGCTTTTTTCTGCGCGGCATCTTCCGTGATAAATATCCGCGAGGTAGGAAATGCCGAGAAATGTCAGAAAGGAAAGTCCCAAAGGGGCATAGAGCGTCGGCGCTTTCAGACTTAATCCAAACAGCGCATTGCAGTTTTCAAGCACAAAGCCCGTGTATTTATAGACGCCGAGAACCGCCAGCAAAAGGCAGACCGGCAAAATCAGTCTTCTTTTCCGGCTTCTTGCTTCTGCGGCTTTTTCCAGAAAACATCCGCTCAGCCAGATCGCCAGCGCCAGCAGGAGCATTGCCAGCATCGCCGCAAGTCCGGCAAATGCACAGAACCCAAGGCCGCAGATAAGCAGCACCGTTTTCTGCGCAGACGGATGTTTTCTGCCCGCAAGCATCCAAAAAACGAGCGTTACGGGCAGAAAACCGTAAAGAAAAGCATGTGATGCAAATGACATACCGTCACCTCTGCATCAGTTTGCGTTTGTTGCCCTTCTCGTCTACAATGTAGGTATTATCCAGCTGATCGCGCAGATTTCTGCGCACCGCCTCCACATATTCCTTGCGCAGAACCGCGCGTTCCGCCTCTTCCTCCGGAGTCAAACCCACGGTCTTTGCTTTGTGTGCCAGTTCGTTGATGCGTTCAATTCTTGACTGTTCCATAAAAACCTCACAAAAAACGATCGATCACGATCGAAATTCTTCCTTTTTTCGTATTACCGCCGACCTCCGTCAGCCGCATTTTGCCGAGTCCGCGCAGGCTGATGGAATCCCCCTCCGAAACGGTCTTGTCCGCCTTCGTGCAGGTCGTGAAATTGACCTCGACCTTGCCTGCCGCAATAGCGTCCGCCGCCTTTCCCCGGCTGATGGAAAAGCCGGAGGAAACCACGCCGTCCAGCCGCAGAGAGGAAACAGTATCCCGCACGGTTTTCGTTTTTGTCTGCGGTGCGTAAAGCTCCGATAACGGAATCTGCTCCAGATGCAGCTTTGTCCGTCCAGCGGATTCCAGATTCTGCAGCACATAGGGCAGAATCTCCCGCGTCACGAGGAAATCGCATTTTCCCTCGGAAACATAGATATCACCCACGGTTTCACGCTTGATGCCGCAGCCCATCAGGCTGCCGAGAAAATCGCGGTGTGTCAGCTTGTCCTGCTCAAAAAAAGTCGCGCGCACCGCCGCCACGGGTCCGTCCTCACTGCAAAGCCAGTCATCGTCCAAATACTCCGGCAGATAGCAGCAGACTGCCCGCTCCGCGCCCTCCCGACCGCCGAAAAAACGGATCTGTACGCCGTGCAGAATCTGCGACACAAGCATCTGCTCTCTGCCGGAAAGGAAATTGCTTGCCGCGGGAACATTTCGGTTTTCCGCCGCCGTCATACGCTCGGCAATGTGCAGAAGCAGCATTTCTTCGTCTTTGTCCGCCGCAAGATGGGCAATCGTTTCGCGCAAACTCATGGACTCACCTCTTTTAGAAAAATCATATCACATCTTTCGGAAAAATGAAAGCTGATTAATGTTATGTAAACTTTCTTTTCTCTTGAGAACTGTGCATTTTTCGTATATACTGTAAAAAAACAAATTGCAGGCAGGTATATTATGAAGGTACTGATCATCGGCGGCGGCGCATCCGGTATGATGGCTGCACTTGTCGCAGCTGCGGATCCCGGCAATACCGTCACGCTTTTAGAGCGGCAGAACCGTGTGGGCAAGAAACTGCTTGCCACGGGCAACGGCCGCTGCAATCTGACTAATCTGCACGCAGATCTTTCGCATTATCACGGCGCAGATCCGGCATTCACAGTTCCCGCCATGCGGCTTTTCGGCGTAGAAAAGACGCTGGACTTTTTCCATTCTCTCGGACTTCTGACCGTTGCGGAAAGCACCGGCAAGGTCTATCCTCTTTCCGATCAGGCCAACAGCGTGGTGGATGTGCTGCGCTTTGCCATGGAGGCAAGGGGTGTCCATGTCATTTGCAGCTGCGATGTGGTCGATGTGCATAAAAAAGCCAGAGGCATTGTGGCCGTCAGCGCCACGGGCGAAAAGTATTTCGGTGACAAGCTGATCATTGCCTGCGGCGGCGCAGCCGGAAAAAAGATCGGCGGCAGCAAGTCTGGCTATCATCTTTTGGGAATGCTTGGTCACGGCTGCACAGCGCTGTTTCCCTCTCTGACGCAGATCAAGACGGATCAGACCTTTGTCCGAGTCCTTAAGGGTGTGCGTGCAGACGCAGCCGTTCGTCTGCGGCAAAACGGGCAGACGGTTGCGGAAAGCAGCGGTGAGGTGCAGTTCGCGGAATTCGGTCTGACAGGCCCGGTGGCCTTTGAGCTTTCTCGCGCCGCAGCCACCACCGCAGGAAACCTGGAACTCTGTCTGGATCTTCTGCGCGCATACAGTAAAGAGGATGTGCTTTCTCTGCTGCTTGCAAAGCAGCAGGCGTTCCCTCAACTCGCCGCAGAAGAACTATTCAGCGGAATTCTTCCCTCCCGGCTCGGAAAAACCGTCATCCGCCGGGCAGAACTGGACTATACTGCCCCGCTTTCCTCTCTCTCGGAGCAGGCGCTTTCCGCCTGCGTCAGCCTTGTCAAATACTTCACTCTCCCGGTGGAGGGCGTCATGGGCTTTGACAGCGCGCAGGTCACCATCGGCGGTGTCCCCACTTCGGAATTTCGGGCAGATACGCTGGAAAGCAGACTCATGCCCAACGTCTTTGCCACGGGCGAAGTTTTGGACATTGACGGCGACTGCGGCGGCTTCAATCTGCAATGGGCCTGGTCTTCGGGCTTCCTTGCAGGCAAACTCGGCAAAGGAGCAGACACATGATCCGAATTCGTGATATTTCCCTCTCCGCTTATGATGACATGAGCGCGCTTGCCCGCAGCGCGGCAAAGCTGCTGCGCATCAAGCAGTCCGACATCAAGCAGCTGGATATCCGCCGCCGCTCGGTGGATGCGCGGAAGAAAAACGATGTGCGCATCATCTATACCGTGGATGTTGCCGTAAAAGAGCGTGAGGATAAAATTCTGAAAGCGGCACACTGCCCCAAGGCAGAAATTGCAAAGGATTTTGAATACAAGGTGCCGATGCCTGCAGCTATTCCCGACAGCCGTCCCGTAATCGTTGGCTTCGGCCCGGCAGGGATGTTCTGCGCGCTGGTTCTCTCCATGGCAGGACTTCGACCCATTGTTCTGGAGCGCGGGCAGGATGCCGAGACGCGTCATGCCAAAGTTGCACAGTTCTGGGAAACCGGCAAGCTGGATCCCGACTGCAATGTGCAGTTCGGCGAAGGCGGCGCAGGTACATTTTCCGACGGTAAGCTCAATTCCGGCATCAAAAACGAACGCACCGGCTGGATTCTGGAGCAGTTCGCAGACGCCGGTGCGGAAGGCAATATTCTCTATGACGCAAAGCCGCACATCGGCACGGATGTGCTTCTGACGGTTGTGCAAAATCTGCGGAAAAAGATCATCCATTACGGCGGTGAAGTCCGCTTCGGCACAAAGCTCACCGGCATCCGCACGGAAAACATCAGAGTAGTTGCTGCCGAGGCCGAATGCGGCGGTGAAACGACCGTCATTCCCTGCAGTCAGCTTGTGCTTGCCATCGGTCACAGCGCAAGAGACACCTTTGAATACCTCCGCAGAAGCGGCATTCCCATGGAGCCGAAG
>JAEDIZ010000112.1 GCA_016296635.1 Oscillospiraceae bacterium
TCCAAACTTTAGAACAGTCTTACTTGCCAAGAACATTGCCGCCGACTACCATGCGCAGAATCTCACTGGTTCCCTCTCCAATTTCAAGAAGTTTTGCGTCTCTGACAAAGCGTTCTACATGAAACTCCTTGCTGTATCCGTTGCCGCCCAGCACCTGGAGACATTCAAGGCAAATCTGTGTGCAGCGGGGAGCGCAGAAGAGCTTTGCCTCTGCGGCTTCCAGCGTGTGGCGTTTGCCGGAGGCTTTCACTTCGGCCGCGTTATAGGTCATCATCTGCATGGCAGCCAGATTGGTAGCCATGTCGGCAAACTTGAACTGGATTGCCTGGTGCTTTGCAATGGGCTTACCGAACGTGATGCGCTCGTTCGCATAAGCCTTAGCAACCTCAAAGGCGTGCTCAGCAAGCCCACAGGAGATGGCCGCCACGCTGATACGTCCGCCATCCAGGCCCTGCATTGCGATCTTGAACCCCATGCCTTCAGACGAGAGCAAAGCATCCGCCGGAAGATACATATTGTCGAATGAAAGCTCGCAGGTGCTTGTGCCGCGCATGCCCATTTTATCCTCGTGCTTACCGATGATAAGGCCTTCCGTCTCCTTGGGCATAATGAATGCAGAAATACCTTTTGCTCCTTTGCTTCGATCCGTTATGGCCATGATGATGTAATAATCGGCAACGCCAGAGTTCGTGATCCATGACTTGCCGCCGTTCAGGATCCAGCCGCCGTCCGCAGACCGGACAGCCGTGGTTTGTATGCGGGCTGCATCAGAACCGGCGCTGGCTTCCGTGAGGCCGAAGGCAAAGATTTTCCCCTGAGCGGCCAAGGGAAGGTACTTTGCTTTCTGCTCGTCTGTACCATTATGCAGGATCATATCAGAAGCGACCCAGCTTATATCAAGTGCAAGCGCCATGCTGGCGCTGCCTTTTGACAGCTCGTGGATGACAATGGTGCTGGTAACCGCATCACAGCCTGCACCACCATACGGCTCAGGCATATGTACACCGACAAGGCCGGTCTCGCAGAGCTTGTTGTAAAGTTCGTGATCGAATCCGTTCTCGTCCATCCATTTGTCGCGCGGAGCCACTTCGTTTTTTGTGAAATCTCTCACCATGTCGCGAATCATGGATTGTTCTTCAGTAAACTTGATTAGCATATTCTTTCTCCAATTTAACATTTACAATTATTTGAGCATGGAACTTTCTGAAGCATGCAATTCCAAAATTGTGATAGACCATGTCTCTCTGACCGATTTCTCGGCCAGAGAGACATTTTACTGTATTATTTGAATGATTTCACACTGCATAAAACAGCAGGGAGGCCAGCACAGTGAAGGGGATGAGGATGATGACCAGGGGCAAACCGACCAGAAGGTAATCCTTGGGGCGATAGCCGCCAGCCAAGGACACGGTCATGCAGGGACTGCCGATCGGAGAGGTGACTGCATTGTTGACCATAACGAGGGCCGGGATGACAATGGCGAGAGGGCTTACACCGATGCCCTGGGCCAGGGCGATGCAGATGGGGGTAAACATTGCATTGGTAGCTGTATTGCTCATGAACTGGGTCAGGATGCCGCCGATGGCTGCCACGCAAATGATAATGGTGGTGTAATTGGCGTTCTCGCCCAGCATCTTAAGGATGCTGTCAGCAACCCATGCACCGGTACCGCTTGTGCTGACTGCGGAAGCAACTACCAGGCAGAAGTTCAGGTTCCACATCGTGTTCCAATCGACGTGCTTGAGAGAAGGAACGACAGGCACAGTTCCAGTGATCCAGAGAATGACGCATCCGATGAAGGTGATGACCTGGTTATCGGCAATCTTAAGGATAAAGCAAACAATGGAGCCGACGAGGACGCCGATCGCCACGAACTGCTTCCACAGCGGGGCAGTAACAGCCTCTTTGGGAGCATCAAGCTGCTTGGTAACAAGGGGGTCATCAAAGTTACAAGTCTTAACCAGAATGTTATAGCCGACGGTGGCAAAGTAGATAGCGGTAATTACAACCAGAACCAGCGTGAGGGGTGCAGCAGAGAAAAAGCCCATGGTCTCAACACCGGCGGCCTCAAGAGCACCCTGCGCAGCGAGGTTGGGCGCGCCGCCTATCAGGGAGATAGACTCGCCCACCGTCGCCTCAACAGCAACGCCCATCAACAGATACTTCGGGTGCAGCTTGCCACAGGATTTGACAGCAGCGCCTGCCAGCACAGGGATCATCAGAACCACAAGAGCAGTATTGGAAATGAAGCCGGTGACAATGCCGGAGAACATACAGGTCACGAAAACTGCAAGGCGTTCTTTTTCAACGACTTTGCCCCTGAAAATCCTGGCAGCAGCTAGATCCACAAGTCCGGTAACTTCAAGGGCATAAACCTCGATCGACATACCGATGAGGAAGATGATGGTGGAATCACCAAAGTTGGAATACAGCTTGGCCGGTTCGACAATGCCTGTAAGCCAGAGGGCAATGCCGGCAAGGGTCATTGTGACAGCAAGAGGGAATTTGTTGAGAAGCATCAATGCAAACATTGCCACAACAATGATCAGAGTTGTTACAATCTGCGGTGTCATATGAATAGTCTCCTTTTCTCTTTTTTCTGTTTCGAGTGCCACAATCCTAACTATTGCTCTTTCCGAAGGAGCATGCTGTTAAGATTATAGAAAATGAAAGTGCAAAGAATGGATAATATTTTCCCATCAAACGTCAAAAAACTCTTGACAATTTTATCGCTTCCCCTGATTATAAAATAAAACGATTGCTGACTGACTCATTTAAGTTATAATCTTGACAAGCAAAAATGTAAAATAAGTAGATCATGGGAATTGATAAGTAAAAACTTATTATTAGGAGGCGCAAATGACATTCCAACAACTGCGTCAATTCTGCATTCTTGCTGAATATGAGAATTTAACTCTGGCTTCAAAGGCGCTCTTTGTTACACAACCCGCGCTGAGCATGGTTCTGAAAAACATTGAGGCAGAGTTGGGGATAGCCTTGTTTGACCGCAAGGGGAGGAACATCTTCCTGAACCAGAATGGTAAAGATTTCTACAATTATTCAAAGAGAACATTGGCTGACTATGATGCTCTTCTTGAAAAGTTCCGTACCCCCCATGAGGAGGGAGAAGCGCTGCGATTCTGTTATTCCTCGGCATATATCCCTGATTATGTTTTGCCCGCCTTTAGTGTGGACAATCCGAAAATACCCATAACAATCAATGAGGTTGAAGAAAAGATGATCCCTCATTTCTTGCTGAACGAGATCTATGACATAGCCATCTCCAGCCTCCAATGTGAGGAGCAAAAGACGGAAAAACTTGTGAGTACATGCTTTTTTCGGAACAGACTCCTAGTCTCCGTGCCGTATAGCAACCCTTTGTCTTCAAGAAAAACACTGAATATGGAGGACATGGCGGGGCAGAAGTTCTTCCGCCTGAGCAAGCATGGGGAATTCTCTAACGAGGTGGATGCACTGGCGAAAAGCAAAGGGGTATATGTGGACGTTGCGCAAAGGGTGAACTATGAGATAATCAAAAAGCTCCAGAGGGACTACGATTTTTTATATTTCATCACTTCTTTACAGGCTCAATTCGACTATATTCCGATGAACCGCAAGCTGATTCCGGTGGAAGAGAATCTGTTTGTAAAGGACATGTTTGTTTCTTACCTTACGAAGAATAGCGATAAAGCAATGCAGTTTATCAAATGGGCGCAGCAAAAGCTGATCGATTTTTCCGAATTTGACCCAACATAAATGGGAAAATAATAAAAACAGCAGACCGGACCCTTGCTACGGGCGGTCTGCTGCTTTTTTTGTTTTTATACAGAGACCGATGAAATGTAAGCCATCAGCGCAGGCTGATGAAAAAGCCAAAAAAATATCATTCATAAGGTTTCGATTATGAAGATTGATATTTTTTTGATTTTACATATAAGGGAAAGTTAATGTATGCTGTATTCGGATGAAAGACTGACTGACAGTTCGCCATTTGCCCTTTTGACAGATGTGGTGGTGTGATGGTGAGCAAAACTTGGAAAAAGGAGTGATAGATCAAAATGACGGATAGTTTGTCCTTTGGCGAAAGTCTGATGACATCTCTGACCGGACTTACCGTTGTGTTTTCGGTGCTTGTGATACTTGCCTTGGCTACAATCGTCATTGCGAAAATGGTTAACAAGTTTGTGGCACCGCACAGTACACCGGTGGCGGCAGGACCGGCTGTAGCTGCCGCCCCGGTAGTCCAGAGCAAAGCAGAAGAGGATCTGAGTGATGTAGTGGCTGTTTTACAGGGGGCTATAAGCATGGAAAGCGGAATCCCTGTTGATAAACTTGTTATCACATCCATAAAGAGCGTGCCAGATAAGGGCGCAAATCAGTGAGGCAAGGATACAAAAGAAAGGATGACGGACGATGAAATACACAGCAATCGTTAACGGAAAAACATACGAAGTAGAGATAGAACGGGCAACATCGGGCAGGAGCATCGGCCATGCGGTCCCTGCTGCGGCGCCGGTGACTCCCGCAGCGCCGGCTCCCGCTGCTCCTGTGGTAGCGGCGCCTTCCCCTGCTCCCGCGGCACCTGCAGCAGCTCCTGCGGCAAGCGGCAGTGTGGTTGCTAGCCCCATGCCCGGCAGCATTCTGGATGTGCGCGTAAAGCCCGGCGACACCGTTGCCAACGGTCAGGTGGTTGTGACCATGGAAGCCATGAAGATGGAGATTGAGGTCAAGACGGAGTGCGCTGGTACTGTGTCTGCGGTCAATGTCAAAAAGGGCGACGCCGTTGACAGCGGCGCGGTTCTTGTCGTGCTTTGAGGCTGAGGGCGGAAAATGGGAATTATAGATGCTTTTGGCAATCTATTAGCGGAATCAGGCTTTGCGGCTCTTGCCTGGCGGGAGCTTGTCATGCTGGTTATGGCCTGTGTTCTGTTATACCTTGCCATTGGGAAAAAATTTGAGCCGCTGCTGCTACTTCCGATTGCCTTCGGTATGCTTCTGGCAAACCTGCCCGAGGCTGGCTTAATGTATGACGCCACAGCTGACGGCGGCGCATGGTATCAGTCCGGTATTATTAGAATCATGTACGGCGGCGTCAAGAGCAATCTTTTCCCCTGCCTGATATTCATGTGTATCGGTGCCATGACGGACTTTGGCCCTTTGATAGCAAACCCCATCAGCCTTCTTCTCGGGGCAGCTGCACAGTTCGGAATTTACATTGCTTTTTTGATTGCAAATTCCTCTGGCCTGTTCACACCTGAACAGGCAGCAGCCATCGGCATCATTGGAGGTGCTGACGGCCCCACTGCGATCTATGTGGCAAACAATCTGGCACCCGATCTGGTGGCATCCATTGCGATTGCCGCCTACTCCTATATGGCTCTCATTCCTCTTATCCAGCCGCCGATCATGAAACTGCTGACAACGGAGAAAGAACGCAAGATCAGAATGAAGCAGCTGCGCCCCGTCAGTAAGACGGAAAAAATTGTTTTCCCGATTTTTGTCTCTATTTTCTGTTCCCTGATCCTCCCGGATGTTGCGCCATTGCTTGGCATGCTGATGCTTGGCAATCTTTTCAAAGAATCCGGCGTCGTTGACCGGCTGAGTGATACGGCGCAAAACGCCCTTTGCAATATCGTTACCATCATGATCGGGCTTTCAGTCGGTGCGACAGCCAACGGCGAAGTGTTCATCCAGGTCCAGACCCTTGCGATAGTGGCGCTTGGCCTTGTGGCATTCTCTTTTTCCACCGTTGGTGGCGTTCTGCTGGGGAAACTTCTGTGTGTGCTTACACATGGGAAGATCAATCCATTGATCGGTTCCGCGGGTGTGTCTGCTGTTCCAATGGCAGCCCGTGTTGCGCAGCGCGTCGGCTCCGAGGCTGACCCCCACAACTTCCTGCTGATGCACGCCATGGGCCCCAATGTGGCCGGTGTCATTGGCTCAGCTGTGGCGGCAGGTTTCTTTATGATGACCTTCGGTGGCTGAAAAACAAAAGTGCCCGGGAAAGCGTTACAAAACGCTTTCCCCTGTTGTAAAGGCAGTGACTTTAAAAGGAGTTAAACGATGGATAAAATGCATGGCGCGTTGGAGGATATTGTTATTCTTGACCTGACGCGTGTGGTCGCGGGGCCCTTCTGCACCTCAATGCTCGGCGATATGGGCGCCCGCATTATTAAGATCGAAAACCCCAAGGGCGGCGATGACAGCCGCGCCTACGGCCCGTATGTCAACGGCGAAAGCGCTTATTTTGCGATGCACAATCGTAGCAAGGAAGGAGTTACGCTCAACCTTAAGACTCCGGAAGGCAAGGCCATCTTCCTTGAAATGGTAAAAAAAGCAGATGTAGTTGTGGAAAACTACCGCCCCGGCGTTATGGATAAGTTGGGGCTGGGATATGATGTGCTCAAGGAAGTCAATGACCAGATCATCTATGCCGCGGTCTCTGGCTATGGCTGCTACGGCAGGTATTCTCAGCGGCCCGGTTACGACATTCTCGGACAAGCCATGGGCGGGCTGATGAGTGTTACCGGAACACCCGAGAGCGGCCCCATTAAAGCTGGCAACGCCATGGGCGATATTCTCGGCGGGCTGAATCTAACGATCGGGATCCTTGCGGCACTCCACGCCCGCAGTATTATCGGCCACGGACAACGGGTTGATGTATCTCTTGTGG
>JAEDIZ010000113.1 GCA_016296635.1 Oscillospiraceae bacterium
CAGAGCTACCACAAGCAGCGGCGGCACGATCGAGAGAAAGCCAACAGACTGCTCCACGTCACGATCCCTCCTCAGAGCCGGAGAAGCACTTTGGTTAAAAAAGAGAAATTTTTAAATATGCGCCGGCAAGGGGAGTCCCACCGGCGCATATTTTTAAGTCAAATCAGGCTTCGTATACCACGTTGCCCATGAACAGGGTCTTTTCCACAACGGCGGTGCCGATGTCTTCCGGCGCAATCGCAAGGATGTTCTTGTCTACCAGAATCATATCCGCAGATTTGCCCACTTCGATGGAACCGGTCTCCTCGTCCATGAAGTTTGCGTAAGCCTGGTTGATCGTAAAGGAATCGATCATGTCGCGGATGTCCGCCTTTTCCTCGGGCCACAGCGGCTCATGGAACTTGGGATCATCGTAGTCGATGACCCAGGGGTGATAGTTGTCGGGAGCAATGCGGGTGACGCCGATCTCTATGCCCACAAAGGGGTTGGGTGTGGCCGTGATGGGGTAATCGCTGGCGTTGGCAACGGTCACGCCGCCTGCAAACAGACAGTTTTCCGGGAAGGAGTGGGCAATACGGTCCATACCGGTATAAATACCGTTGACAAAATAGGTGTCATCGATCTGCATCCAGTAGGAGTTGGTCATGGCGACAACGCCTAACTCCTTGAAACGGGGGATATCCGCCGGATCCAGCAAGAAGATATGGGTTATGCAGTGGCGGGCGTCCCGTTTTCCGTTGACCTTGAACGCGTATTCCACAGCGTCCAGAGACTGCTTGACCGCAGCGTCGCCGGCACAGTGGACGTGTATACCAAAGCCCTCTTTATCCAAAGCAGCAACAACTGCGTTCATGTTGTCGGGATCCCAAATCTGGTCGCCGCGCCAGCCTTCCGGACGGCCATCGGCTTTCTCATAGGGCTTCAGCAGAAAACCGGTAATGCTCTCCAGCACGCCGTCCATAAAGAACTTGACGGCATTGATATGGAAGAGCTTGCCGCCGTTGTCACGGCCGCGGGCTTCGGCGATCTCTTTGACCTGCTCAACGCCCCGGTGGGGATTGGCCCAGTAGGCGCCGCGCATACGCATGGAGAGCAGACCCTTTTTGTCAAGGGATTTCAGCGCTTCCACGCCGTTGCTGTTGACAAACAGCCAGGGGTCATAGGAACTGGAGAAACCGTATTTATGGCACAGCTCCTGATAGGCCAGGATGCCCTGCTCATACTCTTCCACGCTGTAGTCGGGCAGTGCGTCCAGAATAAGATCCTGGGCGCTCTCACGGAAGCAGCCGCTGGGTGAACCGTCGGGACGGCGCTCAATGCGGCCGTTTTCGGGGTCGGGCGTGTCCTTCGTGATGCCGGCAAGCTCTATTGCGGCCGTATTTGCCCACAGAGAATGCAGCGTCTCGGCCTGGACAACAATGGGAACATCCTTTGATGCGCGATCCATTGCTTCCCGTTTGGGGCCTATGCCGGGGAATATGGCCTCAAGATAGCCCTGCCCGCGGAGCACCTTAATGCCCGGATGGTCCTCGATGTATTTGCGGCAGGCCTCTACATATTGCTCCTCACTGTTGTAGCCGGCAAGATTGATGCCCACAACCGTAGAGGTGGCTTTGGTGTAGTGGGCGTGGCCCTCGATGAATGCGGGCATGATGAGCTTGCCCGCGACGTCCTCAACGACGGTGTCTTTGCCCACATAGGCCATTGCGCCTTCATTGCTGCCCACATACACGAATTTGCCGCCGGAGATTGCTACCGCCTGCGCCATGGTACGGGCTTTATCAGCGGTGTATACCGTTGCATTGATATAAACTCTTTCTGCTGTCATTTGTCTTTCCTTTCTTTGATTTCTTTGATTATTTTCCGGATCCCGGGGGGAGATATCCTGATTTTCTCCCCCCGGAAAGGGCTTTTGTTATTATCGGAGTGAAAACAGAAGGTAAGGATAAATGCGCTTACTGTTCTTTTGCGGCAGCGCGCTGCTTTTCAGCCACTTTCAGCAGAACTTCACCCAGTGCGACGACGACCACAACGCCGATGACCACAAACAAAAGCTGGGTCATGTTGACGGGAACGCCGGGCACCCAAACGAAAAGTACGCAGGTGGCGATGGTGATGAATTCAGCGATACGGATCAG
This sequence comes from Oscillospiraceae bacterium, assembly GCA_016296635.1. Taxonomy (GTDB): domain Bacteria; phylum Bacillota; class Clostridia; order Oscillospirales; family Oscillospiraceae; genus CAG-170. Next base: position 2,139 of record JAEDIZ010000113.1, read on the forward strand.
AAGAGCGGAGAACCACTTGGGACCCGGGAACACATAGGGTCTGGGGGTCTCCTTATCGGTCTTTCTGAGTTTGAAGTAGGCTTCAAAGTTTACAATGTAAGGAATGAGGAGGAGAAGGCTGGTGCAGGAGAAAATGGCCCAGAACACGTCCTGCGCGTCACCAGGGATAAGGTTGGAGGCAAGGGTCATCAGTGTTGCCATAACGGCGGAGATGATGATAACGCCGACAGGCTGGCCGTTCTTATTGCGCTTGGAGAAGACCTTGGGCAGCTCGCCGGTCTCGCCGCCGATGGCAGCCGTGTTGCAGGGGGCGCCGACCCAAAGCATACCCTGGATAAAGAGGACCGTGAGATACAGGAAGCCCAGGATCACAACAACAATACCCAGGAAGCCTGCGGTACCGAAGCCGGCCTGGAGTGTCTGGATGATGCCGGTGGTGATATTCACATCGCCAATGGGGACAGCCCACAAGACGGCAACGGAAGTGAGGATGTAGAGCACGGCCACAAGAACAACGTTTTTGATGGCGGCCCGGGGAACGTCTCTGGCCGGATTTTCCATTCTGCCGTTGGCAGCGGAGGTCTCAAAGCCCAGGAAGTTGTATACAAGGGCGGGGATGAAAACAATGGATGCGCCCAGTGTGGGAACCATTTCTTTCGAAGAGAAGGGGTTGGCCTTCGCGCCGCCCTTGGTGAAGCAGATGACGCCAGCGGCAACAAGGCATACGCCGATGATGATTTTTACGATGGCGCCGTAGTTGTAAAGGAAGGTGGAATTCTTGCTGGGCAGCAGAAGAATGGCCAGCATACCGTAAACAACAACGAGGTTGAGGATCACCGAGGCCACCGTACTCAACTCAATGCCAAAGGTAATCTGAAATACCTGGACAAACAGAGTTGCGTTGGAAGAAAGCCATACTGCGTTGCATGCCCAGTAGATGTAGCCCATGCGCGCGCCCATTTTGGGGCCGAAGGCTCTGGCGGCCCAGCCGGAGAATCCGCCATCGTCAGGATAAGCGGCGCCCAGCTCGGCGCAGGTAAGGGAACCGGTAAAGAAGAAAAAGATGCCTACGATTACGATCCATGTGATGGATGCCCAGCCCATGGTAGCCACCGATGGGATGGTATCAAGGAAGAATATTGCGCATACGAGGCCGAGGAGCATGTCCATCTGGCTCATACCGCCGCTTCCGCCTTTCTTTTTTCTTGCCATTTTTACAAACCTCCTGAAAAATATGTTTTTTGGGGCTATAAATCCCTCTTGCTTTTCTTCTACCGGATTTGTCAAAAAAAATACACACCTTTGTCACAATCGGGAAAAACCGGTACAGAATCGGGCGGGCCATGACATTGTTTTGCCTGGCGACTTGTGGTATACTTCATTATGGGAAAGACTAAGAAACAGAATTGTATATCAGGAGGTAAATCAATGTTTCGGGTAGCGATATGTGATGACAACAGTTATGATCTCCGTACAATGTCATCACACCTGGCTGAGCTAAGATCGGCCGGAATATATGCAGAGGTAACAACATATTCCTCCGGGACAGAGCTGATATCAGAATATGAAAAAGGGCACCGGTTCCAGTGCCTCATTCTTGATATGCTGATGACTCCTCTTGACGGAATCTCCACCGCCAGAGAGATCCGGAAATACGACAGTTATGTGCCAATCCTCATAGTGACATCGACTGTACAGTATGCGCTGGAGGGTTATCAGGTCAATGCGTGGCGCTATCTGGTAAAGCCTGTGGACAAAAACTTGTTCCTCAGTGAGATTGCAAGCATATACAGGGAACAGGATTTAGAAAAGCCAAATTGCTTTATCGTCAGCAATGAGACGGGGATGCACAAAATACGTTATGCGGACATCATGTATTTTGAATCCAATCTCCATATGATTAAGCTGCACACATTGGATAATGAATTTATATTCAGGGGCTCCATCAGCGATATAGAGGAGCGCATGACGCCTTTTCATTTTTTCAGAGTGCATAAGAGCTTTGTGGTCAACCTTGCCCATGTAAAGACGATATATAAAGCCTCACTGCTCATGGAAAACGGAGACACGGTTTTCCTCAGCAAGCATCGCTCGGCAAAACTTTATGAGGCGATGCTGGATTATGCGGAGCAAAAATATGATATCTGAGATTTATCCGCTGCTGAATACGCCCCATGATCCGCTGATGCTGCTGTTTATCGGCTGCACAGAGGGGTTTATGGTGATCCAGGCCTTTCACAGCCTGCTGCACAGAAACAACCGGAGCCGAAAGTTGTTTTTCGCGGCGATGATAATATATGTGTTGGTTACGATTTTTGACGCGTACTATAATTTTAAGGTATACTATGTAATGACAATATGTTATCTGCTGATCACTGGCATCGCTCTGCTCTTTTATGACGACCCCTTTGAAATACGTATACTTATCCCCTTCGTTTTTGTGGCGATCAATTATTCGGCCACAATCATCGCGGTGGTAATCGTGTGGCATCTCCGGGGCGGCGGCGTTGGAAATTTCCCGCCCAACCTACGGATGGATTATCTGTCGCAGGGCGTGCTCTGCGTGATCTTTTCGGTGTTTCTGTATTTCTTCTGCCTCCTCCGCAAGCTGGACAGTAAGGATAACATCAAGGACAATATTCTGTTTGCCCTGCTGGTTTTCGTCGCCTGCCCTTTGCTGCTGCTGATCATTGTGCTCAATCTGCTCTATCTGTTGGGCGGGATAACCTCGGAGTTCAATTTCGTACGGTATAAAATGCTGATCGCTGCCATGCTGCTGCTTATCGCGCTGATACTGTTTACGACCTCCAACAGAGCCGCAAAGATGCACGAGGCGATAAATCATTCCGCCTCGCTTGAGCAGCTCATTTCGGTGCAGGAGCAGTATTATCTTTCTCTCCAGGAGCATCAGGAAAAGCTGCGCCGGCTGAGCCACGATATAAAAAATCACAACAGAGCCATCCACGGCCTGATTGCCCAGGGGAAATTCCGCGACGCCATGGAATACTCCGAAGTGCTGATACAGGATACGGAATCCGTCACGCCGGTCACCGAGTGCAGAAATGTGATCATCGGGGCAATGCTGAACAACCGCTTCGGCAAAATAAAAGAAGAGGGCGTGAAGATATCCCTCTGCGTGATGGTGCCCCGTGTGCTGACCATTAAGGACTCGGATATGTGTATCATTCTGGGCAACCTCTTTGACAACGCTGTGGAGGCATGCAGAAACGACAAGGAAAATGAAAATAAATTCATTGACGTGGATATACGGTTAAAAGGCCCGCTGCTCTGCATCAATGTCAAGAATTCCTTTTCCGGCAATGTAAAAGTATCCAGCGATACATATCTGACCACAAAATCGGACCCGGTCTCCCACGGCATCGGCCTTTCCAATGTGCAGTTGGTCGTGCAGAAATACGGAGGACGCACGATCATCAATCATTCTGACCATGTGTTTTCGGTTACCGCGATGATGTTTTACCCGGCGGAAGAGGAAAATGATCCGGGTGCGAAAAACTGAAGCTGCCCATCGGTATGCAAAAGGGTACGCCCCTTTTTACGAGGCGTACCCTTTTATTTTGCCGAGAGACCTGGCTGCGCAGCAAACAGCAGCCGGGTCTCATACTATTTTCCAAAAAAGCCATTTATTTTTTGCGGTCAGAATTGCGCCATCCTTCGTTGCTTTCCTTGCAAATTGTTATCCATTATTCACGGTGGAAAGCACCTCGTCTGACACAATTCTGCCTCGCTGAAATATAAACGCGTTTTATCGCAGAATAGAAGCAAAACGCTGAACACCCGCTTTTTCGGGTGTGTTTTCTGTTTTCAATCAAATACGGTCTCCCAGTGGGGGCTTGGGTTGGCCTTCAGGCACAGCGCGATCTGTGCGGGCCCAGTCCTGCACGGCCACAATGCTCCGAATTATCACCGCCCACTGAAGACAGGGCTCCCGAAGCTTTTTGTCCCGCATACGAACGCTCCTTTTCAAAGGATAAAGCCGCCGCCTAAAAGGCGGTCGCCGTCGTAGAGCACGGCGGACTGGCCCGCTGCCGGGGCCCGCACCGGTTCTTCGCAGAAAATCGTGACGCAGTTGCCTTCCGGCATAACGGTGCAGCGGGGGTTTTCCCATTTGGTGTGCCGCACCCGGACGCTGGCGGGAAACATACTGCCCGGCGAGGGCTCTTTGTTGATCCAGTTGAAGTCGCAGGCCAGAAGCTGTGTTTTGAAAAGCTCCTCCCACAGGGCAAGCTCAATGGTGTTGGAGACC
>JAEDIZ010000114.1 GCA_016296635.1 Oscillospiraceae bacterium
AAACTAAATGCCTGCAAACAATACGGTGGACTGGATTTTAACTTTTCAATTAACTCAATCTGCTGCCTGCTGTTTATTTCTGCATCGGATATGGCTTTTTTATATCAGTTAATTCCAGAATATAGTCTGAGGAAGTTTTATAATACTGAGCCAGGGCTGCGACAAATCTTGTCGGTATTTCTCGCTTGCCTGCTTCATAATTACTGTACACTCTTTGGTCGATGCCAAGAAATGCCGCGACCTCTTTCTGCTTCAGATCGTGATCCTCGCGTAGATCCCGGAGCCTATGATAATACATTTTCATCACCTGTGGGAATCATAATGCACTATCGTATGCTAGTATTGATTTTACTATTATATGGTAGTAAAACAAAAGACGGAGGTGATGGTGTGACCGATTATCTGGAATCATACCGGCAGCTGCTTGTGGCGGTTTCTGCCGCGCAGAAGGAACTGAGACGGCGGAATTACGGAGTTGCAGAGCAGATCCTTTCGGAGGCGATGCAGGAACATGTGCAGACGGCCGGGCGGCAGCCGGAAAACAAGCTGCCGGAGCACAGCTTGGCCGCGTATGCACGTCGGCATCATCTGTGTGTTTTTGGTTCGGAAACAGAATAGAAAAACGTGCACGGATGAAAAACCGCGCAGGCAGAATCCCTACGCGGTTTTTGCTGGGAAAAGAGCATCAGCCCTCTGTTGTCCATACATCCGGAGCAAAGACCGGCTGCGGCTGCGCAGGAAGAACATATCCGCAGGATGGGCAGGTTGAGTCAAGGGACTGCCTGCCGGCCCGGGCAAATATTTCTACGGCGCAGCCGCAGTTCGGGCATCTGCGCTCTGTGGGAACCGGGGTGCGGTATTTTCCCATGCAGCCTTCCAAAATAGACATGAAATCGCCTCCAAGTAAATAATCAGGTGCGGCGTCTGCCGCACCTGATTTCAGTTTTTCTCCAGTTAAACTTTTTTATTCGGAAACGCATGCTTTTTTGAAATGATATTGAAGTCCCTTCGGATAGAAAAAGCGAACGGCCTTCGGCACCAGTTCAATGGCTGCATCTTTTGTATGAATGGCTTCGCCGTCAATATTGACAACGTTTTCCTTTTCACATTGGACGCGCAGGCTTTTGCACTGCACATGGCGGATCAGCTCGGGATAGTTTGCGTATTTGCCTTTCTGATAGTAACCGATGACCCCGGCAGCCTGCAAAAGACTGACCTTTTTTACCATCAGCACATCCAGAAGACCGTCATCCGGTTCGGCTTCCGGCACGGGATTGAAGCTGCCGCCGTACCACCGGCCGTTGCAGACGCAGATCATGGTCTGCTCGGCATCAACGGTCTCACCATCCAGCGTAACGGTATAGTGCTCGCTCAGACCGTGGAGCATATTGGAGAGGATCGAGAGAATGTATGCGCCTTTTCCCGTAACCAGTGGCAGACGCTTGAAGCGGGCAACATCCGTGCCGACCTTGGCGTCAAAGCCGATGGAGAGGATATCGATGGAATAGATGCCGTTGCAGCGGATCAGATCAAAACGGGTTTCCTCGGCATCCAGAAGCCGCTCCAGATCGGAAAAGGGCGCGGTTTCGGAGAAAACCTTGATGGTATCATTCCCGGAGCCGCCGGGGAAATGCGTGACCGATACGTTTTCATAACCGACAATGCCGTTGACGACCTCGTTGAGTGTGCCGTCACCGCCGCAGGCGTAGATGCGGACAGCTTCGCCGGATTCTGCAGCCTCATGCGCAAGGCGGGTGCAGTCGCCAGGACCGGCAGAAAGCAGAATTTCGTACGCAAGACCCTTTGCACCGCAGACGGATTCAATTTTCTTTTTATATTCCTCCGTGCGGTCATATTTTCCAGCTGCAGGGTTGATGATAAAAATATGTTTCATGGCGGGAACAAACCCCTTTCCGTTTCGTCAGAAGTACATATAAACATTGCACTGCAGCCTGCCGTTATACAGCTTGCGCTTTTTAACGGCCTGCTTGCCGAAATAATGCTCGAACTCCGGCTCGGAGGAAATGATATATTGCTTCCAGCCATCGGCAAAGCGGATGTGTCTGCCGAAATCGTGGTAAAGTCTTTGGGCGCTGCGCTGCTCCAACATACGCTCGCCGTAGGGCGGGTTGCAGACAATCAGACCCTTGTCACAGGGCAACGGTGCTTTTGTGGCATCGGCTTCCCGGAACTCGATGAGCTTGCCGACACCTGCTTTTTTTGCATTGGCACGGGCGATCTCCAAAGAGGCCGGATCGATATCCGTACCGAGGATGCGGTATTCACCCCGGTATTCATGATCGAGCGCTTCCGTGCGTGCCTGCCGCCACACGGATTCATCCACACAGGCCCATTTCTGAGCACCAAACGAGCGATTCAGTCCCGGCGCACGGCCCAGGGCAATCATGGCAGCTTCGATGCAGATGGTGCCGGAGCCGCAGAAGGGATCCCAGAAGAAGTCCCGGCCACGGTAGCGCGCTAAGTTTACCATGGCGGCTGCCATGGTTTCATGCAGAGGCGCAAGATTCGCGATTTCACGGTAGCCGCGCTTATGCAGACTGACACCGGAGGTGTCAAGGAAAACCTCCACATGATCCTTCATGATGGAAAAGCGGATCTGATAAGTGGCGCCGGTTTCCGGCAGCCAGCCGAGCCCGTATTTTTCACCAAGTCTTGTGACGGCGGCCTTTTTGACGATGGCCTGACAGTCCGGCACCGAGTGGAGCTGGCTGTTCAGACTGTAGCCCTTGACGGGGAAAGCACCGTCCTTCGGAATAAAGTTTTCAAGCGGGATGGCCTTGACGCCCTGAAAAAGATCCTCGAAACTGTGGGCATCGAAGCTGGCAAGTAGGATCATGACACGCTCACCCATGCGGCAGCAGATATTGACCCTCGCCATGTCGGAAAAGCTTCCGGAAAAAAATACGCGCCGATCCTCCACGCGGACATCTTCAATACCGAGACGGCGGATCTCATCTCCAACCAGTCCCTCGAGGCCGAACAGACAGGGGACGCAGAATTGTAACTGTTCCATGCAGATCTCCAGAAAGTTTGCTGCAGCAAAGCAGCAGAGTATTATTTTTAGTATATCGATTCCGCGCGAAAATAGCAAACACTTATTTCCTGTTTTGCGAAATATTGCGGATGACAAGTCCGCCTTTTGTGCGTATAATAATTTTTGAAGGGAGTGGATCCTATGTCACTAGCTGTAATCATTTGGATCATTGCCATTGCGGCATTTCTGACCCTTGAGGCGGCGACGGTAAGTCTGGTGTCCTTATGGTTTGTCGGAGGTGCGTTCTGTGCCATGGTCGCGGCGATTCTGGGCGCCGGCTGGCTGATTCAGTTCGCCGTATTTGTACTTGTTTCGGCAGCGCTGCTGGCGCTGGTGCGGCCGCTGGTCAGAAAGTATGTCAGCCCGAAGGCAACCCGCACGAATGCAGACCGGCTGATCGGCAGACAGGCCCTCGTTACCGAGGACATTGACAATCTGACCGCAAAGGGCGCGATTCGCATTGACGGCGTGCTTTGGACAGCAAGAAGTGCCGATGAAAGCCTGATCGCCGAGGGAACCCGCGTGATCATCACCTGCATTGAAGGCGCAAAGGTCTATGTGAAACCGGCGGACGCAGCTGCAGAAAAGTGAAGCAGCGCCCGTTTGCCTGAAAAAACAATTTGAGGAAATCAGAAGGAGGAAAAATTTATGGAATGGATACCCGTACTCGTAGTAGCATTATTTGTTCTTCTCGTCATTATCCGCAATATTTTTGTCGTTCAGCAGTCCAAGGCATATGTCATTGAACGTCTGGGTGCGTTCAGCAAGGTCTGGCAGGTCGGCATTCACTTCAAGGTGCCGTTCATTGAGCATGTGGCCAAGAAGGTCAGTCTGCGTGAGCAGGTGCTGGACTATCCGCCTCAGCCCGTTATCACCAAGGATAACGTCACCATGCAGATCGATACCGTTGTCTATTTCCAGATCACCGATCCGAGACTCTATACCTACGGCGTGGAACATCCTATGATGGCCATGGAAACCCTCACGGCAACCACCCTTCGTAACATCATCGGCGCCCTCGAGCTGGATCAGACGCTGACCTCCCGTGACGTCATCAACACCGAGATGCGTTCCATTCTCGATGAGGCAACCGATCCCTGGGGCATCAAGGTCACCCGTGTGGAGCTGAAGAACATTCTGCCGCCGCAGGATATTCAGAACTCCATGGAAAAGCAGATGAAGGCTGAACGCGACCGCCGCCAGGCAATTCTGCAGGCGGAAGGCACCAAGCGCAGTCAGATCCTTGTGGCAGAAGGTGAGAAGGAAGCAGCCATTCTTCGTGCGGATGCCGAGAAGCAGGCGGCAATCCTTCGTGCAGAGGCAGAAAAGCAGGCAGCCATTCTCCGTGCAGACGGCGAAGCACAGGCAATCCTTGCGGTGCAGAAGGCTATGGCAGATTCTCTGGAACTGCTCAATCAGAAGGCGCCCAACGATCAGGTCATCAAGCTGAAGGCACTTGAGGCCATGCAGAAGGTCGCAGACGGCCAGGCCACCAAGATCATCATTCCCTCCGAGCTGCAGGGTCTTGCAGGACTGGCAGCCGGCGTAGCGGAAACAGTAAAGGAAGTAAAGTAAAGTGAAGGAAAACGAACGCTTTGTCCGGATCCAGAAGGAAGGCAGCGAGTTTGGTATGGCTCGCCAGATCTGGGTGGACAAGGTCACGGGCGTAACCTATCTGTGGATGTGCTCCGGCTATGCCGGCGGTCTGACGCCGCTGCTGGATGCAAACGGAAATCCGGTCATCACCAGGATTCCGAGAGAAGATTAACAAAGCCCTGAGGGTTTTCGCAGGCAGATCGTTTTGCAATCCGGCTTGCAGGGCAGAACCCGAATTGGTCTCGAAAGAGATCAATTCGGGCTTTTCAGATGAAGATCAGGACGGTAAAAAATGAGAAAGAAAATCTGCATCATTTATACGGGAGGAACCATAGGAATGGTTCCCGGAGAAAACGGGTATGTTCCCTCAAAAAGCCGGCTCGAGGATAGTCTTACCGGGATCGGGGATCTGTTTAAGCCCGGTATGCCTGCGCTTGAAGTGATCCAGTTTGACCCGCTGCTGGATTCCAGCAACGTTTCCGTCCCCGAATGGAACAAAATAGGAAAGACTATTGCGGACAATTATGAAAAATACGATGGATTTGTCGTCCTTCACGGTACGGATACAATGTCGTACTCTGCGTCTGCGCTTTCGTTTATGCTGGAGAACCTTGAAAAACCGGTTGTTTTTACCGGAGCACAGATTCCGCTTTGTGAAATCCGTTCTGACGGATACAGCAATATCGTATCTTCGGTCGTTATCGCTTCCGAAGGCAATGTGAAGGAAGTCTGCATCTATTTTGACGGGAAACTCATAAGAGGATGCCGGTCGACAAAGATATCCTCGGATCGGTTTGCGGCGTTTGCTTCGCCCAATTTCGGTTTGCTTGCTGATGTGGGCATTACAGTAGAGTACCATGACCGGGGAGGCCTTCCCAAAAAGAACGGGGATTTTAAGTACACAGCGTTTGAAGAAGTTCCGGTCGGAATTATCAAAATGTTCCCCGGAATACAGATTCGGCTCTTTGAGTCTATCATGACAAAGCAGCTGAAGGGCGTCGTTCTTGAAACCTTCGGTGCCGGCAATATTCCGTCCGGTTCCGCTGGAGAAATCATACCGATCATCGAAAAGGCATATGAAAACGGAACGCTGATTGTTGTATGCTCGCAGTGCATCCAGGGAACGGTCACATTGGGCACATATGAGACAAGCAAGAGTCTGATGGATATAGGCGCCGTGACCGGAAATGACATGACAACAGAAGCGGCGCTGACAAAACTGATTTATCTTTTCAGCTGTCACTACCCGATCGATCGAATCCGTAAACTGATGACGGAAAACCTCAGAGGAGAAATAGGATAGCCGCCGAGTGCAGATTTGTGTCTGCCCTTAAAAACAAGTTACCCGCCGGAAAGGAAAGTTTTCCTTTTCGGCGGGTATTGCTGTTTCCCGGCCTGTGTTCTGATACAGTACCGTTTTCTGCGCTTCTATGTGTCGTCCTTTTCATGCTCTACATCTTTCAGCATCTCGTGCAGCCGTCCTTTTCGGCGTGTGCTCAGCATCAATCCGCCGCCGCCCAGCAGAAATACGCCCAGTGCGATCGGAATCATCCACCACTCAAAAGCATCCTTCTGCTTCTGCGCCTCCAGTGCAGCCTGCTCGGCGGCAAGACGCTCTGCCTCTTCCGTTGCAGCCTGCTCGGCGGCAAGACGCTCTGCCTCTTCCTTTGCGGCCTGCTCGGCGGCAAGACGCTCTGCCTCTTCCTTTGCGGCCTGCTCGGCGGCAA
>JAEDIZ010000115.1 GCA_016296635.1 Oscillospiraceae bacterium
AAACTCGTTTTCGTAAACATCAAACGAAAGATTCCTGAGCACCTCAAAATCCCCCTTAGGGGTCTTGAAAGTTTTGCTCATATCCTTGCAGGAGAGCTTTACCTTCCTTGATTGTTCCATATGAGGCATCTCCCTTCGAGTTTTCTCATCCCGGTTGCCAGCAGCAATCCTACGATTCCGATGGCCAGCATTCCGGCGATCATCTGCGTCATGTCGTTCACGCTCTGCCCTGCGATAATGATCCAGCCTACGCCCTCCGTGGCGCATACCATTTCCGCAGCAAGCATCGTCATCCACGAGTTGGAAAGCGCGACTTGCGCGCCCGAGAAGATGGACGGTATCGCCGCAGGTACAACAATGTCGAAAAAGAGCTGGGAATCGGACGCGCCCAGCATTCTTGCCGCCCCGATGAGCTGCTTATCCACATGGCTGGCGCCCGCGAAGGCATTGAGTGTGAAGGGCACAAAGGCCGCGATAAAGATAAGGAAATACTTATATTTCTCCCCGATGCCAAACCAGAGAATGGCGAGAGGGATCCACGCCAGCGGCGCGATCGGACGCAGCAGATTGAACACCGGCATCATGACCGCGCGGACATACTTGAACCAGCCCATGGTCAGTCCAAGTATAATACCGAGAACGCCCGCTATGCCAAAGCCGATGAGCACACGGCTAAGGCTCCACAGCACATGCCCGATGACCGTGTAATAGTTGCCGACCTTGTGCGTCAGCATATAAAAGAACTCTTTAAAAACATCTATGGGTGTGGGAAACCCGATCTCGGAATTGCCGAGCATCACGCAGACCTGCCATACAAGGAGGAAAACGGCGAAAGCAAGGATGGGGTAAACGAAGCTCTTCAGTTTTTTGCTCATGGGATGCATCACCTGTCTCCTTTCACAAGCGCTTTCTCAAGCAGATCCAACAGCGCGGAGAGTATGGTTCCGCATACGCCGATAACGATCATGCCCACAATGATAATATCCGCCCTGCACAGAAGTCGGCCGATCTGGATCATATATCCCAGACCGCTGTCGGAGCCGAGCATTTCCGCTGCCACCAGGCAGCCCCAGGAGGAGTTGAGCGAGACCTTGAGGCCGGTGAAGATATAGGGAAGGGCCGAGGGAATGGCCACCTTGAACAGAATCCGCAGCTTTGACGCGCCGAAGGTCTGTCCCACCCAGATGTGAACCTGCTTCACCGACTTGATTCCCGTATAGGAATTGACCACGCACGGAATAAACGCCGACAGAAACACGATGGCCGCCTTTGCCACCACGCCGATGCCCAGAAGGATGATCATAATGGGTATCCACGCGATGGGAGGGATGTTCCGGAAAAAGTCAAATACCGGCTTCAGCATGATATCCATCGGCTCCCACCATGCCATGACCACGCCAAGCGGAACCCCTATGCACGCACCGAAGCAAAAGCCCATCACCGACACACGCAGACTGGAAAAAATATGCGTGGGCAGCGTGGAGCCGTCGGGCTTTTTGGATGTCCACTTGACGATGAGGGTCTGAAACGCCTTTACCGGCGACGGCAGGAGCGTAGCGGGCGCCAGGTGGAAAACATCGGTCGCCAGATACCATATCAGGAAAAAGGCAAACAGAGAGAGGATCGAAATAACTTTAAGCCGAAAGGCCCGCTGATTTTTATGCTGTAACGTCATAGTTCTTTCTCCCTTTTTTCAACAAATGAGGCCACGGCTTGCGCGGCCTCATCCGTCCGAGAATTCGCTCAGTTTTTACTTGACGTAGGCCGCAGCATAGGCGTCGAGTGCTTCCGCGAGGATGGTGGTGTCCATATTGTTCTTCACCTTTGCCAGATCCTCGGAGGAGATATTTCCGACCTGCTCATAGAAGTCGGCGATCAGCTTGAAGGAAGCGCTTGAATCCGTGCTGCGGAGCTGCTCGTAAGTAAAGTAGGGGCGCTCAAGCACCTGATGCTTTATAGAAGCAGCGTCAACGGTCACGCCGCAGAAATTGTAGTAGTCCAGCATGGCGTTCATCAGAACCTCGTCATCCTGGAACGCCTCGGCGGCGCGAATCATCTGCACGACAAAGCTGACGAGCGCGTCATGCTTGCTGGCATCCTCGAAGAAGGCGCGAGAGCAGAGCAGATTGTCATAGTAAGGAACGTTCAGGCTGTCCATGCCGCAGGCCACAACGTATTTCTGGGCGTCATACTTGTCAGCGGTGGGATAGCTGGTTTTGGCAAAGTCCGCCTCGCCGGAAACGAAAGCCTGATACGCGGCGTCGTCATTCATGTTGATGAGGTTGACATCGTCCTCAGTGAGGCCGAACTGCTGGAGATAAACGTCCACAAGGATCTGAGCCGCCGTGCCCATGGGGAGCAGGAATTCCTTATCCTTGAGGGTCTCAACGCTTCCGTACACCTCGGGGAACTCAGCCAGCTCGCCCTTTACCTGGGCAACGTCGCTGTCCGCGCGAACCATGAAGTTCTGGCCGGCGCCGGAGTCCTCATGCGAATAGAGGTAGACCGCGTCATACACACAGCAGGAGGAAATGCCCGCCGCGCCGATGGTGAACACGTCCACAAGGCCAGAACCAAGAGCCTCGTTGATGCCGGAGCCCTGAGCAAAAACCGTCAGCTCCAGATTGAAGCCGTTCTCTACGTCCCAGCCCTGCTCATGGATGTAGTACAAAGGCAGGCTGAGCTGCTGGTTCAGCCCGGAGACACGGATGGTAACGGGTTCAGCCGCGGCCGCGCCGGGAGCGGGCTCCTGCTTTTCCTGCGCCGCAGGCGCCGGTTGGGAACCGCAGGCACACAGGGAAAGCAGCATAACGAGTGCAAGAAGAATCGCTGTCAGTTTTTTCATTTTCGTTTTTCCTTTCAGTATTTTTCTCGTTGCAAGGAACTTTCGTTAAGAGACCTTGCATAAGTTGATTAAAGACTAACACGTTTCTTAAATGCTGTCAATTATGATTTTTCACCATTTTATTTGAATCTTTTTGTAAAAAAGAACGAAAGAGCAGGAAGCCGCTCTTTCGTTCTTTCGACAAATTAAATACTTTTGACAAATTCCTCTACATATGCCAGCGCCGCGCCGCAGGCGCATATATCCACGTCCTTGTAGCCCAGGCAGATAAAATCCGAGGAGGGCGCATAGTGGAAGTCGCTGCGCACCATCTGCTGCAAGAAAAGCCGGTCTTCCTCCGTCATGTACGCGCCGACGGTGCCGCCCAAAATAATATCGCAGTCGAGAAGCGCGCTCAGATTCCCGATTTCGATGGCCAGGTCCTCCAGAAACCGCTGCCACTTGACCGTTGCTTCCTTGTCCCCGTCCCGAAGTCTGGCGAAGAATTTCTCGCAGGATTCCCCCTCTTCGTCGTACAGGACGTGGCCGGAGCAATAGGTGGTGAAGCAGCCCTTCTTCCCGCAGTAGCACTTCCGTCCTCCGGGATAAAGGGTAAGATGCTCTACCAGTCCGCCGGTGTATTCCTTGCCCACATGGATTTTCCTGTTCACGATGAGCATCCCGTTGAGGTGGTAGTTTATGCCGAGGTACAGCGCGTCATTGATGCCCGGCGAAAACCACAGCTCGGCGTCGGCAGCCGCTTCACTGTCGTGGAACAGTTGGCACGGGAACGGAACATGCTCCTGAAAATCCGCAAGGCCGGCCTCGGCGGTGCCCAGAAGAAGGCTTTTGGAAACATGCTTTCTGTCCCTTGACAGCAAGGCCGTCAGTGCGATCCCCACGCCGAGGACCCGCTTTTGGGAGATGTTCAGCGATTTCACAAAGCTGCTGACATACTCCCCGAAGCGAATATAATATTCATCGCTGTGCTTGTAGTCAACGCTTATCTGCTGGCGTTTGATGATGCTGCCGTACATATCCACCGCCACAAGACGCAGACCGTGCGCCGTGATATGCGCGCCGATGGCCACCCTTGCCATGCTCACGCAGCCGTAGGCAACGCATTTTCTCCCGCCGGTGGACTGGAAAAAGCCGCAGCGTTCTATCAGGTTTTCCTCCTCCAAAAGCTTCAGATTCTGCGTGACTGTGGGCAGGCTCAGATTCAGATCATCCGAAATTGCCTGCCTGGAGGTACGCTTTTGGGTGAAAATATAGTTGTATATCTGCCGCCTGTTAAAATTGCGCATGGTTTCAGATGTTATTTTTTCCATGCATAACTCTCCTTGATTGGTACTCTGTTCCCTTACAGTCTTTCATTATACTGGTGAAAGCGGAGCACTGTCAACTAAATTGGCGCAGAAAAGGCCCAAATTCAAAGAAACTTTGCCTAAATAAAATTATCGGGCGGAAAATCCCCATGGCAAGGTTTCCTTTCCCGGTCGTTCTCCCGCTGTTTTTCCGGCTTTTATGAAGGCTCGGGCAGCGCTGTCCCCTGTATGAAAATCCTCCTGGCTCCGGCGCAACTCTTTTTAAAATTCCGCACACCCGTAAAACCGGATTTACTCTGCTTTTACGGGCGTGCGGTTATTATAGGTTTTCACATAAATTTCACTGCATTGTAAACGCAAATCAGCATGATAACCGACTGAAGCACAATGAACAGCTTATCCACCATGGCTCCGCTGAGTTTTTTGCTGATGGACTTGCCGATGATTCCGCCGCCGATGCCGCCCAGAATCATCAAAATCAGCTCCATGGGCGCAAACGCCGGCACAGCGCGGCTGAATATCGTCACGGCAAGATTTGCCGCCTGACTGAACAGGATTATGTACAGGGAGTTTGACACGGCCTTTTTCGTCTCCATCCCGAAGAAGAAGTGCAGTACGACAAGGTTGAACGGGCCGCCGCCGATACCGAGGAAGCTGGACAGCGTTCCGAGGGCGACGCCGATCACGACCGTGGCAGCGACGCCGTCAACGCAGTGGGTGCGAATATTCTTTTTCTTTATGGTGTAGATGAGCGTTCCCATCGTGAGCAGGAGCAAACACAGCGCCTGGGCAACGCCTGCCGTATTCCCTATTCCGGCCTTCAAAGCGGAGAACAGTCTGTTTCCGGCGATCCCGCCGACAGCCGCGCCGAGCGCAAGCGGTGTGCCCGTGTGCGTGTCTATCGCGGCGGAGCGGTCGGCAAAGGTTTTCCCCACGTTGTACGCCGACATACTCAGCACCGTACAGCTTGAGAGGAATCCTACCGTCGCCAAATCCGCCACCCCCAGCATATCCAGCGTCGGCTTTATGATGACGCCGCCGCCTATCCCGCAGATGCCCCCTATGATAGATGCCAGCAAACTGACAATAAAATAGATAAGTTCCATTTACTCTCTCTTCCCGAACCTTTCTTCCGGCAGCTTTCGCGCACGCGCGTACCGCTCTCCGGCCGATAAAATTATCGGTCAAAGTATAAGCGTTGTCAAGAGCTTCTTTCCCGCCCGACTGCAATAATTCCTACTTATTATAACTATCTGCGCGCCTTCAGTAAGACGTGCCGATAAGGCTTCGGCAAAGACAGCCTGTCACTAAATTCTGTGGCCGTTGGCTCTGAGAAGCTGAACCAGCTTCGGCAGCGCGTGGTCAAAAAATTTCATGTATCCGGCGCAGAAATAGTTTTCCTCAATGGCCGTTCTGCCCTGCCTGTCACGGCGGCAGCCGCCGTGGCACAAAAAGCCGTACCGGCAGCTCCGGCATTTTTCAAGCCCCTGCAGCGATGCCTGAAGAAAAGGCTGCCGCCGCTTATCCAGCTCCGCAAAGCCGTCGGCGTTGATGTTTCCCAGTAAATATTCGTCCAGCGCGTAGAAATCGCAGGGGTAGACCGCGCCGTCGGCCTCCACGACATTCTGCGCCGAGCATACCCCCATCATCCCGCAGCTATTGGGCGGATATCCCAGAAGCTGCCCCGCAAGGCTTTCAAAATAATGGATATAGATAAATTCGCCCTTTATCCTGTCCGCATACCACAAATCGAAAAGCCGGATAAGAAAATCGCCGAACAGCTCCGGGGTCAGGGAGTAGGGGTTATTGCCGCGCTGTTCAAAAATCGGGTCAAGGCAGGGGATATACTGCTGGTAAAGCAGGCGGTTTTTCCGATAGGAGCGGTATATGGATGCAATGCTCTTTGCCGTGCGCGAGGTCACAACGGTGAGGATGTTGAATGACACTCCCCTGCTCTCCAGAAGCCGGGCCGCGCGCAGAACGCGGTTATATGTCCCGGCGCCCGATGCGTCCACACGGTTGAGGTTGTGAGTCTCGCCGGTGCCGTCAAGGGACAGCCCCACCAGGAAGTTATTCTCGCGGAAAAATTCCGCCCACTCCGCGTCAATGAGCAGGCCGTTGGTCTGTATGGCGTAGTGGATGTTCTGCCGTCCGGGGGCATGGCGCTTCACCGTTTCGACGAAGTCACGGAAAAAGGGTAGTCCCCTCAAGGTCGGCTCGCCCCC
>JAEDIZ010000116.1 GCA_016296635.1 Oscillospiraceae bacterium
CAGAACAACTCTCAGAACAACTCTCAGAACAACTCTCAGAACAACTCTCAGAACAGCAGCCGCAACAGCACTCAGAATTCCCAGAACAGAAACTGCCGCTAAAAGAAAACCCCCGCCATACGGCGGGGGTTTTCTATCTGATCAGAACTTCTTTTCCGGCGGAGAAGAAATAAAGATAAATCTCTTTCACGGGGCAGTTGAAGATTCTGCCGAGCGCAGAAGCGTATGCCTTTACCTGCGGTCTGTATTTATCTGCTATTTCATCCAGATCATTTTTGACGGTATCTGTTTTGTAATCGACGATCACAATACCGTCCTCTTCTTTCCAAAAACAGTCCACGACACCCTGCAGCATGATTTTCTCCTTCTGACAGTCCGGGAAAAAATCAGCTGAATCTTCCATCACCGAGAATTTGAATTCGCGTCGCAGATCCTTTGCCTGCAGAATCCGCTTTCCAAAAGAGGACGCAAAAAGATTCTGTATACGGTCGAGATCAACCGCCTCCGCCTGCACCTCAGTCAAAAACTGTTCCTCCACCAACCGATCCAGTTCCTGCCGGAGAAGCTCCTTCGAAACGCAGTTTTCATACCGCACATACTGCATGAACAGATGATTGGCATTTCCCTTTTCCCGTCCCGAAAGTGATTTAGATGTACCGAAGTCAGGCTTTCGCCATTTCATCGTGTTCCGGTCAAAGGGTATTTCTGCGTTCTCTGCCGCCTCATGATCAAGAATTCTCCCCTTGATCTGCGTTGCCGTCAACTTGGAAGGAACCGACCTGCAGGCTTCAAACAGATATGAATAGCCGATGGTCTGCTCTGCGTCTTCCTGCAGCGACTGCTCCGGCTGAATATCTGCAAATCTGACCGCAGAAACGGTTTTTTGCTCCCGCAGTTCCTTTGCGCTCCATGCTTTGATTTTCCATACATCGTCATGCACAAAGCTAGAATCATTCGGCCCGGTCATAGCAAAGAGTTCTCCGGCCTCCGTTCGGCATAGCGCCGCCATCAGAATCCAATCTCCGAGACTTCTGGCTGATGCGCTGGTTTTTGGAGAAAGCGGCAGGGAAAGCGATTCATTCCATTTCTGCAGACGGCTCTGAAGCTTTGATGCACAATATGTCATGACCAGCATTTCCTTTGCTCTTGTCATGGCTACATACAGAACACGCAGTTCCTCGGCAACTGTCTGCAAGGTCTTTTTTCTTGCAATTGCGAGTCTTGCAATACTCGGATAATACACGCGGCATTTTTCATCCACTACATTGGTTCCGAAAAACATCTGCGCATCCGAAAGAACACCGGCCGTGTTATCCTGCAGATTCATCTGATGAGAAAGATCGGATAGGAAAACAATCGGGAATTCCATCCCCTTTGATCGGTGGATAGACATAATGCTGACGCAATCGCGTTTTGAAGCAGACTCGGGTGGTTTCACCGAGCTGCCGCTTGCACGAAGGTTATCCAAATATGTGCAGAACTGCATAAGACTGCGGCTGCCGGATGTTTCAAAACTCTGTGCCAATTCAGAAAAAGCATGCAGATTTTCTGTCCGTACGCTGCCATCCGGCATAGAGGAAAATATGTCTTCGAGTCCGGTTTCCGAAATAACCGTATCCACCAGCTCCGCAACACCCATCTGACGGGAATTTCTTCGCATATTCCGAAGCCAGCTGAGAAAGCGCTGAAGCTTCTCTGTCGGATTCTGTACGGCAAGCAGGCAGGAATAATAGTCACCTGTTCTCTGCTGCGTACGGGGCTGCGCAAGTTCCTCCGGAGAGAACGCAAATACCGGACTTGCCATTGCTGTTATCAGCGGAATGTCCTGATGCGGGTTGTTGATGATCTGCAGAATAGCCGCAAGCACCTCTGCCTCCGTCGTATCTAAAATGCTTCCGCCCCGATCGGAAACAGAACGAAGACCCACATCCGAAAGTGCTTTCTGATATGCAGAAGCATAACTGCCCGGCGAACGCATCAGAATCACGAAATCTCCGGGTTCGGCGGGGCGAAGGGCTCCGTTCTCCGTGACCATCGTTTTTTCATCCAGCAAGGAACGGATTCTTTTGGCTACAAATCTCGCTTCTTCCTCCGATTTGTGGGTGTCTGCTTCATTTTCAGCTGTTTCGATATCCATATCAATGCAATGCAGTTCGACCTTCGGCTGCGGCATTTCGGGATACTCGGCGCCGGGAACGAGCATCTCATCCGGCCCATAGTTGAGCTCCACACTCTGTGCGTTCATCACGAGCGAAAAAACGTCATTGACCGCCTGCAGGATTTCCTTTCTGGAACGGAAATTCTTTGAAAGAAGGATCTTTCGCGGCTCTGATTCATCCGCATTTTCATATCCAGGATAATGGGAATACTTATCCATGAAGATGCCGGGCTCTGCCATACGGAAACGATAGATCGACTGCTTGACATCGCCCACCATAAACAGATTGTTTCCGTCTTTGGAAATGGATGTAAAGATACGCTCCTGCACTTCATTGGAATCCTGATACTCATCGACAAGGATTTCGCAGAATTGTTTGGAAATCTCTTTGGCTGTCGCAGTCGGCTGCGCATCTGTTTTTCTGCACAGCAAGCGCAGCGTTTCATGCTCAAGATCGGAGAAGTCCAATATCTTTCTGCGCCGTTTTTCCTGCGTATATGCCTTGTCAAATTCCCGAAGCAGCCGAATCAGCCCGCGCTGCGCAGAAGCACATTTCTGCAGATCTGCAAGTACACTGCAGCTATCTGCAGAAATGATTTTTCCTGCGTTCTTCAGTATTTCCTTCGCAGCATTGCGAAGCGACTGTACGCGCTCCTTCAATTCAATATTTACGCAGTTTCTCGCCTGCGGAATTGTTCCGAAAGACAGTACCTTATTTTCAAAAGCCTCATTCCAGGTGCTGCTTGCAAGAAGCTTTTCCGTACATTCCAAATTCTGCTGCAAATGCGGCACATATTTATCTTGCAGAACATCATCTTCCGCGCAAAGCCGGATGGCCTGCCGCAGCGCATCGGCGGCATAGCCTGCTTCCCGATGCAGATCATCCAGCAAATAAGCTCCCCAAACGGTACTCTCCGCGCTGTCGCAGCCTTCGCAGCTGCAAGCATCTTCGCAGCTTTGCAGCCATTTCTCCGGATCGGGTCTGCAGCGCAGCGATTCATAAACCGGAATCACCAGTGCCTGCAGACGGCGGTCGTCGCGGCCGTAACCCAAATGATCGATCATAGACGCAAGCTCCGGCTCTTGCGCAGTCAACTCAAAAAACTCTGAAAGAAGTCTGTCCAGTACCTCCTGCTGCAGCACTTCCGCGTCCAGCTGCTCTGCAACACGAAAATCAGACGGCAGATCCAACGCGGACGCATATGTGCGCAGCAAATTCGCGCAAAAAGCGTGAACGGTTGATATATTGGCAAGCCAGATGCGTGTCAGCTGTCTTTGAAGGTGTCTGTTATCCGGATCTGCGGCAAGCCGTTCGGAAAGCTCCGCCATGATCTTTCCGCGAAGTTCAGCTGCTGCCGCGTTCGTATAGGTTATGATCAAAAAATCATCAATATTTTTCGGCGCATCCTTGTCGCAGACATAACGCATCAGCCTTTCCACAAGAACCTTTGTCTTGCCGGAACCTGCTGCCGCAGAAACAAGCAGCGCTCCGCCGCGGTTTTCTGTCGCAGCCTGCTGCTGCGCTGTCAGTTTCAATTCACCCATTGCGCTGCCTCCTTTCAATTTCCTCCCAAA
Organism: Oscillospiraceae bacterium; assembly: GCA_016296635.1. Taxonomy (GTDB): domain Bacteria; phylum Bacillota; class Clostridia; order Oscillospirales; family Oscillospiraceae; genus CAG-170. Next base: position 3,734 of record JAEDIZ010000116.1, read on the forward strand.
AACGATCCGGTTTTACCGCACGGATATAGCGGTTTTCATGCAGGCAGAAATCTCGATGACACACCTGCTGATAATCACAATACTGGCAGCTGGAGCTTTGCGGCCCGCGAATGACCGGATTAGGCCCGACCAAACCCCGCAGCATATCATCCGTCATTTCCGCCACGCGGTCTGTGACGAAGCCGGAAAGCAGATCCATCTGCTCCTTCGATGCCAAGTCACCGACATACTCATCTTTCTTTATGGATACTGGAAGATATTCCGGTTTTTCGGAGTCTTCCATCGCAAGAAGCAGTTCCCGATCATCCCGCAATAGGCCCTTTCTTCTGCTCTGTTCGCGGTGAAGACGATCTGCCTCCGGTTGATCCGTGGAGTTTTCTACCCGAAGCATACTGTTCCTGCCGGGCACATACAGAACGCCTGCAGGTTCTGGATTCTTTCCGTATTTTTCCGTATCGGAACGCCGAATCGCAAACAGATACAGCAGCATCTGCAGGCCTTCACCTAGCAGAATATCTGCATAATCAAAATCCTTATGCCCCGTTTTGTAGTCGATCACGCGGAAATAGGTCGTTCCTTCCTTCTGATAGGTGTCCACTCTGTCTACCTTTCCGGAAAGAAGGCTCGTGCCGAGCTTACCCTCGATCTTGACCGGCGGAAGTCCGCCGTAGGCATCAAAGGAAAGTTCTTCATCCGCGGGAACAAATTTTGCTTTACGCAGTTCCCTTCCTACATCCATGACAATCCGGCGAACCTCTTCCATATTCCGGTAAAAGAGGTAAGAAAAGCGATGTCCCCTGCTTTCAAGATCCGGCAGGCACTTTTGTATGTATGCATCAACATGCCGCTGCGCAATCTGTTCGAGCGCCGTATCATCCGTTTCCAGAAAGCCGCCCTTTTCACAAACCTCGCGCACAGTACATTCCAGTACATAATGCACAAAGGTACCGAAAATCGGCGCATCAAACTGTGCCTTTTTCCATGGCTTCGCCTTCAGACCGTAGTTCATAAAGAACGCAAATCGGCAGGCTGCAAACTGATCAATCTTGGACGCAGAAAGCGCCAAAGGCTGCCCGTACAGTCCCTTCACGGTCTGTATTTTTAGGGGTAGGAACGAATAGTTTCGTACCTCATCCAGCTTCTCAGCCTGCTTCTGAAGCGTCTGAGGCACCCAGTCTTCCTTATGCTGATTGCGCTGCAGCAGCCGGGACACAACCGAGGTAGCATTCGGCAGGAAAACCACTCGTTCGAGCTTTTGTTCCGGGCAGTTCGAGAAAAGGCGTCTGATCCTGCCGGCAAGCCATGCAGTCTGTTCGGAGCAGCAGACAAAATATAGCTTTCTCGTTGCGCCGGAAATGGCAGCATACGCCCATCCAAGCTCGCGTTCGAGCTGCTGCTCCTGCGCAGGTGCAATCTGCAGGCCCATGGACAAAAGCTGCTGCCGCTCAGTATCAGAAAGAAGCCCCGCACTCAGCGTATATTCCGGCAGCTTCCCGTCCTCAGCACCGAGGATGATCAGATTTCTTACATTCGAATGACGCATCGACATGACCGGTCCGACCTGGATCTCATCCACGCAGGCTGGGATCGTGCCGACCTGATAGCAGCCAAGCAGCAGTTTCATGATCTGAATGAACTGCTGCGCATCCATCCTGCTTTCTCCAAGCGTCCGGTACATCTGTTCCAGCGCCTCGATCAGGATCTCATACAACTGCGCAGTACGCTGCGCCTGCTGCGGCTTTCCTTCCGTCAGCAGCTGCGTTGTCTGCATATCCAGCGTATCGGAAAGCCCGATTCTTTCCAGAAAATCCGACAGCGCAGAAACGATGGATTTTACATTTTCTCCGCCATGCAGCGCTTTGTGCAGCATATCAAGCGGCGATATCGCAGCCTCGCGCCATGCTTCCAGCCGCAATAGCAGCGCCTTGTCCTGATCCTCCCATTCTTCGCCGTAGCCGCGTGGATGCATTGTCCATTCCGACCGCCATAGTTTGCCGGAAATGGACCACAGATGCGCATACTGCTCTACGGCATCCACCGCGTTTTCATCGAGCATCGACCATGCGGATTTCAAAAACTGCAGCACATCTTCATATTCAAACCGATCCGCCGCCTGCAGCGCGCAAAGAACCGCTGCCAATAACGGCTGCTGCAGAATATCCTCGCTGCCTGCATAATAGGCCGGCATACCGGCTCCTGCAAAAATCGATTTCAGCTTTGGTATGTATGACTGATCTGTAATCGCAATTGCAATATCGCGATACCGCTCGCCCTTTGCGGCAAGCTCCCGGACAGTTTTTGCAGCAAATCTGCATTCGTCATCCACCGTCGGCACATGCACAAAATGCACATCTTCCGTTTTCTTTTCAAAAACATGTGCATCTCTTGCAAACAATCCCTTCTGAATGCAGGCAAGCGCATCGCTTCGCGCATCAAAACAGTTTAACTTTACCATATTCACAGGGACATTCAGGCGATCTGCAGCCATGCGAATATGCCGCATCGTTTCATTGGCGCAGGAAAAGGCGCTGCTATGACTGCCGTCTGTCGTGACACTCAGCATCAGCTCATCGGATGTCTGCATCAGCGTCTGAACGATCTGCATCTGAATGCCGGTGAAATCGCTGAAGCC
>JAEDIZ010000117.1 GCA_016296635.1 Oscillospiraceae bacterium
CGTCTTCGTCCGGTATCCTTCGCGGATTCCGGTGCGCCACTCATTCGCCGTCATAGTCGTCCTCTTCTGCGCTGATGCAGTTGAGCATCTCCATCGTGATTCCGGCAAGCTCAAGCTCTTTGCCCTTCTTCTCGTAGAAGCGGAGCTGGTACATGTACTGCCGTCTCCGGTTCCGGACGGCCTCCTCGCGCCGGGCCAGCTTCACATGGGGCGATTTCTTCAGCCGCTCGATCTCGGCGTCCACCTGCTCGTCCGTGAAAAACTCTTTTGCCATGTTATCTTTCAGTCCTTTCTGCATCATGCGGTTTCATTCATGCCCTCCACAAACCGCAAAAACGGGATTCTCGGAATCTTCATTCTGTTCCCGGCGAATGTGAACGGATAACCGATCAGGTCGGGCCGCTGATGGGCCGTCACGCGGATTGTCTGCGGATTTGACCCGAGGACGCCGCTGATATCCTCCGGCGTCAAAAAGGGCTTGTCGATCTCCCGCAGCTCTTCCAGCGTCTTTGCGGGCTTTGCCATGTCTTTCCCTCCTTTTCTTGTCAGAACAATCAGAATCTTGACGGTTTCTTACTCCTGCTGGTAAAATTGACCTATCCCCGCTGCGCACGGGTCTGGAAAGGAGGTGGGCTGCCCATGAGCGAGATGCTCTCCGCAGTCATGCAGCTTTTCCTGAGCCTCCCTGGTAACGTCCGCTGACAGCTCCGATGGTGCAGCCATCGGCGTTTCGCACACGTCAGTCAGCAGAGGCGCGGTGAGATGGTCGTTCGTTCCGGCTGCGTCACACAATCCCGTGGTCGCACACGTTAAAATGCTGTCTGTGTGCCGCATACGCCGCGCCGGAGGCTAAGTTCAGAGGCGGGCAGTTCGGAGAACGACCGGGCTGTCCATCTCTGGGGGATAGGCCAATTTCGCCAGCAGGATTCGTCAAGTGAGGTGTTGTTTGTGAATATTCGTTTTCCCGTCCTGGATTCTCTCGCCAAAGCCGGAAACCGCATGGATTACATTGCGCTGCTCAATGCGCTGGAGGAACCCGGTCATCTTTCCATGGGCCTGCTCAGGCAGATGAAGCAGGAGGGCCTGATTTCCGGAACCTTCCAGGCGTATTCTGTCGTAAAACTCGAACCGCCCGGCTCTGCGCTGTACTTACAGCTTCTTCTGGATCTGCGCGAAGCTGAATCCGATGAGGAGCAGAATCGCGCCGAACAGGAAGCCGCCGAATCCAAGCGCCTCGCCGAAAAAATGGAGGATCATGCCCGCGAAGAGCGATATCATATCGAGCAGAAGAAAACGACCATAAAGGCGGCGTTGATTTCTGCGCTGATCGCGCTTCCGGTCGGCATGATCATCGATCATTTCGGAGAGATCATCTCTCTGATTACTGGCCTCTTTTCCTGATATCACGCTGTCATCTCCTTTCCTGTTCAGAACATCAAAAAGTCCAGTTTATAGGTCTTAATCTGTGCTAGGATGTAGGCGTATCGGGAAGGTCAAGGATTTCGCAGATTGCTCGAATAATCTTTGGTGCACTTCGCTCCCCTGTCAGGATTTTGTAAGTATACCCGCTATCGATATACAACCCCGTCCTCTCTGAAACTTGCTCCTCAAGCCACTTCTGAGTTTTGCCTATTCGCAAGAGTTCCGTCTTAACGCACAAACCAAAAGGCGTGAATTTGCACGATTCCAATAAATTATACCTCCTTCAGTACATTTTTCTTGACAAGTACGGAATACTGTACTATATTAAAGGCGCCAACCAACATAATACGTACGGCATTCCGTGCTTACACGTGTATATTAGCACTGATTTCCGTACGTGTCAACAAGAAAGTACGGACTTCCGCATATTCGGAATTCCGTACAATTTTGAGGTGCTTAATATGTGTACAATGTACGGAATTATCGAGCAGCTGTGCTCAGAAAAAGGAATCAAGCCAGGTAAACTGTGTGCTGACCTCGGGATCAGCAGAGGCATACTGAGCGACCTAAAAGCAGGAAGGACAAAAAAACTATCATCAGAAAATGTTGCAAAGGTCTCCGCTTATTTTGGAATTTCCACCGACTATATTCTCGGTAAGGAAACAGAAAAAGCGCCTGCCGAAACCGGCAAGCGCTCCGTCAGCGACGACGATATTAAATTTGCCCTCTTCGGCGGCGATGGTGAGATCACCGACGCCATGTACGACGAGGTTCGTAATTTTGCCGCCTACGTCAAGCAGAGAGAGGCAAGCAAGAAGAAGGAGTAGCCATGGATGTTCTGGCCCTCTATGAGATCGCAAAGCAACAGAATATAGAGGTGATCCAGTTTCCCATGAAAGAAAATGGCTCCATGTCCATTCTTCTGGAGGACGGGGCCTGCTGCATCGGTATGGATGAGTCCGTCATGGACGGCGGCGTCCAGGAGCGCGTCCACCTGGCCCATGAGCTGGGGCACTGTGAAACCGGCAGCTTCTACAGCCTCTGCACCGCAGTCGACAGCCGCCAGCGCCACGAATACCGTGCCGACAAATGGGCCGTCCGCCGCCTGATCACGGAGGACGATCTGGATCAGGCGGTCGCAGACGGCTGCGTGGAACTCTGGCAGCTCGCCGAGCGGTTTGAAGTGACGGAGCAATTCATGAAAAAGGCCATTTGCTTCTATACCTATGGAAACGTCGCCGCCGAGCTGTATTTTTAGAAATCGAATAAGGGGCAATAAACATGACAAAATGGAGCGTGTGAACAATGGATTCTTTTGAAGAAAAATATTGTGAACTAATAGACAAGTTAAGGCCGCAGATTGTAAGTGTATTGAAGCAAAGGTATATGGAATATTACTCAGATTTCAGCTGTGGAATATGGAGAAACATGGGATTTTCTGATAACATCATGTTTCCTGCCGCAATCATATATGTTCCGATCATCATCGTATTTCTATCGCATGTACTTCCGCATAGTTTTACTCTTGCACTGGTCGGATCGATTGTATCCATTGTGATTGCGTTTTTTCTTATTTTGCATTTCAGCAATTTTCTTGATTCTGTTTCATCGAGAATATGCAAATATTTCTTTGAAAAGTATGAGTATAAACGAATTATTCTATTATGTCTGACATGGAGCAAAGAAAGAGAATTGGAAAAAGCATGTACAGAAACACAGGAGAATGATATCGTTCGGTTTTATGAACGGTGCGAATACCATATCGTAAATGAGTTTTTTGATTATTAAGTTTGATGGGGGTAGTATGCACATGGCTAATTTGACAGAGCAGGATGTTATTTCTCCGTTCATTGGGAAGAAGATCATCGATACTTTGCCGGATGACTTTGCACAGGATGACGGAGAAACGATCGTAATTTGCAATATCGATTATAAGGATGAAGAGGAATACCAGAAGATGTTTGGAATCACGGACGCGCTTCTGGATAAATGGGACTGCAGGGGCATTGTCTTTAACCTGTATATTGAGCGGGATGATGATTCTATTGCAGATGTGGAGATTCACAAATACACGGACGAAGATAATTGGCATGGGCGCCCGATTACAAATGATCTTACGCCGACACAGCAGGAGCTTCGCATTGCGCGAAGAATCCTTTCGTATATCACTGCGCAGTAAAAAAATGTGCCGCCCCTGTGTGCGAGACAGGAGCGGCGTGCAGAAAACCTACACATCACAATATAGGGGCAGTCTGCCTTTTCAGGCTATCACATTTGCCCCGGAAAGGCAAGAAAAAAATGATTTGCTGCAAATGCAGGGCAGAACTGCCGGAGGGCGCACTCTACTGTTTTCAGTGCGGTAAAAAGCAGACCTCCACGCCCAGGAAGGGGCGAAGCAGAGCCAATGGAACAGGCTCCGTCTATAAGCGTGGAAATTCCTGGGAGGTCGCCGTCACACTGGGATATAAGCTGGTGGACGGAAAGGCCGTGCCAATCCGCAAGACAAAGCGCGGATTCCGTACAAAGAAGGATGCCATGGAGTATATCCCGAATCTGAAGCAGGAGAAGCCCCGCACAGAACCGACGATCAACGACCTATGGAACCAGTTCCAGTCGGCGCAGTTCAAGAAGCTGTCTGAATCCCAGCAGGGAAAATATGAAATCGCCTGGAAAAAGGTGGATGCCGTCAAGTTTATCAAAATCGATCAGCTCACGGTCGCAGACCTTCAGGCTGTTCTCAATGAAAAGGCCAGCACTTTCTATACCGCAAGGGACATCCGCGATCTGTTTTCAAAGCTGTATCAGCTTGCAATGGCCGATCAGTTCGTCACTGTGAATCTGGCCGAATTTCTGGTTCTTCCCGATCTGGAAACCAAGGAGCGCGAGGCATTCACCGAAGACGAGATTCAAAAATTGTGGACGGATTATGCCGCCGGAAACTGGTGGACAGGTTATATCCTCCTGATGGCCTATACGGGAATGATGCCAGGAGAGCTTCTGAGCGCCAGGAAGCGCCAAATTGACTGGGATGGGAAAAAGATTCAGGGCGCGGGAAAAAAGACGAAGACCAGGAAGGAAACGCCCATCGTGCTGGCTGATGTGATTATCCCGGTTCTGTCAGACCTGTGTGACCACACAGAGGGAGAAAAGCTGATTGCCATCAACAAGGACAACTTCTACAAACGCTTCTATGAAACGCTGTCCAGAGCCGGCACAAGGCCTCTGAAACCATACTCCTGCCGTCATACCGCAGCCACGGCCCTTGCGCTGGAAAATATCCCGCCGAGTGTCATTCAAAAAATCATGCGTCACGCGAAGTTCTCAACGACCCAGCAATATATCCATGTTGATGTATCTCCCATGCTGGAAGCGGTCAATCAGCTCCACTCGAAAAAGGGAAAACAGGATACGCAACGGGATACGCAATAGAAACGTATTCCACAATATTTGTCGATATTTTCAAACTATTGTTCGATTACAGGAAATTGAAAAACAAGAACATTTCAGACATGAAAATGCCCCGGTTTCACCAAAAATATGGTGTAACCGGGACATTGGCGGAGTGAGAGGGATTTGAACCCTCGCGCGCTTTTTAGACGCCTACTCCCTTAGCAGGGGGAATTTCCTGTGAGTAAATCGAATTATTTTAAGTTAAAATACCGCATTTTATTGTAAATATCGTTTAATTATCTAATTATTTTAAAAAACAATACGCAATAAAACGCAATGAAATATGAAATGGAGCGCCCGTGTGGACGCTCCTTTTCCTATTCAGTATGGTGTCTCGATGGTGTCCTTGTTGAACGCATCATTAAATTCCGCCAAGGCCGCCTCGATGAGCATCCGGAGTTCCAGATCAGTAACGTGGATGCCCTTCTCTTCCAGCATCTCCGACGCGGCCTCAAGGGCCTTGGCGAGCTTCTCCTCGCCATGCAGATCCTTGTAGATCTGCTCGATGCCCTGAACGACGGTCTTGCATACCGCCTGCTTGGTCTTGTCGTTGATGTACGTGGTGTAGAGGCTCTTGAAGACGATTCCGAGCCAGCCTGCAATGGCGGTCAGCACCGCATACAGGATGGTCGTGCCGTACTCGCTTACGAACTGTGCAAACATGGCTTGTCCTCCTTACTTGAGCAGAGCGGCCCAGGTTGCCGCGCCAACGATGCCGTCGACTTCCAGGCCCTTCGCCTTCTGGAACTGGCGGACTGCCTTGTCCGTGCCGGAGCCGAAGTCTGCATCTGCGCCGTAGCTGCCGCAGCTGATGGCGAACTTATGGATCAGCAGGAGCTGCAGGCTGAGAACAGCGCCGCCCTTGCTGCCTTTCTGTAATACGGGCAAATTCACTTTGCATTCTCCTTTCGTGGTCGTGGTTGTAGAAGTGGTGCTGCCGGACGCGTCCCCGGACAGGTCTCCGTTGGACAGGACCATGACCGTGTGGCCGCGCTCATAGACGAGGATATCGCCCCGCTTGAGATAGCGATCTGAGGTCAGATGCTTACTATCTGTAAGCGACTCAAATGCACCGGTTCCGACGAACTTCTGTCTCATGTTCTGGGTAACCGGGGCATTGCCGGACGTGTATGTGCCGTCCATGTCAACGCCTGCCGCCTCGGCGCAGACGGTCATGAACGCGCTGCAGTCGGTCTCACAGTCGACCGAGATCCTGGCGAGATCCCAGCCTACTTCCCTTGCCCGTAAGCGCAGGGTGTTGCGCTGGTACTGGTCATATCCGATGTGGTTGTTTGAGCAGCCGGCCTCGCAGGCCCTGGCCATGCGCTCCGCGACCGCCGGATCTTTGGCCCGCAGCAGAACCGTCCAGCCGCGATTGTACCAGCTTCGGGTGCAGACCTCGCGTCCGGTCTGGTCACCGGCCTGTCCGGAATTTGCCTTGCCACGCTCGTCGATGCTGGCGTGGCCGATGA
>JAEDIZ010000014.1 GCA_016296635.1 Oscillospiraceae bacterium
GGCGGAGATCAGCATGCCGCAGGAGTCGATGCCCATCATGGGCCGCGGCGGCAGATTCGTAATGGCGACGCACGTTTTGCCGACCAGCTCTTCTGGCTCGTAGTATTCGTGAATGCCGGAAAGGATCACTCTGTCTGTTCCGGAACCGTCATCCAGCACGAATTTCAGGAGTTTCTTGGACTTTTTGACTGCTTCACACGTCTTGACCTTCACGGCACGGTAGTCGGATTTTGCGAACGTCTCGAAGTCCACAAAGTCCTTGAACAGCGGCTCGATCTCAACGTTGGAGAAGTCGATCTTCTCCTCCGCAGCAGGCACTGCGGGCGCGGCTTCTGCCTTCGCAGTTTCCTTCTTCGGCATGTCGAGGGGCTTCATTGTCGGGAAGAGAATGACATCACGGATAGAATCGGCGCCGGTCAGCAGCATAACGCTGCGATCAATGCCGATACCCATGCCGCCCGTGGGAGGCATGCCGTATTCCATAGCGGTGAGGAAATCTTCATCGAGCATTTCCGCTTCATCGTCACCGCGGTCTCTTGCTTCCATCTGCTTGACAAAGCGCTCTCGCTGATCGATGGGGTCGTTCAGCTCGGAATAGGCGTTGCCCATTTCGCTGTGTGCGATGAAGAACTCAAAACGCTCGGTCAGTCTCGGATCTTCCGGGCTGCGCTTGGTCAGCGGGCTGACTTCCACCGGGTACATGGTAATAAAGGTCGGCTGGATCAGGTTTTCTTCGACCTTCTGATCGAAGCATGCATAAAGGGCGTTGCCCCAGGTCTTCTCTGCGCTGTCAGCCAGCTCAATGCCTTTCTCCTTTGCGGCAGCAACTGCCTCTGCATCGTCAGAAATCGCGCCGAAGTCAATGCCGACATACTTCTTGACAGCCTCGATCATGGTCAGTCTCGGCCAGCCGGGAGTCAGATCGATGTCATAGCCCATCCACTTCACCTGATAGGTGCCGAGGATTTCCTTGGCAGCGCCGGAGAGAATGCCCTCGGCAATATCCATCATGTCATGGAAATCGGCATAGGCCTGATACAGCTCTACGGAGGTGAATTCCGGGTTGTGCTTGGGATCCATACCCTCGTTGCGGAAAATACGGCCGATTTCATAGACTCTGTCCATGCCGCCGACGATCAGGCGCTTCAGAGGAAGCTCGGTAGCGATACGCATATACATATCGATGTCGAGCGTATTGTGATGGGTCACAAAGGGACGAGCAGATGCGCCGCCGGCAATGGTATTGAGAACCGGCGTTTCGACTTCGATATAACCCATGTTATCAAGATAGTTCCGCATGAACTTGATAAACTGGGAACGGATCACGAAGTTTTTCTTGACCTCGGGATTGACAATCAGATCAACGTAACGCTGACGGTAGCGAAGCTCCTTGTCTGTCAGACCGTGGAACTTCTCAGGCAGCGGCAGAAGCGACTTGGAAAGCAGCGTAACCTTCTTTGCCCGCACGCTCATCTCGCCGCGCTGGGTACGGAACACTTCGCCGTCGATGCCGACGATATCGCCCACATCGTACTTTTTGAAGCGGTCATAATCCGCTTCATCCATCTCGTCCTTACGAGCGTAAAGCTGGATGCGGCCGGACTTATCCTGAATATCACAGAAAGAAACCTTGCCCATGCCGCGTTTGGACATCATACGGCCGGCAACGGACACAGCCTGACCTTCCATCTCGTCAAAATGATCTTTGATTTCCTGCGCCGTGGCAGTAATATTGAACTTCGTAATAACAAAGGGATCGCGGCCTTCCGCCTGCAAAGCAGCCAGCTTCTCGCGGCGAACCTGCAGCTCATTGGACTGCTGCGCTTCGTTCCTGATTTCCTGTTCCATGCTTCTATCCTCTCAAAATTCGTGATACGAATGCAGTTTCTCTTACTTTTCTACTGCCAGAATCTTATACTTCAGAACGCCGATGGGTGCTTCAACCTCAACGGTTTCGCCGACCATATGGCCAAGCAGGGCTCTGCCGAAGGGAGAGTCATCGGAAATACGGCATTCCATAGGATTTGCTTCCTGTGAGCCGACGATGGCATAAAGCTCTTCCTCTTCGGTTTCCAGATCAAGGACTTTGATGGTGCAGCCAATGCCGATTCTGCCGGAAGTTTCCTCTGTTTCGTCAATAATAACAGCATGCGAAAGGATATTCTCTACTTCTGCAATGCGGCCGTAGAGCTTTGCCTGCTCATTCTTTGCCTCGTCATATTCGCTGTTTTCAGAGAGGTCACCGAACGAACGGGCTTCCTTGATCTGTTCCGCGACCTCTTTTTCACGGGTGGTTTTGAGGTACTGCAGCTCCTGCTCGAGTTCCTTGAGTCTGAGTGTACTGATCTTAAATTCCTTTGCCATTTGCCTTACCAAACCTTTCCGTCCGTTTTCTCGCACGCAGCAAAAAACGGGTGCTAATTTATCTTTGTGATTATAAATGTAGTGACATATATCTGTCAAGAGATTTTCGCAGTGACTGCTTTGATTGCTGCCTGAAGCTGCAAATCATTCTCTTTTTCGAGCTTTCCATAGTAAAGCTTCAAATATTCTTCGTCATCAAGTTCAATTTCCATATCCGGAATAACGCCGATATCTGTCAGGCTCTTTCCGCTGGGCAGGAAGTATTTTCCGACCGAAATATTCAGCAGCGAGCCGTCGCTCAGACGGTATGCCTGCTGATAATTACCCTTTCCGCAGGTTTTTGTTCCGATCACGGTTGCCCAGTCGTATTCCTGCAAAACTGCAGCAAAAAACTCCGCCGCCGAGTAGCTGCTGTCGTTCACCAACACCGCCATCGGCAGCTGCAGGCAATCGGGATCCGAATGATCTTCAGTTTTTTCTCCGGTATAATGCTCGCTGCGGAAAATGACGCCCTCCGGCAGGATCGTATCAAGCAGCGATACAAGTTCTTCCTTGTATCCGCCGCCATTAAACCGGACATCAAAAATAAGGCCTTTCGCGCCGGCGGCAAGCATTCTGTCGATTGCGGCTCTCGATTCCTGCGCGCTGCGTGCGTCGAAGTTTTTGATTGCAATGTAGCCGATATTACCCGCCAGAAGCTCATCCGATACGACTGCCTGCTCAATACTGCGCCGCATAACGCTGACTGTATATTGTTCCGTTCCGCGTGCAAATGTCAGCGAAACGGGTGTTCCCTCTTCTCCGCGCACACGCTCCTGGGTGCCCTTCAATCCAAGCTCAATGGACTTTTCGTTTTCCACCAGAATCAGAACATCGCCGACCTCGATTCCCGCCTCCTCGGCAGGACCGCCGGGTGTAATGCTGTCGATCAGCATCCCGCCAAGCTCCGGCTTTTCGAGAATGGTCACGCCGATACCGACATACGCATTGTCCATCTGTTCCTTATACGAATCATATTCCTCGGACGAAAGATAATAGCTCCATCGATCTCCCGTCGCTTTCACATATGCGTATGCAGCCGCGTCTGCCATTGTCTGCTCATCGTATTCTCTGACAAACCGTTCATCCAAATAGGTTTCAATCTCTGCGATTTTCTTCTGCGCAGGCGATAATTCGGAAAGCTTCTTTTCGTACTCCGCCTCAATCACATCGAGCTTTTTTGTCATGATCGTAAACGTAGTCAGGAAGGTAGCACCGATCAGGACAAGCGCAGCCAGGATCGCCGCAGCTATTTTCAGAAATTTTTCCACACAGCATCCTCGTTTCAACAAAAATCTTTCCCACAGGCCGATTTCGGCCTGTGGGACATATCAATCATTCTTTTTTACGGAACAGAGATATAGTTTAGAGGATTTACATCGCCGCCGTTATAGTAAATTGTAAAATGCAGATGCGGGCCGGTTGAATAACCGGTTGTTCCGACATAGCCGATAACGTCGCCCTGCTTAACGTAGCTTCCGGCGGAAACGATATAATTCGTCATATGCGCATACAGAGAAGAATAACCGTCACCGTGGTTGATCGTCACACAGTTTCCGTAGGCCTCGTTGTAGGTGGCAGAAGTAACCGTGCCGGACTTTGATGCATAGATTGCAGAGCCTTCGCCGGCGCCGAGGTCGATACCGGTGTGCCAGTTCTTCTTGCCTGTCAGCGGATGGTTTCTCCAACCGTATGCACAGGTAATGGGAACACTGTAACCAAGCGGATACAGCCAGCCGCCGGTGGAAGAGCCGCTGCTGCTGGATGAACCGCCGGAAGAACCGGATCCGGTTTTTGCCGGTGCTTTGTTATTGTTCTGCGCGTTGAGCTTGGCGAGGCGTTCCTTCTCTTCCTTCGCAAGAGCATTGAAGTAATCCGTCTCGGTCTTTTTGATCTGCGCGGACATTTCCTCTTCCAGCGCAAGGTAATCCATGTATTCCTCGCTCATTGCCGCGTATTCTGCAGCCATCTGCAAAATCAGCTCATCGGATTCAGCACGCTGAGCCGCCAGTTCCTCCTGCTGCGCAGTGAGGTCTGCTTTGGCCGCATCGAGTCCTTGCATCTGCTGCTCAAGATCTTCGCGCTCGTCCTCAATTCTCTTTGACATGGCTGCGATTTTTTTCAGCATCACCTGGTCTGACTCCGCAATTTCACGGATCATATCAACCTTGCCAAGCAGATCGGAAAAACTCTTTGCGCCGAAAAGAATCGACCAATAGGAAATACTGCCGGTTTCTTCCATGCTTCGAATGCGGGTCTTGTACTGTGCATTCAATTCTGTTTCTTCTTCCAGTGAAGCATCCAGTTCTTCCTGCTTATTTGCGATCAGAAGGCTGTAACTCTGAATCTGCGCATTCAGATTTTCAATTGTCTGGCGGGACATATCGATCTGCCGATCAATATCTGCCTTTTTTTCGATCAGTGTCTGCGTGGTCTTCTGATTTTCGCTGATCTCATTCTGCAGTGCATTCGCTTCTTTCTTCAGCTGGTTCTGCTCTTCACGAAGCGCAACCAGATCTTTTTCAATTTCTTTGGAAGAAGCTGCGTTGACCATGATGATCAGTGCAGATGAAATCAAACCAATCAGCATAACAGCCGCAAGAACAATACAGATGATCCTGCGCCATTGTCCGTTTTTCCTTTTTTTCATAGTTGCCTCCAATCAGACCTTCAGGAACTTACGGATGGAAAGCAGGCTGCCGAACACACCGACCACAAAGCCGGTCACGGCATATGCCACCGCCACAAACTCCACAACATCCATAAACGGAACGATGGAGATCAGCTGCAGCGTATCGATCTGCGTAATCTTGACTGCCAGGAAATCATACAGACCCCACTGCAGGAAGAATGCAATGACCGCACCCAGGAAGCCGAGAATGAAGCCTTCCACAATAAACGGAAGCCGGATGAAGCTGTTCGTTGCACCGACGACCTTCATGATGCCAATCTCCTCGCTGCGCGAGTACATCGCCAGCTTGACCGTGTTGGAAATGATAAACAGAGATACCACAAACAAAACGGCAATGATCACCATGGACGCAATGTTCAGAACATTCTGTACCGTCTGGAAACCATTGGAGATTTCGTAGTGTGCCACGACCTCCGCAACGCCTTCCACCGACTCAATACGTTCCACGGTCTCCCGGATCAGGGAATTGTCGTCCATCGTGACGACATAGCGGTCACGCAGCGTATCGGCGCCAATGCCGTCAAACAGTGTGGCATCGTTCTGCTCCTCCACGAAATCCTGCAATGCCTGCTCTCTTGAAATAAACTTTGCTTCATGTACATTGGAAATCAGATTGATCTGAGAGCCGACACTCTTCGCTTTCGCCGTAGTATATGTTTCATCAATATAGACCATGACCTCGTTTTCCTTTTCAAGGTCGATGATCATTTCATGCAGATTCAAAAGGATCAGGCTGAAGCTGCCCATAATGATCAGGCAGGCCACCGTCACGCAGACTGCTGCGAAGGACATAAATCCGTGCAGAAACACACCGCGGATGCCCTCGCGAAGTAAATAACCAATATTATTCTTCTTCATTGAGATAGTACCCGTCCATTCCGTCGCTGATAATCAGGCCTTCGTTGATCGCAACCACACGCTTTGTAAAGCGGTTGACCAACTCTTTTTCATGTGTAACAACCAGAACCGTTGTGCCGAGAGCATTGATTCTCTCCAGCAGCATCATGATTTCCAGACTTCTTGCCGGGTCAAGGTTACCCGTAGGCTCGTCTGCAATGATGACACTGGGATTATTGACCAGCGCACGTGCAATGGCAACACGCTGCTGCTCACCGCCGGAAAGCTCGTTGGGAAGGCGTCTTCCCTTGTTTTCCAGACCAACCAGTTCCAGCACATAGGGCACGCGCTGTTTGATTTCCTTTTGCGGAGCGCCGATGACGCGCATAGCAAAGGCAACATTTTCATAAACCGTCTTGTTGTCGATTAGCCGGAAATCCTGGAAAATAACGCCGAGCGTTCTGCGCAGATACGGCACCTGACGGTTTTTCAGCTTTTCAATAAAAAACCCGTTCACCATGGCGCTGCCTTCCGTGGGGCGATGCTCCGCGGTCAGAAGCTTAATGATGGTAGACTTGCCGGAGCCGGACGGGCCAACCAGGAATACAAACTCACCATCTTCAATTTTCGTTGTGATTCCCTTCAGCGCAACTGTTCCGTTGTCGTATGTCTTGTGTACATTCGTTAATTCGATCATGTTTTTCTCCAAATACAGTTTCCGGGAAGATCAGATCAGTCTGTTTTCCCGCGAAACAAGATACTTTTTCACCATGAGCGCAACCTTAAAGATGATGGCATCGTCAAATTCCCGCAGATCCAGACCAGTCAGCTTCTTAATCTTTTCCAGACGATAGACCAGCGTATTTCTGTGGACAAAGAGTTTTCTGGAGGTTTCGGAAACATTCAGGTTGTTCTCAAAGAATTTGTTGATTGTGAACAGCGTTTCCTGATCCAGCGAATCGATGGAATTCTTTTTGAACACCTCAGAGAGGAAGATCTCGCAAAGGGTTGTCGGGAGCTGATAGATCAGTCTGCCGATGCCGAGATTCTCATAATTGATGATGGTCTTTTCCGTGTCAAAGACCTTGCCGACCTCAATGGCGACCTGCGCTTCCTTATAAGAATCCGCCAGTTCCCGCAGATGACCGGCGACCCTACCGATGCCGATCACAGTTTTGACAAACAGTTCCGACTTCAGCGTTTCTTCAATCGTCTGCGCAATCCGGATCAGATCCTCGCGTTCCGTACCCAGAGCGATCTGCTTGATGATAGCAACATCCGTTTCATTGATGCTCAGAACAAAATCCTGCTGCTTATCCGCAAACATACCGGACAGCACATCGACCGCCGCCACGTCTGCTCTGCCGACCTGACGGATCAGGAATACCGCGCGCTGCACATCCGTTGCAAAATGCAGTTCCTTTGCGCGGATATAAATATCGCCGGGCAGGATATTGTCCGTAATGATGTTTTTGACAAAGGTGCCCTTGTCATGTTTTTCCTCATAATAGGTTTTTGCACCGTTGAGCGCAACATAGGCCATCACGCACAGACTTCTTGCTGTTTCGTCATCGCCCTCTGCAAAGACGGCATAATCAAAATAGGCACTCCAACTGACCAGAGGCTTAAAGGTCTTTTTGTCGACCACAACAATGGAATCCGGTGCGCTATTCAGCTTGATCACTGCCTCCGGCCATTTTTCGCCGATCATGGAAGTATCGCTGCAGGAGATGACATTTGCATCGGCATCAATCACACCGATCCTGCGGTCTGTTGCTTCCTTCATCTGTACAATCACGCTCTGAAAAACACGACTGGACATAGATTGCCCTCCCTCATTTCTTACTATTTACACAAACAACCATTGACATAATACTACGGCTCCGTCAATTATGCAAGAGTTTTTGACATATTATTTCAAAACGCCTTCGACTTTTTGTGCCATTTTCATAGTTTTTCGTCAATAGCCCCAAACCGCACTTCGGTTTCTGTCAGTATTTAAGGGAAGTTCTTTTCGTCAAAATCACAACATCTGTGTAATCAGCCGCTCGGTTTCCACAATATCTGTTTCCATAACCTCACCCTTCGGCAAATCGCCGAGCGTCAGCGCCCCTTCCGCAATGCGCTTGAGGTAGCTGACAGTCATATTTCGGGAGGCCATCATTCTTCGCACCTGATGGTATTTTCCCTCCTGCACAAGAATCAGGCTCTTTCCGCTTCCCTGCGGCTGCAGCTTTGCCGACAGGCACTTCGTCCCGTCTGAGAGCGTCAGTCCCTGCTCAAACATCTGCACATCCTCCTGCGACGCCGTTCCTTCATGCTCGGCATAATAGGTTTTCCATACGCCGTGCTTTGGACTAATGATCCGATGGGCAAGATCTCCATCATTTGTCAGAAGCAGCAGCCCCTCCGTGTCCTTGTCCAGCCTTCCGACCGGTGCCACATTCAGCTTTCTGAATTCTTCCGGCACCAATTCCATTACAGTTCTCTGCCGGGGATCGTCCGTCGATGTCACAAGTCCCGCCGGCTTGTGCATCATCAGCAGCACCTTCCGGTATTTGCTGACGCACGCGCCGTCAACTGTCAGCTGCACGGAAACTTCATCAAACTTTGCCGCCTCATCCGTCACGCAGACACCGTCGGCATACACGCGGCCTGCGCGAATCATTGCCTTCAGCTGCTTGCGGGACGCAACACCCGCGTCCGATAAAATTTTATCCAGTCTTTGCATACTGTGTTCCTCTGTCATATTTTTTTCCGACGGGAATAGGTTGTACTATCCTGATACCCGATCGGAGGAAATGAAAATGGTAGTTCTTACCGCTAAACTCTCCAAAAGCAAACGGATTGCAATCATCGCTCTCATTGTCATTGCCATTGCGGTACTGATCGTATGCGTTCGCGGCTCTAATAAACCGAATGAAGCCGCTGCTGAAGGTGACGTACGCACTTCGCAATGCGCTAAAACGGATGAAGAGCGCGTTGCATATCTGAAGAGCTTCGGTTGGGAGGTCGATCCGACCCCCGTGCAGACGCAGGAAGTCCGCGTTCCGACCGAGCCGAATGATGTTTTTCAGCGCTACAACGACCTGCAGAAATCGCAGGGCTTCAATCTGGACGATTACGCAGGAAAGAGCATTCACCGCTACGTCTACAAGGTCACAAACTATCCGAACGCAGAGAATCAGACCTGGTTTGCAACACTTCTCGTCTATAAAGACGAGATTATCGGCGCCGACGTTTCCTCTTCTGCGCAAAACGGTGTCATGCACGGTCTTCACATGCCGCAGAATACCTGAGAGCAGAAAGACCGAGGACATTATACCTGAAATAATCAATCTTTACAACCGCAGACGAACGATGTATAATACAAGCACAACTGAACATTGTCTTCAGGGCAGGGTTCGATTCCCGACCGGCGGTGAAAGTCCGCGAGCACAAGCTGAACCGGTGTGATTCCGGTACCGACAGTACAGTCTGGATGGAAGAAGACGGCTATTGATCTTAAAATGAATAGCCCATGGATTGCACCTGAAGTACCTTCAGGTGCTTTGTTTTTTGAAAGGTGAAGTATTATGTCAACTCTCTTGGAAGTAATTCGGAACAATCTTCAGTTTTTCGGTGTCAGCGTGCTGATCTGCATCGGGCTGATTCTGGTGGCACTGGGTGCAGAAATACTCGTCATGAAGCGTCGGCACCGGCTGAACACAGCGCACTCCATTGCATTTATCGCCATGTTTTCCGCCATTGCCGCGGTGCTGATGCTGATTGATTTCCCGCTCTTTTTTGCCCCTTCGTTCTATAAGCTCGACCTGAGTGAGCTTCCGGTCCTGATCTGCACCTTCTATCTTGGCCCGGTTTCCGGCGTTGTATGCGAGCTTCTGAAAGTCGTTATTAAGCTCCTGCTGAAGGGCACGACGACCGCTTTTGTCGGTGACCTTTCGAACTTTCTCATCGGCTGTTCCTTTGTTCTGCCGGCATCCATTCTCTATCAGGCGATTCTGAGTAAAAAGGGTGCTGTGATCTCTCTTTCACTCGGCACACTGTTTATGACGGTTTTCGGCAGTTTCTTCAACGCCTGGTTCCTGATCCCGAAATTTGCCGAGCTCTACGGCATGCCCGTGGAGGCCATTGTCGGCATGGGCGCCAAGGTCAACACCTCCATCACCGATCTGAAAACGCTTGTCCTCTTTGCAGTTGTTCCGTTCAATCTTTTGAAGGGCATCATTGTTTCGCTTCTGACCTTCCTGCTCTATAAGCGGGTCGAGCGTCTGCTTTTTCGCAGAAAGCAGTGCTGAACCCATCTGACAGGAATCGCTTGGTTTCGCACACAGAAATACTTACACTATCTTCTGTCGAATGCATTCGCTTTCGGGAGAGGGTCGTGTTTTTATGCGCCGAAATAAAGATCCGCACGCCAGAAAAATCGGGACTGTTGAAAACTACCGGCATCTTTGGCTGCTGAGCATATGGATTGTCTATCTTGTTTTTTATTTTCTGACCGAGCGTCTTGTGACCGGGCATTATTGGGTATCGCAGCTGCGAATCGATGATCGGATCCCGTTTTTGGAAGGCTTTGTTATTCCCTATTGTGCCTGGTATCCGCTGCTCATCGCCATGACTGTCTATCTGTCCCTTTATGATGCAGACGCCTTCCGGAAATTCATGCTCTCCATCGCTCTCGGCTTTCTCCCGGTGCTATGCTTCTGTCTGCTGTTTCCGAACGGACAGGATCTGCGTCCCGAGACATTTGACCGCACGAATCTTCTGACAGATACCGTCTCTCTGATTTATGCTGCCGATACAAATACCAATGTTCTGCCGAGCATGCATGTTATCGGATGCGCCGATCTGATCGCCGCCGGGTTTTCCTGCAAAAAACTTCGCAGCAGGAATCTCCATCTTGTTTTGCTGCCAATCTGCATATTGATTGCGGTTTCGACCGTTTTTGTCAAGCAGCACTCCATGCTGGATCTTCTCGCTGCCATTCCGTACAGTCTTCTCGTCCTTGCGCTTATCTACCGTCCTTTTCGAAAAAAGACATAAAAAGACCTCCGAAGGATCTTCGGAGGTCTTTTGAATATTTCTTATCTATTTTCATTGACTGCTTCAAATTCGGCCACGACTTCGTCATCGGGTGCCTTCGTTGCAAGGGAGACGACAACGATCAGGATGCATGCCACGATGAACGCGGGCAGCAGCTCATAGACAGCCAGAACGCCGCCGAGCTTTGCAATGCCGTACTTCCAGATGAAGACCATTGCGCCGCCGCCGATCATACCTGCAAGAGCACCCCACTTATTGATGCGCTTCCAGAACAGGCTGAAGAGCATGACCGGGCCGAAAGCGGCACCGAAGCCTGCCCATGCGAAGGACACGATACGGAACACGGAGCTGTTGGGGTTCCATGCAAGAATCAGGCCGACCAGTGCGATGCCGATGACCGTCAAACGTGCAGCGAGCATTGCCTGCTTTTCAGAGAGCTTGATCTTGAAGAAGTCCTGCATCAGATCTCGGGAAACACTAGAGGATGCAGCCAGCAGCTGGGAGTCCGCCGTGGACATGGTAGCTGCAAGGATACCGGAAAGGATCACACCGCCGATGATGGCAAAGAGCAAACCGTTCTGACTCATCAGGTCTGCCATCTTGACAATGACAGTCTCGGAGTCTGCACTGGTAGAAAGCATGGGAATCTTGCCGGTGAGGCTGACGCTGTAACCGATGATGCCGATCAGCACGGCGATGGCCATGGACACAACGACCCAAATGCTTGCAATACGGCGGGAAGTCTTGACTTCCTTTTCATCGCGGATCGCCATGAAGCGAAGCAGGATGTGCGGCATGCCGAAGTAGCCGAGGCCCCAGGCAAGCGTGGACACAATGGGGAATGCGCCGAAGCTGGCTGCGGAACTGCTGGCAGCATCGTAACCCTGGGTCAGATTCAGATAACCGGGCAATGCCTTGGCATTGGCAGCAACCTCTGCCCAGCCGCCTGCTTCTTTGATACCGAAGAATACGATGATGATTAGTGCGATTGTCATAACAACGGACTGGATCAGGTCTGTTGTGGAAACCGCCAGGAAGCCACCCATGACCGTGTAAAGGATGATTACGGCTGCACCGACGATCATGGAGACGTGATAGTCCCAGCCGAAGATGCTGTTGAACAGTGTGCCGACTGCCTTGAAGCCGGAAGCCGTGTACGGAACGAAGAAAACAACGATAACAATTGCCGCAATGCAGGAAAGCATCGCACGGCTGTCATGGAATCTGCGGGAGAAGAAATCCGGAATGGTGATGGCACCGATGCGTTCGGAATACCGGCGCAGTCTCTTGGCAACCAGCAGGAAGTTCAGATATGTGCCGACTGCCAGGCCGATGACCGTCCAGCCAACCTCTGCAACACCGCAGAGATACGCCAGACCGGGCAGACCCATCAGCAGATAGCTGCTCATATCAGAGGCTTCTGCACTCATAGCCGTGACCAAGGGGCCAAGCTTGCGGCCGCCGAGGAAAAATTCTTCGGAACCGCCGGCACTGCGCTTATTGTAAAAAACACCGATTCCGATCATCAGAAGCAGATATACGATGATCGTAGCCAGAATGGCAATACTTGCTGTACTCATAAGATAACTCCTTTATTGCGCTTTTTCGCATCTTTCAAATACCAGGCGCTATCTTATCACACAATTATATAGACTGCAATACAGAATACAGTATAGACTGTGTTCTATACTACATTCAGCAAGCATCAAATATTCTATTCATTTATAATGATTTTTTATAAGACTGATAATTAGAATATCTTTCAATCTTTTTCCCGCACAGAAATTATTTTTTCCTGTAAGCGTCCAAAAATATGGGCATCACGCCTGCTGCATAGTTTTTCAGCGAGTAATCGCCGTTGCAGATACACCAGTCATACATGATGCCGCGCTCCAGCATGGCATAGATCTTCGCGATCTCGTTGACGGTAATATCATCGCGGATCTCGCCTTTTTCCTGCCCCTGCAGAATGATGCTCCGCAGGACACGGTAATACACGCGGTTATGATCCATGAGATGCTTTTCGCCCTTCGTGATCAGCTGAGAGGAAAACAGTCTCGCCAGCAGTTCCAGGGATACCGTGTTCTCGATCATGCCGAAAAGTTCCCGGTTCAGATAGAGCAGTTTCTCGATGCTGTCCAGCTTTTCGTCTAATGTCGGCATCAGTTCTTCGTACTTTTCATCAAATAAAAACGACAGCGAGCTGAGCAGCGCGTCCTTGCCCTCAAAGTAATGGTAAAAAGAGCCCTTGGAAGTTCCGGATTCCTCGACAATATCGTCTACCGTCGTATGATCATAGCCCTGCTCATAGAATAGTTTCCATGCAGCGGATACGATCTTCTTTTTGGTCTGTTTTGTTTTCTTCGTTCCCACGGTGTTCACCTCATCGTCTGTACTTCAGTCTATTTTATCACAGAAAACAAAAAAGACAACCCTTTGGCTACCTTTCTCGTTCATTTCAGAATTTCAGCTGCAGAATTTCGCTGCCGATTTCCAGCACCGTTTCCGCATTTTCGCCCAGTGCCGTGCGAAGAAGCACCAGTTCATCCTCTCCGCCCTGTCCGTGGAACACATTGTAAGCGCCTGCGTCGCTGCCCGGCGCAATAGATGCTCCATGCTCTGCCGCAAATTTTACCGCATTCATCTGATATGCCAGCAGCGGTTCCACCACGGCATCCGGGAATCTTCCTTCATGCAGAAGATTTCCTACCGTCACCAATGTCGGCACCCAGACTGTATCGCTTTCAGCAAGTTGACATAATGTTTCCCCAGACAGATATGCTCCATGCTCCACAGAATCGATCCCCGCTTCTACGGCGGCGGAAACCGCCGCATCGCCGTTTGCGTGTGCCATAACCGCAAAGCCTGCATCATGCGCGATCTTCGTCAAATCGGATACGAGTTCTTTTGACATCGGCTCATCCGTCAGCACGCCGTAATGTTCAAAATCCATCAGGCCCGAGATCATGATCTTGATGAAATGACCGCCCCGCTCACGAACCTCACGCACAAGTGCTTTGTACTCTTTCAGTGTTTCAAATCCGCGTCCGATGAAGCTACCGTAATGCCCTTCCCGGTAAATCGGAAAGCAGGGCGTTCTGTATTCGATACCGTATTCCGGTGCCAGTTTCGCTGCCAGCTCGCCTGCACCCCAACGATCGCCGCCGTCACGCAGCCATGTATATTCAAGTTCACGGTATTCCGCAAGTTTATTTCTGATAAAGGCTTCATCCGGTTTTTCCCGGTGCCGGTCTATGGCTGAACGCCAGTATCCGCCGTCCAAAACCATATGAATATGGCAGTCAACCATATTTTTTCCTCCATAAAGCAGGAGCATCTGCCGAAGCAGATGCTCCCTTTTCATTTTTTCAAATTAATCTGCAGCTTCGTCCGTTACAACGCCGGTGATATCGTCCTGTCTTGCGCAGAAGGAGCACAGACGGGTCCGGTTTGCAGCGATGGCTTCTTCAACAGAGCCAACAGTCAGCGTTTCGGTCTGGTTCAGAGCGCTGCAGTCCTCATGGGTATGATAGACCTTGCCAAAAGGAGCCCAGTAAACGCTGCCGTCGCCCAGAGCTTCCACGGCCGCTTCCTTCTGTTCCAGAGAAACGGGATTCCAGTCATAGCTGCTGACGCCGCCGATGAGCAGAGCAATGATTGCAACAACAACTGCGATGGCCTTGGTCTTCTTGTCCAGTTCCTTATTCTTGAGAAGCAGGATGATGAACGGGACGAATGCAGCAACGCAGACGATCAGGCCCATGTTGTTCCAAAGCCAGAACTTGACCTTGTTCTTCTCGGATACGGGGCTGATGTGGTTGGCTTTCTTCCAAAGCTGGGAACCGATGATGACACAGGCAAGATCCAGCACGATGAACAAAATGAGCTGCCACAGAGCCGGCATAAAACTGAGAGAGAGCTTGCCGGTCAGAACAAGAACTGCGCAGACTTCCATGCCGATGGCAACGATCCAGAGAATGATAGCACCGATGCGAAGGCCGGTGCTGTTGCCTACAGGCTTTGCAGCCTGAACCTTTTTGCCGGTAGTTGTTTCACCGCTCGATGCAGCTACAATATTATGCGTTTTCTTTTCAGCCATGAATTTCACTCCCATTTCATGTATATTAGCTATCTATAGTATACACGACCATTCCTCTGTTTTCAATAAACAATCTTTCTCTTTCTTGACAATCTGCCGAAATCCGTCGATAATAAAGCTGACATGAATATGAAACCGTAATTTCGGATTTGGAGGAATCAATATGGATCTCAATGCACTTATGGGCGCGCTCCTCAGCAACGAAAGCATCTCCGGTGTCAGCCAGAATACCGGCGCATCCGAGCAGCAGGTTCAGAGCGTTCTCGGCTCTGCCCTTCCCCTGCTTCTGAACGGTGCCAATGCGCAGGCGCAGAACGAGCAGTCCGGCTTTGCCGGCGCTCTGCAGCAGCACGCCGCCAACGATACCAGCAACATCACTTCATTCCTTTCCGGTGTCGATAAGATTGACGGTGCCAAAATCGTCGCGCATCTGCTCGGCGCCAACACACAGGCCCAGACGCAGTCCGTTGCCGCACAGACCGGCGTCAGCCCGGCGCAGACCGGCAGCATTCTCGCTACCGCTGCACCGCTTCTGATGAGTCTGATGGGCCAGCAGACCGCAGCCGCGCAGTCTTCCGGCAATAATGCCGCCGTCGGCGGCCTGCTCGGATCGCTTCTCGGCAATGTCGACCTCGGCAAACTTGCCATGAATCTGCTCGGCGCTTCTCCTGCGCAGCAGCAGACGACCTCCACCGGCAAGAAGAAAAAGAAGCCCGCCAAAAAGGACGAGAAAAAGGATGAAGGCGGCCTTGATGTGGCAAGCCTTCTGACCAACCTTCTCAAATAAGGAAACATCTGATTTTCAGATTGATTCGAATCATCCGATCTAAAAAAAGCCCCGCCAAAAAGGAAGTTTTCTTCCTCTTTGGTGAGGGTTTTCTTTTTTCGTCAGTTCGAACAACTCTTTCGCATATGCTCCGCCGCGTCCGTAAAATTCATAACACCGCGGTCATGATCGATCATAAACGCAAATACGTTACAAAAGTCAGCCAGTCCGTACCGCTTTCCGTCGATTCCCATTACGCTCACGCCCTCCGTGAGGCATTCCAGCAATTCAGACGTATCAAACGCATTGCGCAAAGCACGGAAAAGCATCCCGTCTTTGCTGATATACATACACGGCTCATACGGCTGGGATGTTATCGTGTATTCCGTATTCTTATATACGAAAATGATTTCGTCATTTCTTTGTTCGATACAACCGCTGCTCATGTTGTTATCCTCATCGGAAGGCATCTTCTCTGCCAGCGACAAATCGACATCCTCCAATGTACACCAGTATCTCTGACAGTACGCCGATTCTCCGCACAGAAAGCGCTTTCTGCAGGCGGACGTTTTCTCAGCCGGTACGGGCGGCTCCGGAATCCGGTTTCGGCAGGACTTTTTAAGCAATGTCTGATAGTCCTCTTTCGAGATCTAATAGATCATAAAGACATCCGAAGCACTGATGTGCGGAAGATCCGATATGACGTAAACCGTGCAGTTTTCGCTTTCAAAGACGAATCTTCCCACGTCCACGCCATATGCCAGCACACCGTCTGTGATCATATCCCCGGGACATTTCTTTTCCGAGTTCTCCTTCATTGCCGCCGACAAACCTCCATCCTTTTATTGCAAACCAAGCAGGCCAAGCAGATCTTCCGCTTTCTCCAACAACACTTCCGCCCCGTTGTCGATCAGCTCCTGCCGCGGACGGTAGCCCCAGGTCGCAGCTACAGCCGCAAAGCCCATTTTGGACGCAAACGTCATATCGGACTCGCCGTCACCGACGTACATGATTTCCTCCTGCTTTAGACCCAGCGTTTCCGTCAACGCAATGCCGGCATCCGGCGCAGGCTTGAGCAGTCTGACACCGTTGTTGCCCCAAACCACTCGGAACGGAATCTCCGGGAAAAAGTAGTTCACAATACGGAGTGTCGTGGTCTCTGTCTTATTGGAGAGGATGCCGAGAATATATCCCGCCTCCTGCAGCTTCCGCATCATGTCCATAATGCCCGGAAACGGAACGGTTTTTTCCGTACAGTGCTCCGGATAGTACGCAAGATAAAACCGGACAACTTCCTCATACTGCTGCTCTGTACAATCCGCCGGGCAGGCCAGCCGCAGAAGCTCCCGGATACCATGGCCGATAAAGCCGACGTATTCTTCTCTGGAATGCTCCGGAAAACCGAATCGGTGCAGGGCCAGATTGGCACCTGCACCGATATCTTTTGCGGTATCCAGAAGCGTTCCGTCGAGATCAAAAATCACGGCGCGAATCTTCTGTTTTTCCATGCTTAGACACCCAGCTTATTGCGGCGGATGATCTCCTCATCGCTCGGTGCATTCTCGGAAACATAACCGTCGAGCGGCAGAAGTCTGTCGTTGATGGTGTCGAGGATCCAGCCTGCGTACGGGAAGAAGTACTTGTCGAACTCGTGAGGCGGGGTGATCCAGTTGCGAGCGCCGACGATTGCAGGAGCGGCGTCGAGATCGTCGAAGCACAGCGTGGAGATGTTCTGTGCAACTTCGTTGAGGAAGGTGCCGCGGGCGCAGGCATCGGATGCCAGTACGACACGACCGGTCTTCTTGACGGAAGCGATAATGTCGGTGTAATCCAGAGGAACCAGAGACGGCATGTTGATGACGTCAGCTTCCACATGGTACTTTTCGCTCAGTTCCTTTGCAGCGTCCATTGCACGGTACAGAGTAGCGCCGATGGTCAGGATGGTAACGTCCTTGCCGTCGCGAACCTTGTTGACAGCGCCGGGAACCCATTCGTATTCGTCCATGGGAACACCGCCCTCATGGAATTCTTCGCCCTTGCCGTAGATTCTCTGGGACTCGAAGATGATGCAGGGATCGGTGCCGTTCAAAGCGGACTGCATGATGCCCTTTGCTTCGTACGGAGTAGCCGGGAAGAAGACCTTCAGGCCGGGGATGTGTGCAACGATGGCGACCCAGTCCTGAGAATGCTGTGCGCCGTACTTTGCGCCGACGGACATACGCAGGATCATCGGCATCTTCAGGATGCCTGCGGACATTGCCTGCCACTTGGACATCTGGTTGAAGACTTCGTCGCCTGCACGGCCGAGGAAGTCGCAGTACATCAGCTCAACGACTGCACGGCCGCCGCACATGCAGTAACCGACAGCGGTACCGACGATGGCTGCCTCGGAAATCGGGGAGTTGAACAGACGGGAGTAAGGAATGACATCCATCAGGCCGCGGTAGACAGCGTATGCGCCGCCCCAGTCACGGACATCTTCGCCGTAAGCAACGAGGGTGGGATCCTCATAGTACTTGTTGATGAACGGCTCAAAGATAGCATCACGGATGTTGTAGACCTTCATGTCAGAGAACTTCTTGCCGTCCTTATCGAAGGCAAAGTGTTCCTTGTTTGCAAGATCGGTGTAGCGCTTCAGGCTTTCCTTCGGAGCGGTCACGCGGATCTGCTGACCTTCTGCACCCATGGAGCGGACGGTCTGATTGGAGAACATCAGGTTCTCAAGATAGCCGGGGTTGGCATCGAAGTCAACGTACGGAGAGATCTCCTTGTCGTCAGCTGCCTTGCAGATCATGGTCATGCGGTCGGAGGTTTCCTTCAGGAGGTTTCCGAAGAACTCATCGGACTCGACACCGGCCTCAACCAGAGCGGCACGGAACTTGACGATGGGATCGTAGCTTCTCCAGTCCTCGATCTCTTCCTTGCTGCGGTATGCGTTCTGGTCAGAGGTGGAGTGACCGACAAGACGGTACGTGACAACGTCGAGCAGGACGGGGCCGTCATTGTTCTTGATGAACTCCATCTTGCGCTTGTAAGCGTCGATGACTGCCAGGGGGTTCCAACCGTCAACACGCTCTGCGTGCATCTGGTTCGGAGTCACGCCTGCACCGAGACGAGCCAGCATATCGTATGCCATGGTTTCGCCGCGGGTCTGACCGCCCATGCCGTAGTTGTTATTGAAGACGTTGAAGATAACGGGCAGGCCACCCTTGCGGCCTTCTTCCCACAGGGTCTTGAACTGATCCATTGCTGCGAAGTTGAATGCTT
Source organism: Oscillospiraceae bacterium (assembly GCA_016296635.1). Taxonomy (GTDB): domain Bacteria; phylum Bacillota; class Clostridia; order Oscillospirales; family Oscillospiraceae; genus CAG-170. The sequence goes on from JAEDIZ010000014.1 coordinate 19,111, forward strand.
CCCAGACAGGACCGCAGCCCAGAGATGCGTCACCGATGTTGCAGACGACAACGCCCTTCTTGTCGTTGTTCTTCTGATACAGAGCAGCGCCTGCTGCGATGGTAGCGGAGCCGCCAACGATGGCGTTGTTGGGGTAAATGCCGAAGGGCAGGAAGAATGCGTGCATAGAACCGCCCATGCCATGATGGAAGCCGTTTTCACGGGCAAAGATCTCTGCAACGGTGCCGTACAGCAGGAAGCGGATTGCCAGTTCCTTCACATCGGAGGTATCAGCAAATTTCTTGACAGCAGCCAGAGTCTTGCCGCCGAGGAAGTTCTGCATGGTTTCCATGAGTTCTGCATCAGACATCTTCTGAATGCAGCTCAGGCCCTTGGACAGAATCTCGGAGTGAGATCTGTGGGAACCGAAGGTGATATCGTCCTTGTCCAGCAGATAAGCTTCGCCGACGCAGGAGGATTCCTGACCATAGCTCAGATGAGCGGGGCCGGGATAGGTGGTCTCGATGCCGTTGTAGTTTGCCTGGGTCTTGATGAGGTTGAGCATGTTCTCAAACTCACGGCAGATGGCCATATCGCGGTAGATGCGGATGAGGTCTTCCTTGGTGTAGTTGCCTTCGTCCAGTTCCTGCTTGATGGACTTGTTGTACTGGCAAACGGGGATATCGTCAAAATGGATCGTGCCAGCCTCGCGGGCCTTTACGGGATCAACATATAAAGATTTCGGCATACTCTTTCTTCCTTTCTCTTACTTGGCCAAGAGGGTCATGAAGTTTTCAAGCGTCTTGCACAGTTCCTGCATGAAGCGGGCTGCGGGAGCGCCATCGATGACTCTGTGATCGAGCGTCAGCGACAGTCCCATTGCGGGGTAAGTAGCGATAACGCCGTCCTTTGCGGACTTGATCTTGGTCTGAATGTTGCAGACACCGAGGATACCCGTCTGAGGCGGGTTGATGACCGGGGTGAAAGCTTCGCAGCCGAAGGAGCCGATGTTGGTGACGGTGAAGGTTGCACCGCTCATCTTGTCGGGAGACAGCGTGCCTTCACGAGCAGCTGCAGCCAGTTCCTTGGCTTCCATGGATATCTCAAGCAGGCTCTTCTGATCTGCGTTGAAGATGGTGGGAACGATCAGGCCGCGCGGCGTATCGCAGGCAAAGCCGAGGTGGACATGCTTAAAGTGACGGACAACATTGTCCTCGACCATATTGGCGTTCAGATCTGCGCAGGAGCCAACGGTCTTTGCAACGGCAAACATGACCATATCGTTGAGGCTGATCTTGCTCATCGGGCCTTCCAGCTCCTTGAGCATCTTGCGGTATGCCTGAATCTGCGTAGCATCGAAGGAATACTGCTGGGTCAGCTGAGCCATGGTAGAAAGGCTCTTGGTCATGGACTTTGCAGTAGCCTTGCGGACAGCATTGAACTTGACATCCTCGTATTCGTCATCAGCAACGGGTGCGGCAGCAGGTGCAACTGCAGGTGCTGCGTAGGAAGCTGCGCCGGAAGCGATCAGCTTGTCGATATCGCGCTCGATAATGCGACCCTTGGGGCCGGTACCGGTAGCCATCGCGGGGTTGACATTGTTGGCAACAGCCTTGGCCATTGCTCTCGGAGAGATTGCCAGACGGGCAGCAGGAGCAGCGGCAGCTGCTGCAGGAGCGGCGGTTTCAACTGCGGCAGGAGCGGCAGCAGGTGCCGGAACCTCGGAGCCGGGTCTCAGATGTTCAAAAGCGTCACCGGCATTGCCGATTGCGCAGACATTTTCAAGGCAGGGAACCTCGTCGCCTTCTTCATAGAAGCGGGCCAGCAGCGTGCCTGCTGCGGTGGACTCGCATTCGAATTCAGCCTTATCGGTTTCATATGCAAACAGGACATCGCCGACTGCAACTGCGTCGCCGACATTCTTCTTCCATTCGCCCATGATGCAGGACTCGACGGTGATGCCTTCCTTCGGCATGATGACAGCCTGTGCGCAGGGGCCTGCAGGAGCAGCAGCTACAGCAGCCTTCGGTGCTTCGGGAGCAGGAGCAGCTTCAGCAACGGGTGCAGCAGCACCGTACTTCAGATGTTCAAACGCATCGCCGACATTGCCGATTGCGCAGACATTGACGAGGCAGGGTACATCGTCGCCTTCTTCGTAGAAGCGAGCCAGCAGCGTGCCTGCTGCAGTGGATTCGCATTCGAACTCAGCCTTATCGGTTTCGTAGGAGAACAGCACATCGCCGACTGCAACGGTATCGCCGACATTCTTCTTCCACTCGCCCATGATGCAGGACTCAACAGTGATGCCTTCCTTCGGCATGATAACAGCCTGTGCGCAGGGACCTGCGGGTGCAGCGGCTGCAGCAGCCTTCGGTGCTTCGGGAGCAGCAGCTGCAGGAGCAGCGGGAGCTTCGGAAGCGGGAGCAGCATTCTTCAGAGCGGAGGTATCTTCGCCGGGGTTGCCGATTGCGCAGACATTTACAAGGCACGGAACCTCGTCGCCTTCCTGATAGAAGATCTCAATGAGGGTGCCGGCTGCGGTGGATTCACATTCAAATTCAGCCTTGTCCGTTTCATAAGAGAACAGAATATCGCCGACGTTGACCTGATCGCCAACCTGCTTTTTCCATTCACCCATGACACAAGATTCGACTGTGATGCCTTCTTTGGGCATCAGTACGCCAACTGCCATAATGTTTTCACTCCTATATACAAAAATTATTTACAGAGCAAATTCCATTCATCCGGCTAGATGCCAGACTTCTGAATTTTATAATATTGTACTGCAAGCCCATCCGCATGTCAACGAAATTTCGCTAATATTTATGCACGATTTCGTTGTTTTCTGTTGGAGTTTTCTGTGAATTTCTCCAAAGCAAAAAGGAAAGCAGTAAAAACTGCTTTCCTTTTCTTAAAAACTGAAACATATATCCTCGTCAGTCCAGCTTTGCAACTGTGTGGACGATGCGCGCGATTGCTGCACTGAGTGCCGCATTGACCGCAAACTCAACAAGAAAATTCACCCCGATCAGCACAAGGAACAGAACCTGCACCGCATCGCTGCCGCCGATCTGCGCGGAAAAACTTTCCAGTCCCGGGCGCAGCACCGTCAGCATGACAAGCGCAAATATTCCGGTGTTGACGATGGGCGCGCTGATTGCCGCCAGAATGCAGCCAAACGTCATATGCTCTTTCAGTGCCTTTGCAATAAGGCCCGCTACAGCGCCGCAGCCAATGCCCTTGAGCATGATGCCCACAATTGTCCAGAACATACTCAAATTCAGCAGCATCGCTGTAAACCAGTCTCTGCCGGAGAAGCCGCCCGCCAGAACCACGACGCCAAATACAGCGCCCAGAAAAGCGCCTGCACCGGGCCCGAGTAAGATTGCGCCAATGACGATGGGCACCAGCGTCAGAGAAATCGGTGTCGAGCCGATGGTGATAACGGTGCCGATCAGCTGCAGGACAACGACCAGTGCCGTCAGAAGTGCCAGCGCAGCCATGCGTCTGACCTTGTTTTGCGTGTTTTTTTCATACTTCATTTTCATTACCTCCGCTCCCGCTCCGGCTTTGCCGGATGCAGTGCATTTTATTTGGAAGCTGACGCTTCCGTTTTATTCTGACCGGTTTTCACCGGTTGAATACGTCAGGGAATTTCCTCCTCCACCGGCGGATTGTCTGTCACACTGCCGCCGTTTTTCATGATCTCCCACTGTTCTTTTGTGATCAGAAGCTGTCTGGGTTTCGAACCCTCAAAGGGGCCGACGATTCCCTTCTCCTCCATCTCATCCATGATACGCGCTGCGCGGGCATAGCCCAGCTTCAGCCGTCTTTGCAGCATGGAAACGGAAGCCTGACTGGTTTCAAGGATCACATCCACTGCCGCCGGCAGCATCTCATCACCGTCTGAGGAAGGCTCAGATACGCTGACCGTTCCGCCGGAAGAAGTCCTGCCGCTCTCGGAAGCCTTACGATCGATCTCCTGCAGGACCTCCTCGGAATAATCCGGTGTGCTGGACTTTTTCACGAAGTCCACGACATCAGAAACCTCATCGTCCGTGATGAAGCAGCCCTGCACACGCTTGGGCTTGCCCTGTCCCAGCGGTGCATAGAGCATATCGCCCTTGCCCACCAGTTTTTCCGCGCCGGCTGTATCGAGAATGATACGAGATTCCATGGCAGAAGCCACCGCAAAGGCAATGCGGGAAGGAATGTTGGCCTTCATCAGGCCGGTGATGACATCGGCAGAAGGACGCTGCGTTGCGATGACCAGATGAATACCGGCCGCACGGCCCATCTGTGCAATGCGGCAGATGGATTCTTCGACTTCCTTCGCCGCCACCAGCATCAGATCCGCCAGCTCATCGATGACCACAACGATCTGCGCCATGTGTTCAAATTCCTCGGAGTTTTCCGCCAGCTTGTTGAACGATTCCAGATCACGCACACCGGCGTCCGCCATCAGACGGTAACGGCGCATCATCTCTGTCACGCCCCACTGCAGAGCGCCGGCTGCCTTCTTGGGATCCGTCACGACCGGAATCAGCAGATGCGGAATACCGTTGTAAATGCCGAGCTCAACCATTTTCGGGTCGACCATGATCAGTCTGACATCCTCCGGCTTTGCTTTATACAGCAGAGAAATGATCAGGCTGTTCATGCATACGGATTTACCGGAACCAGTGGTACCGGCGATCAGCATATGCGGAAGCTTGCCGATATCACCGATGATGCAGCTGCCGCCGATATCCTTGCCGACTGCAAAGGAAATGCGGGATTTGCTCTTGTTGAACTCATTGGAATCAATGACATCTCTTGCAAAGACCGTAGAGACCAGCCGGTTCGGTACCTCGATGCCGACAACGGAAATTTTCTCCGGAATCGCCGCAATCCGCACGCCGGAGGCGCCCAGCGCCAGCGCGAGATCGTCTGCCAGATTGGTCACTTTGGAAAGCTTTGTGCCGCGGCTGAGCTCCAGTTCATACCGGGTGATGGACGGACCACGGGTCACGTTGATGATATGCGCCTCAATGCCGAAGGATTTGAGCGTATCGTTGAGCCGATTGGCATTCTGCCGCATCTCGTTGGTGCCGTCTGCCATGGTGCCGCTGCCTGCATGCAGCAGCTCCACCGGTGGGAACTGGTATTCCGGTTTCGCCGGCTCCTGCGAGATCTCCTGCTCAATCAGCGCAGCCTCCTGCTGCACATCCTCTTTTTTGACGCTCTCCGACTGCGAATGTTCCGCAGCCGGCATCTTTTCATCCAATACCTGCGGCTGCTCATGATGAACCACCGGCTGCTCATGATGTTCGGTAACCGGCATCACAAACGGAGGCATCTGCTTCGGCAGCTCATGCACAGCATTCGCTTCCGCAGCAGTCTCCTTCTTCACGGGCTGCGCGATCAGATCGTCAAACTGTTTTTTATAATCGGTATGAACCGGCTGCTGCACAGGCGCGGCAGTCTGTACCGCCTGTTCCGTTTTGGGAGATTCCGCCTGCGGCTTTGCAGCAGCAGCGCCTTCTCTTTGGGACTGCTCCACATACTCATCCGGACGCATTCCCTTTTTCGTCGTATTTCTGCTTTTTTCCGGAAGCGGAGGCTCATCAACCGGGAGATCGAATTCGGAAGCCTTTGCTCTGCGGCGCTCCATCTGCTCGATATGCTTTGTTGCGACCCGGTTTACGATGACCTCTGCCGGATCCTTATGCTCGCGCTGCGGCTCGTCATATTCGACTCTCGGGCGGTTTTTGATCGCTGTAAAAATCCCCTTGATCGTCATATTGAGGCTTGTGATCAGCGACAGAATCAGTCCCGCCGTAAGCACAAGACCTGCGCCCACGCGGCTGATGATCAGCTCCAGTGTCTGTGAAAGCAGACCGGAAATCATGCCGCCGGAAATGCCATCCACGCCATCGAGATAGAGCTCCTTGAACATGGAAAAGCCCCAGTCCGCATTGATCTGTCCACCCAAAAGGTGAAGCAGCGCACCGATGATGACCGCCAGTAAAAATGCGCAGGTCACCCGCAGCGCCACCGGTCTTCCGTCATGCAGAAGCAGGATCAGAAAGCCCATCAAAAAGGAAAGCGGCAGAACATAGAAACCGGAGCCGATCAGTCCCTTGAACAGCGATCCCATGAAATCAAGAAATGCCGCTTTTACACCGAAGCAGCAAAGCACCGTGAACACCGCAAGAAACAGGCAGATAATCGCCCCGACTTCCCGTCGGATCGGCACCTGCTGCTGCGCCGCTTTTTTGCTGCGGCTTGAAGTGTTTTTTCCTCTTGTCGCAGAAGATTTCGTTTTTTTCTTATCAGCCATACCTTACTCTCCTCAGGAAATCAGAGCCAGAAGCATTGTCAGCAGTCCTGCGCCCCAGCAGTAAAACGCGAAATTACCGAATCTGCCGCGCTGCGCGATCAGTCGGACTGCATAAATCGCCAAAACCCCAATTACAAACGAAACAGCCATCCCGACCAGATACATCGGCACATAGCTCCAGACAATTCCTTCCGCAATCGCGCGTCCAAGCGTAATCAGGCAGACAACAAGGCCCGCCGGAATCCACAGGAGCATGGAAAAACGCACGGCAAACTGCCGGTCAAAGCCACACAGAAGGCCCGCCGAAATGGTCGCGCCGGAACGCGAAACACCGGGAAGCACAGAAACAAGCTGCGCGAAACCGACCGAAAGCGCATCGGGAAGCGTTGCAGACCGCACATTCTTGTTGCCGTGCCCCATCCGGTCGGAAATATACAGCGCCGCTCCAGTCAATGCAAACATCAGCGCCACGAGCATCGGCTTTTCGGTAAGTGACTGCGCAGCGGTGCCGAGGAAAAACGCAGGGATGTACAGTACAAACCCAAGTGTCAGGAAAGAAATGAGCCGTTTGCGCGTAGCCTTCTGCTTCTGCGCTTTTACCGCCGAATCCTTACCGCGGCCTCTTCTCACCTGGCGGAACAGTTCATTCAGATCCGCACGATAGGTCACGACAATGGCGGCAAGAATCGCAAACTGAATCAGAAACGAAAACAGCAGATGCTCCTCCATATTGCCGATTTTCAAAAAATTCTGCATCATCGCCAGGTGCCCGGTGCGGGAAACTGGAAAAAACTCCGTCAGGGCGCAAACCGTTCCCAGCAATGTCGCTATCCAATAGGTCATGTTCGATCCTCCGATTGGTCTGTACCCGAAATTGGGTACAAGGATACAAATACATTGTATCACTTATTTTTTCATTTTTCAACGAATCCTTGAAAATAGGAAAAATCCGGTGCAAAGCACCGGATCACTGCCCTTTTTTTCTCTTATTCCGTGCGATCTGACGGTGCAGATACCCCAGCGCGTCGCTGAGACTGCCAAGCTGATCGATAAGCCCCGACTCGACAGCCTCTTTCCCGTAGACCACCGTCCCGACATCGGTCGCGATCTCTCCCGTTGCCATCATATACTGTAAAAACCGTTCCCGGGAAATCTTACTGTTCTGCGTGACAAAATCCACGATCTGCTCCTGAATGCGCTGAAAATACTGATAGGTCTGCGGCGCACCCACCACAAGTCCCGTCATGCGCACCGGATGCACCGTCATGCTTGCCGTCTTGACAATCATCGATCGTTTTGCGCAGACTGCCAGCGGAATCCCGATGGAATGCCCGCCGCCGAGAACCAGTGAGACCGTCGGCTTTTTCATACCTGCGATCAGCTCGGCGATAGCAAGTCCCGCCTCGATATCGCCGCCCACGGTGTTCAGAAGCAGCAGAAGTCCGTCCACATCGTCGCTTTCCTCAATGCTTGCCAACAGCGGAATCACATGCTCATACTTTGTCGTTTTAAAGGTTTCCGGCTGCACCTGATGGCCCTCGATCTGTCCGACGATCGTCAGCGTGTAGATATTACCGGCATCCGTCTTTGTGGTTGCCGCACCGAGATCGATCAGCTGCTCCATCTGTGAGCTCTGTTTTTCCTGCTTTTCTTCGTCCATACATTTCTCCCCTTTTCTGAGAATAGTATGGACAAAATTGCAAAGAATATCCGTGATTCAAAAAAGGCGCCGGCACTCCGGCGTCTTTTTTCTTTATATTATTCTTCCTGCCAATCCTTGCAGACATCGACCCACCCATCAAAGCAGGAGTATTTTTCCAGTTCCGGAATGGTCAGTTCGATGGCGCTGTTGCTGCTGCCGCAGGCCGGGAAAACAGTTTCAAAACGCTTGAGCGATTCATCCAGATATACCTTGACGCCTTCCTTGACCGCAAAAGGACATACACCGCCAACCGCATGGCCGATATACTCCGGCACATCATCATGCGCCAGCATCTTGGCCTTCTGCGCAAATGCGGCCTTGTATTTTTTGTTGTCCACCTTCGCATCGCCGGCGGCAACGATCAGAATGCAGCCGGAATCCAGCATGAACGAAAGTGTTTTTGCAATCCGCTTTCCTTCTACGCCAACCGCCTGCGCCGCCAGTTCAACTGTTGCGCTGGAAACATCAAACTCCTGAATTCGATCCGCAAGACCCATCTGTTCAAAATATGCACGAACCTTTTCGATTGACATTTTCTATTTCCTCCGTTTTACGATTTAATGAATTGTAGCATAAAAAAAACGAACTTGCAAGACCGCAAAAATACCGGTATAATATGCAGGAACCGGCAGATTCTGACGCAAGCCCATGCGGCTTCTCAGTTTTTCAGAGGGAAGTGATCGTTTGACGAAAACAAATGTGATGCGTCTGCTCGATGCAGCTAAAATCCAATACCGCGTGGCAGAATATGCATGGGACGAATCGGATCTCAGCGGTATCCATGCCGCAGACGCCATCGGTATGCCACAGGAGCAGATCTTCAAAACACTGGTGGCCCGCGGCGAAAAGCGCGGCTTTCTGGTTTTCTGCATTCCGGTCTGCTGCGAGCTGGATCTCAAAAAAGCAGCCAAGGCTGCCGGCGATAAAAAGGTCGAGCTGATTCACGTCAAAGACCTGCTTCCCACCACCGGCTATATCCGCGGCGGCTGCAGTCCCATCGGCATGAAAAAACCATTCCCCACCTATCTGGACGAAACCGCCATTTTGTATGATGAAATCGGCGTTTCCGCCGGCTGTCGGGGCTGCCAGGTTCTGCTGGCACCGGGCAGTCTTATCGATTATGTAAACTTAGATCTTGCAGATCTCACGCAGTAGAAAGGAAATACAACATGCATTTTGAATACCGTACCCGCGGCACCTGCTCGAGCCGCATTCTCATCGACATTGAAGACAACAAGCTTATGAAAGCCGAATATATCGGCGGCTGCAACGGCAACACGCAGGGCATCGCCAAGCTGGTTGCCGGTATGGACATTGATGAAATCATCGAAAAACTCTCCGGTATCCGCTGCGGCATGAAGGATACCTCCTGCCCCGATCAGCTGGCAACCGCCTTGAAACTTGCCAAGCAAAAGATGGCTGAATCCGCAGAGGCACAGAACTAATGCTGGCAGCAAATATGGAAGCCGTTTCCGTAAAGCTTCAGACAAAACGGCTGGAGCTTGTTCCGCTCACCGGGCTGCAGCTGCAAAAATGGCTGGAGCATCCGGAGGAACTGGAGCGGCAGCTGATGTGTACCTATCGGGCCGAGCCTTTGACCGGCATGTTCCGCAGCATTGTTGAATCGCAGCTTCCGGCCACGAAAGCAGATCTCGACCGCAATTATATGTGGCATTCTTTCTGGTTTCTGATTCGTCGATATGACCGCGTGGTTGTCGGTCTCGCCGATTTCAAGGATCTTCCGGACGAAAACGGTGAAACGGAAATCGGCTACGGTTTGGGCAGTGATTTTGTCGGCTGCGGTTATATGACGGAAGCCGTGCAGGCCATGTGCGACTGGGCGCTCTCTCAGCCCGGCGTGCAGCATATCACAGCCGAAACGGAGATCGAGAATACTGCATCGCAGCAGGTTCTGACGTGCTGCGGTTTCCGGGAAATATCCAGAGGCGAAACCGTACACTTCCGTCTGTAAAAGCCTTCCGAGGCGAAGCAGAAACGATACTTGAAAGCGGGGTTCAGAAATATGGAAACAAAGCT
>JAEDIZ010000118.1 GCA_016296635.1 Oscillospiraceae bacterium
GGGATTCGCAAATCCCTTTGGCCGTCTGCGGAAAGGGTTTCCAAAGGGAAAAACCACACGGAAGGGTTTTCCCTTTGGTACGCTTCTTTTCCATATTTCTTGCCGTACAGCAAGAAATATGGCCGCCGGAGGCATAAAGCATAATCGCAGTATTTCATCCGCAGAACCGAAAACCACGTTGGAGAGGGTGTTCATACGGGCGTTTTTGTGGGGGGCGGCGTCCTCGACGACCCGAAACGGCACCGGAAATATTTTTCAAAAAAGGAGGCGCGGCAGAAGAATCTGCCGCGCTGCCCTTTTATACGGTTATTCTTATTCCTTTTCCAGCGCCATGACCTTGTCAATGCGGCGCTGATGGCGTTCCGCCTGCGAGAACTTCGTGTCGAGCCAAGTGTCCACGATCTCCATGGCGAGCAGTTCACCCACAAAGCCGGCGCCGAGCGCCATCATGTTGGTGTCGTTATGCTCGCGGGTCATGCGGGCAGAGATGGGATCGTGCAGCAGCGCGCAGCGGATACCCTTCACCTTGTTGCAGGCGATGGAAACGCCGATGCCGGTGGTGCAGAGGACGATGCCGCGGTCACATTCGCCGGAAGCAACCGCCTTTGCGGCAGCACCTGCGAAGTCGGGATAGTCGCAGCTTTCCTTATTGTCGCAGCCGTAGTCTCTGTAATCAAATCCACGGTCATCCAGATGGCGCTTGACGGCCTCCTTCAGATCGTATGCGCCGTGGTCACAAGCCAATGCTATCATATTGTTTTCTCCTTATTATATAGTATCTGTCAGATTTCTGTTTTATCCGGTAATTTCCGCAGCGAAACTGCAGCCCGGGGTTTCGTAGCTGACGCCCAAGAGCTCTGCTACCGTGGCGGCGATGTCACAGAAGCCGGGGCGGGTGCCGAGGTTTACGGGTTTCACCCGCTCGCCGATGGCGATCATGGGGATATATTCGCGGGTGTGGTCGGTGTGCTTGATGTAGGCGGGGTCGCAGCCGTGGTCGGCGGTGATGATGACCATGTCATCTGCCGTCAGCTTTTCCAAAAGCTTCGGCAGCCATTCGTCAAATTCGCGCAGCGCGGCGGCATAGCCGTCAATGTTGCGGCGGTGGCCATAGAGGGCGTCGAAGTCCACGAGATTGACAAAGCACAGACCGTTAAAATCGCGGTCGGCATAGGCAAGGGTCTTTGCAAGGCCGTCGGTGTTGCCCGCGGTGTAGGTAAATTCCGTCATGCCGCGGCCGACGAAGATATCATGGATCTTGCCCACTGCGATCATGTCCTTGCCGGCTTCCACAATGGCGTCCAGCACGGTTTTCCCCGGTGCTTCCAGCGCAAAATCATGGCGGCGCGTGGTGCGCGAATAGGGCCATTCGCCCTCAAAGGGGCGGGCGATGACGCGGCCGACCGCGTGTTCGCCCTGCAGAATCTCACGGGCGATGCGGCAGTATTCGTAAAGCTGCTCCGGCGGTACGACCGACTCATGGGCCGCGATCTGGAACACGGAGTCGGCGGATGTGTAGACGATCAGATCGCCGGTTTTGACATGCTCCCTGCCGTAGTCCTTGATGACCTCGGTGCCGGAATAGGGCAGATTGCAGAGAACGCCCCGGCCGGTCTTTTCCCGGAAGGGTTTGAGCACTTCCTCCGGGAATCCGTTGGGATAAGTGGGCAGCGGGTTCGATCTGACGAGGCCGGAGATCTCCCAATGGCCGATGGTGGTGTCCTTGCCGTTGGAGCGCTCCTGCAGCCGGGCCAATGCCGCGGCAGGATGATCGGTTTTCGGCAGATAGTCCACACCGTCCAGATTACCGAGACCCATGGCGATCAGATTGTCCATTTTAAACTGTGCAGAACCCGCGCAGCTTTTCAGCGTATTGGCACCGACATCCCCGAAACGTTCAGCATCCGGCTCAAAGCCGATGCCGCAGGAATCGAGGACAATCAGGAATATTCGTTTCATAGGATTCCTCCTGTCCGCTTTCGCAGATTGTTATTTTTCCATGGCGACAGCCGTATCCAGCGCCAGCTCCATCATCTGCCGGAAGCCGGTCTGACGCTCCTCCGCGGTCAGATCCTCCTTGCGGAGCAGATGGTCGGAAACGGTAAACATACCCAGCGCGTTTTTGCCGCAGCGGGCAGCGTTCATGTAAAGTGCGGCGGTTTCCATCTCGACGGAAAGCGCACCCATCTTTGCCCAGCCGTGAACAGAAACAAGACCTTCGGGCATATCGCCGTCATCGCCGTAGAACCGGTCGGAAGAAACCACATTGCCCACATGATAAGGCAGCTTCTTCTCTTCGGCAAGATCTACCGCCGTGCGCAGAAGATCCCAGCTGGCGATCGGAGCGAAGGTGCCGGGCAGATGGTACTGGTTCGCCCAGTTGGAATCGGTGCAGGCGCCCTGCGCGATGATGATGTCGCGCACCTGAATATCCTCGCGCATCGCGCCGGTGGAGCCGATGCGGATGATATTGTCTACGCCGAAGAAATTATACAGCTCCCAGGAATAGATACCCATGGACGGCATGCCCATGCCGGAGGCCATGACGGAGACCTTTACGCCCTTGTAGGTGCCGGTGTAGCCCTGCACGCCGCGGACGTTATTGACAAGCTGTGCATTTTCCAGGAAGTTTTCTGCGATGAACTGCGAGCGAAGCGGATCGCCGGGCATCAGAACGGTTCTGGCAAAATCGCCGGGCTTTGCATTATTATGAGGGGTCATGATCACTCTCTCCTTATTATATATAATGTAGGGTTTTTGTAAAAAATCGCATCTTGCAGGGGTCGGCGTCCACGACGACCCGCATCGCACATGTAGGGAACGCTGTCCGCAGCGTCTCGCCTCTCCGCAAAAATCGCACCTTGTAGGGCAAGAGCTTGCCCTTGCCGCCGATCTTCCATGCGTAGAACCGCTGCATCGTGTCAGCTTCCACGCAATGCCCCGGAAAACATTATTCCGCTTCCATCGCCTTTACGATCTTCACGATCCGGCTGGTGCCGAGACGGGACGCGCCCAGCGCGATGAATTTTTCCGCATCCTCCAAAGAGCTGATGCCGCCGGCGGCCTTGATCTTCACACCGTTTGTCACATGCTGCGCAAACAGCTCTACGTCATGGAAGGTGGCGCCGCCGCCTGCAAAGCCGGTGGATGTCTTGATATAATCCGCGCCGGATTCGGAAACGATTTCGCACATTTTGATTTTTTCTTCATCGGTCAGCAGGCAGGTTTCGATGATGACCTTCAGGAGCCTGCCGCCGCAGGCTTTTTTGACGGCGCGGATCTCGGAAAGAAGCTCGTCCCATTTCCGATCCTTGACCCAGCCGATGTTGATGACCATGTCCACCTCTTCCGCGCCGTTTTCCACAGCGTCGGCGGCCATGAAGCACTTGGCCTTCGTGGTGGCGTAGCCGTTGGGGAAGCCGATGACCGTGCAGATGGGAAGCTTTCCCTGCACATAGTCCGCCGCCTGACGGACATAGGACGCCGGGATACAGACGGATGCCGTTTTGTATTTCATACCGTCATCGCAGATGGCACGGATCTGTTCCCAGGTTGCCGCCTGCGAAAGCAGCGTATGATCGACTTTTGAAAGAATTTCCTGCAGTTCCATGGCAGCTTCCTCCGATCGCTATACTCATATATATAATAGTATAGCGAATCCTGCCCGCAAAGGAAAGTATTTTTTTCTGTGTGCCGGAGTTTTCTCGCGAAACAGAGCGTTCGCCATTGTGCTGACGGTCTTTTTTTCCTTGCAAACAACAGTTCAGATATATATAATGGAAATATCCGAAAAACTGTCAAGTTTATTCTCAGCACAAAAAGGAGACCATATCAATATGAAAAAGAAAGCTGCGCTTCTGTTCGCTTTGATCCTCGCTTTCTGTCTTGGGCTAACCGCCTGCGGCGAAAGTACGCAGAATGTCACCGTTACCGTGGCCAACCGCACCCTGCAGCCGATCGGCTCCGTCTGCATTTCCGTCGGGGATGATTTCGGCGAAAACCGCATCGATACCGTTCTTTCTGACGGCGACCTTCTGACGCTTGATCTCGGCGAGTTCTCCGAGGATCAGCTGAACCACGGATTCCTCATTTCCGCTGCGGATCTCGACGGAAACATCATTTATGAAACAGAAGACAGCAGCCGGCTTTTCGGTGTTCAGGACGGCTGCTGCATCGTCTTCCTGCCGCCGGAGCTTTCGACTGTTTTGGACATCTGCGAACAATACAGCGGCTCCGTCTATGACGAAATGATCCGCAGCGAGCTGATGGACGAACCGGTTCGGACGCTGGATGAACTCTCTGCTTTTGAAGGTCTTTGGAAATACGACGCCGAGCCGTTCTATCTGCTGATCGGAGGCGAAGCCGAGTGGATGGCCATCAATGCATACGGCGAGCAGATCGGACCCTTCTGCCTTGATCAGACGGAGGACGGCGTCGTTCTGAATTTTGACGATGGTTCGATCCTGACCACGCTCTGCCTTGCCGATGACGGCACGCTCACAGACGGGGACGGCAATACACTGCGCGCCAGCGAAGCTCTTATGCTGCTGCCCACGCCGGAGGATCCTCTCACGCAGACCATCAGCTTCCCCGGCAGCTTTTCCAATGTGCAGGTCAGTTTTCCCGTGCAGATGGAGGGCAGCCCATCCTCCAAAATGGAAAGCGGACTCAGCTTCAGCGCCGTGATGGAGGACGGAACTGACGATTACTTCTCCAACATCACCGTATCCTTCCAAAGCGCAACCGGCTTTGAACCGTATATGACGCAGGGTCTGGCAACTGCCAAGCCAAAGATGGAGATTCTTCTGACGCAGCTGCTTGATTCCATGTTCAAAAATTATCTCATCAAGGTCAACGGCACCGATTGCAAGGACTGCGGAAGCTATTACAGCATCACCGGTTACGTATGGCTGGACGGCTCCATTTTCGCAGGTGCCGACGCCGGCACGCCGGTGCGCGGCACCATGGAGGTTCGTTATTACGGCTCTTCGAGCCACGTACTTGTCGGCACAGCCATCGCGCTGGAAAACCGCATTCAGAACTACTACGACATCTGCCGCAATATGCTCGACACCGTTTCCTGCGTAGGCGGCTGGAGCACGGCTCCGAAGACAGTTCCCGCCAAGCCCGCAAAATATTCCGACTCGGGTGACTACGGAGATACCTTCTACTGGTATGACGAGGACGGCGATGTCTGGTACTGGAACGGCAGCGAGGACATTTTCATCGGCTTCGGCGATGATTACTACATCGATGATGACGGTCAGTATTATGAGTCCAATGACGCCGGCTGGGACGATGACGACTATTATGATGACTATGACTTCGAATATGATTATTACGATGAGTACGATGACTACGACTGGTCGGATGCCGGCGATTATTACGATGACGGTTGGGGCGATTACTTCGGCTGAGCAAAAACCCGGTGCTTCCCAATTGGGATGCACCGGGTTCTTTTAACATTTCAAGCGAAGGATGCATTCCGAAGTCCCAGCCGATTTCGATATGCGCGCAGAATAAGAATGACTTACAGTCCGATCACAGCCGCAAGTGCATATCAGGTAAAAGAAAAACTCCTTCCGAAGAAGGAGTCTTCTGCATTGGCGTTATCTATCTTCCCGATTAGGGTAAGTATTGTCTTGCCGCTTAGAAACGTGCCGGTGGCACATTTCAGGCAAAAAAAGAGCCCTTCCGAAGAAGGAGTCTTCCGTATTGGCGTCATCTGTCTTCCCGATTAGGGTAGTATTGTCTTGCCGCTTAGAAACGTGCCGGTGGCACGTTTTAGGCAAAAAAGAACTCCTTCCGAAGAAGGAGTCTTCCGTATTGGCGTTACCTATTTTCCCGGCCAGTCACCCGGCAAGTATTGTCGGCGGATACGAGCTTAACTTCTGTGTTCGGTATGGGAACAGGTGGACCCTCGTACCAATCAACACCAATTAAAAAAATCAGAGCCTGATTTCTCAGGCTCTGTGTTGGCACTATCTATTTTCCCGGTCAGTCACCCGACAAGTATCGTCGACGAATTTGAGCTTAACTTCTGTGTTCGGTATGGGAACAGGTGGACCCTCAAACCAATCAGCACCAACTATTCAGGATGTACCCTGAAAACTGAGCACCAAAGAAACTTTGCTATTGAGAAAG